>CAIYYI010000444.1 GCA_903930345.1 uncultured Verrucomicrobiota bacterium
GCGGATAAAACCGCCACGCTGCTGGTGACGCTGCCGTAGAGGTTGGTAATGATGACCGTATAATTTCCGGCTTTGTCGGTCGTGATGCCGGTGAGGCTGTAGCTGGCGCTGGTGGCCCCGCCGATGGGGACGCTGTTGGAGCACCATTGGTAGCTGAACGGAGCCGTGCCGCCCGCCGTGACGCTGAAGGTGGCGCTGCCGCCGATGGGAACCGCCCGGCTCGCCGGCGCCGTGACCACGGTCGGTATGTAACCCACCGACAAAGCCGCCGCGCTGCTGGTGACGCTGCCGTAGAGGTTGGTGACCACCACCGTGTAATTGCCCGCGTTGTTGGTGGCGAGGCCGGTGAGGCTGTAACTGGCATTGGTGGCGCCGCCGATGGCAGCATTGTTGAAGCGCCATTGATACCTCAACGGGGCTGTCCCACCCGCGGTGACGCTGAAATCGGCGCTATCGCCGACGTGGACCACCTGACTCACCGGGTTGTTCGTGACGACGGGAGCGCAGTAAAAGGTCAACCCCGCCACGCTGCTGGTGACGCTGCCAGCCGTGTTCGCAATGATGACATTGTAATTGCCCGCGTTGGCGGACGTGACCCCGGCAAGGCTGTAACTAGCGCTGTTGGCACCGCTAATGGCGGCACCATTGAAGTTCCATTGGTAGCTGAACGGCGCCGTGCCGCCCGCAGTGGCGCTGAAGGTGGCGTTGCCGCCATTGGTCAACACCACGCTGGCCGGCTGGCTCGTGACGGAGGGAGTGGTGATCGTCATACGCAATTGAAGACCGTTGAAATCCGCCTCGTTGACATACGCGCTGTAGGACAAGGGCAGCGTGCCGCTGGCCGTAGTCGTGCCATTGATAACCATATAGTTCCGATTGCTCACAAAGGTGGTGGAACCCGCCACCGTCGCGGCCGAAGTGATGGTGGAACCATTGTAAGTCACCGAAGTCCTCCGCCCACCCGACGCGGAATCGCCCTGCGTATACAGGTAAAGAGCAAACGGAGCATTGTACGGCAGATTGGCGAAGGTCATGGTGCCGGAACCAGTCGCGTACAGATAGCCGTTCATCAGAGCGTAGGCGTTATTGGCAGTAAAGGAGGGATTGGCGCCCCCGCCAAGGACGCCGTCGGCGGTGAAGCTAAAGGTAACCCCCTCATTCCGACTCGCCGCGTTATACAGGCCATAGCTGCCGCCTGCACTCAACCCGTTCCAATAATCGCCCGTTGCCCCGAGGAGCACCGCCCCCGTTTGATACACATAAATCCAACTCGCCACGAACTGGACGTTATAAATGTTGCTGGCAGTAGCCGCCTTTGCCGCCGGCACACCCGAGAGCAGGGCCAGGGCGGACAGGACAACGAAGGAGCGAAGGACGCGGTGCAACACGCCCTTGCCGAGGGCACCTAGGCGGCGGCCCAAGGGCGGACGCGCGCCGGCGGACGCGGTAAAATGAGGATGCAGCTTCATAGTTTCAGGAGGTCAGGTTCAAAGCTCAACGGAACTGGTTGGTGTAGGCGGCGTTTTGGGCCAGGTAATTGGTGTAGGCGGTAAACCGGTCCTGCCAGTTGGTGTAGGTGCGGTAGATGGCCAGCTGGTTGGTATAGGCCGCGTAATTCGTGTAAGCCGTGTGGCGGACCTGCCAGTTCGTGTAGGCATTGTAGGCGGCCAGCTGGTTGGTATAGGCCGCGTAATTCGTGTAGACCGTATGGCGGACCTGCCAGTTCGTATAGGCATTATAGGCGGCCAGTTGACTGCCATAGGTTGAATAGTTCGTGTAAGCCTTGTAGCGGATCCACCAGTTGGTGTAGGTGGTGTAGGTGGTCAGCTGGCTGTCATAGGCGGCCTTGAGCGCCAGGCTGTTGGTATAGGCGGCATTGCGGATCTCCCAGCTGGCCATGGCCTGCAAGTAGGCTCCGTAAGGGGCATACAACACCTGGTAGGCGGCATTCTGGGCGAGGTAGTTGGTGTAGGCCATGTGGGCGGCCGACTGGTTGTAAAACGAGGCCACATCGGTCAGGTTCGCGGCCACGGTGTCGTTGAGGTTGGTGGCTTTCAGATTGGCATCCAGCCAGGAGAAGGCCCGCTCGAAGGCGATGTTGCCCCCGGACAGGAACTGCAGCAGGGTGCGGTGCGTGGGCTGGCTGGCGTCGAGGTAGGTGTAGAACCGGAAATCATCAGTGATTTTCGCCCGCGGGCGGTCCAGCGGGTCCTGATAGGCGATGCTGGGCATATCCTGGCTGGAGAGCTGGACGGCGGTGGCCGCAGCCTGGGCTTCGGTATCCACCGTCGTGCGGAGGTAGTGGCTATACTTGGCCACTTCCGCCGGCCAATAGAGCTGGTAGCGGACGAACTGGTCGGGCCATTGCAGGCCGGCCACCCCGGGGGTCATCCAAAAGACGGAGTAATCATTGAGGTTGCGGGTTTCCCGGGTGGCGTACAGCTCGGGCGCTGGGTTGGCGGCAAGGTAGTGGCTATAGGCAAAGTCGAAGCCGGCGATGCCCGTCAACGGCGAGGGCATCAACAGGTTCAAGTCGGTCGCGTCGGCGGGCAGGATCCGTTCGCCCAACGGGGTGGAGACGCTCTGCGGCACGGGCTGTTTGGCCACGTCCACGATTTCATAGCCCAGTGACTGGCGGGTGAGTCCGTCGGGGTTCAAATCGCCCAGCAGCTCCACGAATACGCGGCCTTCAAAGTTATAGGCGTAAACGGAACCTAGGCTCTGGTCATACCAGAGGGTGCGCAGCTCACTGAGAACGGCATTGGTGGTGCCGTCGGTGATGCTGGTGGAACCCGGCCCCTGGTATTCCGCCGCCACGGTGCGAGGGAAGTTCTGGTTGTAAACAATGTTGATCCCGCCGACCTGGCTGGCCGGGACGGTGATGGGCTTGCCCGTGAGGCGGAATTCGCGCTCCGTCCAATACATTTTGTGAGGCGGCTTGACCGAGCTGCCGGACGCCACGTAATTGCCAGTGTTGAGCAGGTAGATGGAGCCGCCGTTGGTCAAGAAACTCTGGGGGCCATTCAGGTTGACGTAATTGGTCGGCATCGTGGCAGCCGTATAGACTTGCTGCGCCAGCCAGGTCACCTGGATGGGGCCGGCCTGAATGGCGTAGGCGGTGCGGGAGTGCGGGCTCCAGTAATAGCCGGTATTGGTCTGGCCGGGAAACGCGTAAGGCTGATCCTGCCAGTAGGCCGTTTTGAGCACATTGGTCAGCAGGCCGCCATTGGAATCGGTCAGCGGCACCGGGATGGGGCTGCCAAACAGCAGATTCACCGGCTGCGACATGTAGTGCGCCCCGACCTGAGCCTGGCGGAGAACGATCACCACCACGCCGTTGGAGTGGCCGCGCGGGCGCTGCATGGCCTGGGCCACCGTTCCGGAAAAGGTCTCGGTGCCCCTCAGCTGAACGGAATTGCTGACGGCCATCCAGTTGGTGGGTGAGGGCGCGGCGCCAAACAACATGGCGCTCTGAAACTGGCCGGGGGTGGCCACGTTGTAAGTGCCCGACTCGTTCTTGTCGATAGGCAGTTGGCCGTTGGACCCGGGCGGGTTGCCAGCCACGTCGGAGAGGGGCACGCCTCGCTGCGACCCGAGATTGTAGAACGTGTCCACCTGGATCAGAGACAGCGGCGTGGATGTGGCGGCACCGGCCACGCCCGCCGCCGACCAGAGCAGGGCTGCCAGCGCGTGGGTTTTCAAGTACGTTCTCATAAAGGGCAGAATCAGGGGCGGTTTATATTCGGAGGCAGGGTCATGGGCGCCGTGCGGGTGCGGCGCCTATTGCGTCCGCATAATGAACGCCAGCACGTAGTACGGCGGCATGGTAGCGTGTGCCGTACTGCTGCCGGTGTTATTGATAGAGATGCCCGTCTTGCTTGTCGCGGTGCTGCTTCCATTTTCGCTTGGATACTCCACGGCTGTGCCATTGCTATCATGGGACAGGCCCGCGATGGTGCCATAGCTGGGATCGGTGTATTTATGGGAATGCTGGGGATCTGACACGGAGTGGGCGTGTTTCGGCATTTCGCCCTCCGTCAGGATGTGGGTTTCCTCGCCGCCAATGGCTTTGAGAGAGCGGGCGGTCAGGCCGGTGCCGGTGCCCTGGCCCAGCACGAACCGGCCCCGGAGGTCGGGGGTTAATTGGCCGTTCACGGTGGCGCCGTCGCAGAGGGTCCAGCCTGCGGGCACGGTGCCTCCCGACCACATGATGATGCCGCCCAGGGGGATGCTGCCCCCGCCGGAAATGGAGCCTGAGACGGTGAGGCTGGCCGCGGTGACGGAAGTGGCAGTGACCGCGCCCAGGGTGGTGGCCCCGGAGACGGTGGCCGGCCCATTCACCGCCAGCCCGGTGCCGGTGATGGTGCCGGCGACATCCAGGGCCGAGGAGGGCGAAGCTTTGTTGATTCCCACGTTGGTGCTGGACATCGTCACGATGTTGTAGCCACCGCTGGTCAGGGTGGCGGCGGCCACCGCGTATTTGGCCGCAAATGCGTAGGGCGTGCTGAGCAGCCGCATGCGCGGCAGAATGGTGGAGTCCCCGCCGCTGGCGCCGATGCCCCTGACCGTGATCTCAATGAAGCGGTCGGAGGCATCCATCACATTGGTGAACAGGGTGGACAGCAGCGGGCGCGGCTCGGCGGCATAGGCCGCCCCCTGGCCGAGCATGACGCTGAAGTACCCCTTGTCCACAGTGATGGTCTGCTGCTCGGACCAAAGCCGGTTGGCCGTGCCGCTCAGCATCTGGTCGTTGCAGATGCGAAAGACCACATCGTAGTTTCTGGGGCCGGTGTTCGTGCTGCCAAGCTGGTTTCCATCGGCATCCACAAGATAGCCCTGGTAGCTGATCAATTCAGGCGGGTTACCATTGGCCGCGCGCGCGGGGGTTACATTCAGGGCCAGCAGCGCGGCCGCGGCGAACAGGGCAGGCGTGAGCCGTTTGACAAGGCGGATGAGGGGCATGCTTTTCATATTTCTGTTTAAATGATTAGATTGCGATAGTTGATTGGATTCAGGTCGGCGGCTTGGCTATTGGGTGGTCAGCGTGGGAACGCTGGAGATGCGGTTCAGGATGAAGGTGCCCTGCAACTGAAAAACCCGGGTGTCATTCGTGCCGCCGGCGCGCGCCAACCCCAGCACCGTGATGGTTTCGGCATAGTGGCCGCCCAGGGTTTTCACCGTGTTGTTGAAGGTGGCAGACCCGCCGGTGGCCGGCACCACGGCCAAGTGGATGTCCCGCCGCACCGAGTAAGACTCGGACCCCTGCGACAGTTCGTTTTTAAACGCGGGGTCCAGGTTGTCATGATCGGGATGATAGGTGTGCAGGAAGGGGTTGGAGGCCTGATCGGCATAGCCCAAGGTCACCGAGGTGCTCAAGGTGCCCCCCTGCCCTAGCCCGCCGTCGAAACTCCAGCACTGGTTGGTGGCCGACCAGGGCAGATGCACCGCGCTGATGCGGCGCGCCTGGCTCAGGAAATCCGGATTCAGGGCTGTCTCCCGCAGTGCCACCACCGAGTTGGTATAGGGATCCACCCCGACGAACACCTGCTGCAACAGCACCGCATGGCCCGCCCCCGCCTCCGGATTGTGGACGATGAGCCGCATCGGAAATGCGCGCGAAACCGCCCCCAGATTGGTGTTGATGATGATCGGCACATACTGGCCGTTGGTGTCGGCCACCGGGCGGTTGTCTAAGCCCATGTTGTAGCTCTTAAGATACTGGCCCACCTGCGTGATGGAGGCCTGGCCCACCCACAGCCCGGCCTGGGAAGCCACCTGGGCGGTAACCGGCAGGTCAATCTGGGCGAAACCCAGGGAATCCGTGAGCCGCAGCACCCCGGCATAGAGGGAGCCCACGCTGCCCATCATGGCGGTGCGGTCCAGCCCCAGCACCACCTGGATGTCGGAGCCGGATTGCCCCTGGGCCGGCAGCGTCCAGCTATAGGCCCCACCTGCGCCAAGGCTGGTATAGGTATAAGTCAGGCTGGTGGTATCCAACGACCCTTGCACCAGCAGGGCGGGGGTGCCCGTGATATTGGGCTGGCCGGTGGGCGGGGTTTCCGAAGCCAGGAGTCTGAGGGTTACCGTCAGGCTGTTGGCCGTGTGGTTTTGCAGGCGGAAGCTGAAGACGCTCAGGCTGTCCTGGTAATCCACACCGGCGGAGCCGGACATGACCACCCCCATGGGGGCATAGTAGGTGTTGTAAACCGTGCCCGAACGGATCCAGTAAGCCTGGCCACGTTTGACGGTGTTGTTGCGCAGGGCGTAAACACGGGCGGGATTGGTGGCGCACAGCTCCCCGCCGGGATACTGGTAAATCTCCGCGTTTTGGTACAAATCCGGCGCCTGGCTGAGGAAGCCGTCGAAGGATGGAGGGTTGTTCGGCACGGTGGGAAACCCGAGAAAATTCAGGCCGGTGGTGGTCCAGGCATAGGTCGGCGCCAGCGGTTTGCCCTTGATGGTCCAGAGGTAATTTGCAGTCGAGCGGATCAGGTAGGCATTGTTGCCCACCAACCGCTGGAGCACTTGCGTGTCGATGGCATTACGGTTCCAGGAAAGCCACTGCGCGCCCTCCACCGGATTCTGCGGCGACTGGACAAACTGCATGGTCGATGCCGGCGGCGCCCAGAGCCAGACTTCCAGAATGGGGCTGGCGGGGTCGGCTCCAACGAGGTTGTCCAGCGTGTCCTGCGACGGATTCACGTGGAGATAGACAGCGTTCCAGCCGGGCTTGAGGGTGATGGTTTGGGTGACCCACTGGGCCTGGGCGGGCAGGACGGAGCCCAGGACCAGGAAGCCCAGGACCACGGACCACAGTCTAAGAATGGGTTTATTCATAATTTTCGATAGAAATACCAAGCCGGTTGGGGGGAAATCCGTTGCAAAGTGGCCAGTGTCTGCGATCCGGAATAACCGCCAAAGACAAGGACTTCCGTGCCGGACCAGACGGCTCCCGCAAGGCTGCGCGCGAGGGGACTGCCGATGTTGCTCAAAGGCCGCCACTGCTGGGTGCTGGGATCGTAACCCGCGCTGCTGGAGAGCGGACCGGCGACATTTGCCCCATCGACAATCAGCATTTCCGAACCGGTCCACACTGCCGAATGGTCGTAACGGGGCAGCGGCGCGTTGGTGGGGGAGACGTCCTTCCACTCGTCGCATGAGGCGCAGTAAACCGCGCCGTCCGCCAGCGGCACGCCGCCGGACTGGCCACCCCAGACAATCATCCGGTCCCCGGCCCAGATCGCCGTATGCCCGATCCGCGCGTAGGGAGCGCCCGTCGTGGTGGATGCTAGCCACTGCGCGGGAACGCCATTGCTAAACAGCAATTGCCCGCCGGTATTCAAATCCCCGCTCTCCCCGGTGCCGCCCCAGACAATCATCCGGTCCCCGGCCCAGACGGCTGTGGCATTCATGCGCACCTCGGGCGTGTTGGGCAAGGTGATCGTGGTCCATTGGTTCAAAGCCGGATCGTATAGCGCCCCGTCGTTGAGCAGGCCCGAGGTGTTGATCCCGCCCCAGACCACCATCTTGCTGCCCGTCCACACGGAAACCTGGCCCATCCGGGCGGCCGGGGCACCGCTGGTGCTGACGGTGCTCCAGGTGTTGGCGCTGGGATTATAGCGCGCTCCAGTGCCGAGATAGCCGCTGGCACCTTTGCCGCCCCAGACGATCATCTGGGTGTCCGTCCAAACGGCGGTGTGGTAGGCCCGGGCTGACGGCGCACCGACGCTGGAAAGGGAGGCCCAGGCATCCATGGCCGGATCATACGAGGCACCGGAGGAAATATACGAGACGCCTCCCGCCGTGCCGCCCCAGACGATCATCGCCTGCCCGCTCCAAAGCGTGCTGTGCCAGTCGCGCGCCGTCGGTGCATTGCCGGTGCTGCCGTTCACCCATGACGGCACCGTCGTGCTCATGAATTGACGATACCCGCCCGCCTCCAGCGCGGTATCGGGCGAGAACAATGAAACCAAAACCGCCCCAGCCGGCGCGCCATAATAGGGCGGGGTGGTCGGCAGGTTGGTCAGCCCGGAGCCGTCTCCCACAAACCTGCTGGCCGTGATGGCGCCGGCCACAAACGACGCATCGCACGGATCGCGCCGGACGATGGTCCCCAGCTGGTTGGTCGGCGTGGCGGCATTGGCGCGGTTGACCCCAAAAGCCACGCTGGCGGCGGGCAGCCCGCCCACGGTGCTCACCGTGGCAGCCGCCTGCGACCCGGTGACATCGCCGAGCAGTGGGCCGGTGAAATTGGTGGCGCTGGGAGCGGTGCCGACGAGGGCGGTGGCAGTCAGGTTCGTCAGGGCGGATCCGTCGCCGCCAATAGTGCCCGCCAGCAGATTGGCGGCGTTGGTCAATCGCACCGGACCGCTGAACAGGTTGGTTCCGGCAAAAGCCTGGGAACCGTTCAGCAACGCCACATTGGCGCTGAGCCGGGCGTCGGCCACCGTGCCCGTCGCCACCGCGCCGCCGTCGAGACCGATCAAACCCGGAGCCGTCCCGACAAAATTACCCGTCACCGTGCCGGCGGAAAAGCCGCCGCTGGCATCCCGCCGCACAAGGGTGCTGGGCGTGTTTGCCACGGCTGCGGCATTGGCCGCAATAACCCCGCTGGCGACGTTCGTAGCCGGCACTCCACCGACGCC
>CAIYYI010000445.1 GCA_903930345.1 uncultured Verrucomicrobiota bacterium
AAAAGCCATTTCCCTGAATTCTGTCTCGCACCCAAGGCCGCGCCACAAACGGCACAACCTTGGGCTGATGATTGAAATCCCAAGCCGGGGATGCGCGGACCGCACCCATCAGGATCAGTATTCCAGCTTGGTGACGATGCCGGGCTGCGGAATCGGATAGCGGCCCTTGGCGTCGGCCACCAGCGGACCCGGGGAATCCTTTGTGAGCTTGTCCAACCCCGGGGCGAATTCGTGGTCGCTGTTCAGGATGTCATCGTAGCTGATCTCCTGGCCGGTGTGGGCCGCCATGCGGCCCATGCTGGTCACGAGACTCGCTTCCACCCCGCGTTTGACCTCGTTGTACGGCTTGTCGTTGCGAATGGCCGTGATCAGGTCATTCCATTCATTGACGTACGGATCCCTTTCATCCGGGTTCACTTTCGATTCCCAGATCATTTCGGAGCGCTTGGGATTCTGCCCCTTGTAGGTGCTGGAAGGCAGCCCGCAATCGCTGTTCTTGGAGGCGATGGCCAGGCCTTTGCTGCCATGCACGTAGCTGGAGTAAATGTCCTTGCAGCCCGTCATGCAACGTCCGTCAAAATTGAACTTGCTGCCGTCCTCAAAGGTGTATTCCACCGCATACAGGTCCAGATTCTGATCCACGTACGTGATGCCGTCCGGGCTCTGCCGATAATGGCGGCCGCCCAACGCCTGGGCCTTGACCGGCCAGGCATTCTTCATCCAGCAGAGATGATCAATGTGATGGATGTAAAAATCGCTGTAATTGCCGCCGCTGGCCCACAGGAAGCTGTGGAAACGCTGCACCTGATAGAGCAGCTCGTTCATTTCGGGCGGCTTGGGCAGCGAGGCGAAAAACCCGACCGGCCCGTGCATCCGGTAGCCACGCATCAGGATGACGTCGCCAATCTCACCGTCCTCAATGCGCTTGTGCAGTTCCTGAAGCGCCCGGCTATGGCGGGACATCAGGCCCACGCCCACTTTGAGGTTCTTTTTCTGCGATTCCTCACCCAGTTGGAACATGCGGCGGCTCGTGGGACCGTCCACCGTCACCGGCTTCTCCATGAACACGTTGAGGTTCTTCTGGATCGCGTACGTGAAATGAACCCAACGAAAGGCCGGCGGGGTGGCAAAGATGGCAATGTCGCCGGGTTTCAGGCAATCCATGGCCTTCGAGTAGGCGTCAAAGCCGACAAAACGGCGGTCTTGGGGAACGTCAATCTGGTCCTTGAACTGACGTGAAAGGTTGTCATGGCTGCTCTGGAGGCGATGCTCGAAAGCATCGGCCATGGCGACCAGCTTGATCGGACCGTTTTTGGGTTGCAGGGCGTTGCCCACAGCGCCGCTGCCGCGGCCGCCGCAGCCCACCAGGGCGATCTGGATGACGTCCGTGCCGGCCGCATGCACACTTGGCAAAGCGACACCGGCCAGCGCCGAAACGGTCGCTGCAGCGCCAGTGGTTTTGATGAAATCCCTTCGGGACAAAGCGTTATCTTGGTGCGTGTTCATGGGCATGGATTGTTCTCCCATATCCCCACCCCTGTCAACTCCGCAAACCACATTTGCCATTGCTTCCCGGCCCGGCGGGAAGCACAGTTCCGACTTCATGAAATTCATCCACACTGCGGATCTGCACCTCGATAGCCCGCTTCGGGGCTTGGAGCGTTACGAGGGTGCGCCGGTGGAGGCCATGCGCCAGGCCACCCGACGGGCCGCGGAAAACATCGTGTCGCTGGCCCTGCGGGAGCGCGTGGATTTCGTGCTCATCGCCGGCGACGTTTATGACGGGGATTGGCGGGACTTTAACACCGGATTGTTTTTCGCGCGCCAGATGTCGCGGCTCCGCGAGGCGGACATCCCGGTTTTCCTGATCCGCGGCAACCATGACGCCGCCAGCCAGATCACCCGTGAATTGAGCCTGCCGGACAATGTCCGCGAATTTTCCAGCCGCAGTGCGGGCACGGAAACCATGGAAGCTCTCGGGGTGGCGGTCCATGGGCAGAGCTTCCCCAACCGTGAGGTAACGGAAGACCTCAGCCAGAGCTATCCGGAAGCCCGACCGGGGCTTTTCAACATCGGCCTGTTGCACACCAGCGCGGATGGCCGGGAAGGTCACGCCTCCTACGCACCCTGCACCCTGGATGGCCTGCGCGCCAAGGGCTACCACTATTGGGCGCTCGGCCATGTGCATCAACGCGAGGTCCTCTGCCAGGAACCCTGGATTCTTTTCCCGGGCAATCCCCAAGGCCGGCATGCGCGCGAGACCGGCCCCAAAAGCTGCACCCTGGTCACCGCAGACAACGGGCGCATAACGCAGGTGGATACCCATGAGGTGGATGTGGCCCGCTGGCTCCAGTGCGTGATCCCCGCCGAAGCGGTGCGCCGTCCGGAAGACCTCCTGGAATGGGTGCGCCATTGGTTGGAAAAGGAGGCCGGGGCGGCTGAGGAACGCCTGCTGGCTGTGCGCCTGCGGGTGACCGGCCATTGCCCGGCGCACGGCCAACTGACCGCGCAATCCGAACGGTTGGTGGCCGAATGCCGCCAGCTTGCCAACGACGCGGGGAACGGCCGCGTCTGGGTGGAGAAAGTAAAAATCGACACCCAACCCCTCGTCGCTGCTGCGGGGTCGGGACCGGGCACCACCCCACTGGATGACCTGTTGCGTTACACGCGCGGGCTGCCGGAAAACCCGCAGGAACTGCAAGCAATGGCCCTGTGCCTGGAAGCCTTGGGCAACAAGCTGCCGGCGGAACTGCGCCAGGGCGTGGATGGCCTGGACCTGCAAAATCTGAAACACCTCGCCGCCCTCGTCCCGGAGGCGGAAAGTTTGCTGCTCGCCAAAATCCAAAATCCGGAGGCGATCCTGTGAGATTCCTGAATCTCCAATTGCGCGCCTTCGGCTGTTTCACCAACCGCACGCTCGATTTTTCCTCCGGGGACAAAAGTTTTCACGTCATCCACGGCGCGAATGAGGCCGGCAAAAGCACCTCCCTGCGCGCGGTCAAGGGGCTGCTGTTTGAAATCCCCGGTCGCAGCCCGGATGATTTCCTCCACAAGGCGGCCCACCTGCGCGTGGCCGCCGAACTGCTTCGCCAGGACGGCCAACGGCGGGTGTTTGTCCGTCGCAAAGGCAACAAGGATACCCTCCTGGACGAGCGGGAACAACCGATGCCCGCCGCCGAACTGAACGGTTACCTCGGCAATCTGGGCAGTTCCACCTTTGAATCCATATTCTGCCTGGATCACCATGTCCTGCGACAAGGCGGCGAAGACCTGCTAAACGGCAAGGGCGAGCTGGCCGAGAGCCTGTTTCAGGCGGGCACCGGACTCACCGGATTGCGGAACACCCTCGACCAACTGGAAATTGAGGCGGAAAAGATTTTCAAACCGCGCGGCAGAGTCGGGATCCTGAACCAATGCCTGGAAGCCTATGATGAGGCGCGGCGGCGCAGCCGGGATCTCACCTTGTCCCCGAAGGACTGGACCGAGCGCTCAGAACATCTGGCCCGCATGCAGGAAGAGCTGGGGGTGCTCCGGAAGCGCCTGAACGACCATCGCGCCCAGTCGAGCCGCCTGGGCAGACACCAGGTGGCCCTGAAGCCCTTTGCCCAATATAGGCTGCACCTCGCGGCATTGGAGCAACTCAAACAAACGGTATTGCTCCCTCCCAATGCCCCGCAGGAACACGCGGAAGTGCGGGGCAGAACCAATCAAGCCCAGGCCCAAATCATCCAAGCCGAAAAGCGCATCACCACCCTGCGGGATCAACTCCAGCAAATAACCGTGCCGGAGGATCTGCTGGCCCAGACCGCCACCATCGGCACTCTGGTGCAGCGCATGGACGGATACCGCAATGCCCTGCGCGACCTGCCCAAAGTCCGGGCCGAGCAGGAGCATCTGATCACGGAAGCCCACCACCTGCTGGCCGAACTCAAGCCCGGGCTGCCGGTGGAACAGGCCGAGACCTTGCGCCTCACCACCACCCTGCGCGAACGTGTCAGCACGCTGGCCAGGGAGCACCCGGCATTGACGGAGCGGCTTGGCCAGAAAAAGAACGCGCGGGACAAGGCCAAAAGAAACGCCGAGGCGGCCCAGGCCGAACTCGCCCTGTGCCCGGGCACTCCCCCCTTGGATGGTTTGGCCCACGCGCTGGAAAACTGCCTCGCCCAAGGTGACCTCGCCGGCCAGTTGCAAACCGAGGAGCAATCGCTGAAAACCCTGGATCGTGAGGTGAACCTGCTGCGGCAACGATTGGGATTGTGGTCGGGCACCCTGGTGGATCTGACCGGCCTGCGGCTGCCGCTGCCGGAATCCGTGGATCGCTTCGACCGGGAACTCCAGGCCCTGACGAAGACGCTGGAGAACCTGGTGGAACAGGCGCGG
This sequence comes from uncultured Verrucomicrobiota bacterium, assembly GCA_903930345.1. Lineage (GTDB taxonomy): Bacteria > Verrucomicrobiota > Verrucomicrobiia > Limisphaerales > CAIYYI01 > CAIYYI01. The sequence goes on from CAIYYI010000445.1 coordinate 4,381, forward strand.
CGTCTGCGGGAAAACCTGGGCGCCGTGGAGCGGGAAACCCAGTCCCTCCAACTCGCGGGGGCAGTGCCATCGGAAACAGACCTGGCCTCAACGCGCGCGCGTCGTGAATGCGGATGGCAACTGGTGCGCCGCGCCTGGCTTGAAAAATCGGCCCATGCAGAGGCAGAACAGGCCTTCGACAGCCAACGCCCCCTCTCGGAGGCGTACGAACAAAGCGTCAAGGAGGCAGACGACCTGGCCGACCGCCTGCGCCGCGAAGCCGACCGGTGCGCTCATCTGGCCAAGCTTCAGGCCGGCCAAGCCGAGGACGAAAAATCGCTGCAAGCAGTTTTAAAGCAACAGGAAGAGTCGGCCCGCAAAGCGGGCGATTGGCAAGCCCGCTGGCAAGCCGAATGGCAAGGCGCCGGTTTCCCGCCTTTGACACCTCTTGAGATGCGCGGCTGGCTGGGCCGACAGGCCACGCTGCTGCAAAAAGCCGAGGAACTGAGCCGGATCCAAGACCGGGTGGACCGGTTGAAAGAAAGCCTCAAAACCCACCAGGACGTGCTACGGATCGAACTGGAAAAGCTGGGCCAAACCGCCAGCGGCACAGTGGATTCACTGAGCATCCTGGTGAAATCCGCACAAACGTTTTCCAAGCAGATGGCAGGGGCCATGGAAACCCGGAGGGAGCTGGAGAAAAGTGTCAAACGGCACCAGCAGGAAACAGCACGCGGGGAGGAGGAATTTCAACAGGCGCAGCAAACCCTGGGTGCCTGGCGGGTCCGGTGGGTTGAAACGCTCAATCACGCCCAGCTTCCACCAGACACCCTGCCGGATGACGCCCTGGTCCTGCTGCCCCGGCTGGACCGGTTATTCGATTCCTTGCGCGAACAGGCCGACCGCAAAGCCCGCCTTGATCAAATGCAGGAGTACCAGGAAGCCTTTGAGCGGGATATCCGCGCGCTCGCTGGTGTGCTCGCCCCGGACTTGGCGTCGCTGCCACCGGATGCCGCCGCCGAACAACTTCAGGCGCGGCTTTCCCGGGCAAAAAACGACGCGGTCAAACGCCTGGCATTGCAACAGCAACTCACGCAGGAAAACAGCACGCTGACAGAGGCGGAAACCGCGCTGTCACAAGCCGAGGCCCACACGAAAACCCTTCTGGAACGGGCCCACTGCACCACGATTGCCGAGCTGGAAATCGCCGAGCAGCAATCGCAGCAGAAACGGGAAAACCAGCGAAGCCTGGCCGCGCACCGTGAGGCGCTGGAGAACCAGTGTGGAGGCACCCCCCTGGAAAGATTTCTGGAAGACCTGGCCACGCTCAATCCGGATGAGTTGCCAGGCCAGCTCCTTGATTTGGAACAGAAAGTGCAGGCCGATGAGAATCGGCAATCAGAACTGTTGCGAGAAACCGCCCTGGCCGCCCAAAAACTGAAGGAAAGCGATGGCTCCACCCTGGCTGCCCAAGCCGCCCAGGAGGCGCAGGAGGCATTGGCGCAAATCCGCGAGTTAACCCTTCAGTACGCCCGCTTGCGGCTGGCGGCAGAAATGTTGCGCCGCCAGATGGAACAGCACCGCGAGAAAAACCAGGATCCAGTCATCCACCGTGCCAGCGAACTGTTTCCCCGTCTTACGCGTGGTTCGTTCGCCCGGCTCAAGGTGGGGTTTGGCGATGGCGACCAGCCGGTATTGCTGGGCGTTCGGCCTGCGGGGGAGGAAGTCAGTGTCACCAGCATGAGCGACGGCACACGGGACCAGCTTTTTCTGGCGTTGCGCCTGGCCAGCCTGGAACGGCAACTGCAATCAGCCGAACCGGTGCCGCTGATCGTGGACGATATTCTGATCAACTTCGACGATGACCGTTCCAGGGCGACTTTGGAAGTTCTGCGCGAGATCAGCCGTTCCACGCAAGTCCTGTTCTTCACCCATCACGCACGGCTGAAAGATCTGGCCCGCGAGGTGATGGGCGAGCACCAGCTTTGTGTGCACGAGCTTTGACGGAGTGCTCACCAGGAGACCAGCCGCCGGAACAAGCTGTGCCGGAGCAGAAACCAGGACAATGCCGCCATCGCAACCTGCGTCACCATCAGGCAAATCGTTCCCTTGCTCGAATCCGTAAGCCACGGTTCTGTAACGCGACCCGCTGTGCCCGCCACAAAATATTCGGTCATTCCCAGTTCGGTGATCCCCACACTGAGGACCAACGGCAGAATGACTCCGAGCACAATGGCCAACAAAATTGCGCGCCACGCCTGTTTGATCCTCAATCCCGCATAAAAAGACGGGAAAGGAAGCGCGAAGTACAGGGTGAGAAAAACCAGTGTCAGGTGCCCAAAAAGGCTCAGCTCCTCAGCCAGACCACGGTAGTATAAGGCGCTTGCCACGGCCATAACCCAGGTGCTGATCAAAAGCACGGCCACCTCGTACCGGAATTGATACCACGAGGCGAAGGCGCCTCCCCAAAGCAAATCGCGCACTGAGAGCGGGGTGATTAACAACATTTCCAGGACGCCACTTTCCTTCTCTGCCCGGAAGCTGGATGTGTTAATGAAAGCGATGATCCCCAGTAAGAGGATCGCGGCCCACAGGTTCACCGCCAGGTGGTCATCAAAACAATAAGTTTCCAGGCTCGTGGAACCGTTCGCGTACCACGCGATACCCTGCACCAAAATGAAGAGTGCCAACCATGCTTTGGGCAGCAGGGCCGACCAGCGGGAGCGAAAACGCAGCCAGAATATCGGGTTGAAATCAAGCCAGCGCCGGGGAGTATTGGGCCGCAGCAAGGCCCTCAACACGGGCCCGTCGGTAATGCGTTTTTCAAGCTTCCTGAGGCGGGTGCTTTGGTGGTTCCGTTCCCGCTCCAGCGCCCTTCCCGTTCGCCAGAGGGTAAACCCCAGGCATAGCAGGGCGAATGGCAGCGCCAGGATCAGGCCCGTAGCCCAAACCTGGCTGAAATTGGGAGCCAGCCTGAGCCCCCCTTGGGATATGATCTGGGGCAGGAGGATGGTCATCACCGGGGAAATGACCAGCCAAACCTGATGGAAGGATCGGTCTTCGTTGTAGATTGCGCAAAGTGACAGAATCGGTTTCACCGTCACCACCAGACAAAATGCGTAAAAATAGAGAAACGCATAAAAATAGGAGAGGAACACGGCGTTGCCCCTCCCACGAGCGTTCCGCGAAGCCATCAGCCCGGCCCCCACAGCCATGATCAAGCTGCCCAGTTCCAGCACGGCCGCCGACAGAATGCTAGGCCATGAAACACCCCCCAGCAGCAGCGGCATCGCCATCATGGGCAGCACCGCCAGCGTCAGATTCAGTGCGCGCATCGCGCCCGCAGCCACCTTGCCTACAACAATCCCCCGGGTACTGAGGGGGCTCAGGAAAAGCAGTTCCAGGGTACCTTCGCGCCGCTCGCGCGCCAGCGTCTCTGCCACCACCGGCGGCACGATGAACCAGAGGGCAAACATCATAACGGCGTGGACCCGCACGAAAAGCCCCTTCCCCATCGCGGCCGCATCCACCTGATTCTGTTCTTTTACCCAAAATACGGCGATCAGAACGAGCGCCACCAGCGCCGCCGCAATTCTTTGCAGGTACAGCGGCCAGCGGCGCGCCACCGCCCGCATTTCCCTGATCAGCACCGGTGCAAAGGAGGGGGCTTTCATTCAGAACCTCGCCAGCAGCTCCACCCGTTCCGCCATGAAGCAGTGGGGATCGCGGTCCCGCAACGGATCCAACCCCTGGCCGTGCGCCACCGCCAGGCAGCCGCCGCAGGCTTTGCGCAGCTGGCACGAGCGACAGGCCTCCGGGCCGCCGCGATACCGTTTCGCGGCTGCCGACTCGTAGATGTTCCCCAGGCTGTTTTCCAGAATGTGACCGATGGGGGACGGGAACTTGCGGCAGGCGTGCACCTCGCCGTCCGGCAGCAACGCCACAAAATTGAATGCCGCCCCGCAGCCGAAGCCGGTGCACCCGCCATACAGCGGCTGCCGGAAGTGGTGGCGGATGATGTTGAGCAGGTTGTCTTTGACGCCCAGAACCGGGTTCGTGCGCCGGGCCGCAAGGTACTCCTTCAGGAACGCGACGTATTCCTCCCGCGTCGGCGCCTCCAGGTCCGCCCCGCCGCCCACCTGGGACAGGCGGTTGAACGTGAGCCGGCAGGTGAGCAGGCGCAGCGCCTCTCCCAGCGGCACCACCTGGTTCAGATTGGCGCGCGTGAGGGTGAGCATGACGTGCGTTCGCAGCCCCATTTCACGGGCGGCCTCCAGGAACTCCAGCGTCCGGGCGTAATGGCCCGCCCCGCGAATGGCGTCGTTCTGCTCTCCTATCCCCTCCAGGCTGACTTGGTAATACAGCGGCTCGGCGACCCTTTTCAGCCTGGCGATCACCTCGCCGGCAACGGGATTGCCGAGGATGGATATCGGCATCCCGGCTTGCGCGGCCGTCTCATACAGCTCCCAGAAGTGCGGATACGCCAGCGGATCGCCGCCGGTCAGGCAAACCTGGGGGCGCACGCGGTTTTGGCGGCTGAAATCGGCCAGGCCCGTCAGCACCCGGTTGGCCTCCTCGAGGGAAAGTTCCCCCCGGCGGGTGCGGTCGTAACAATGCCGGCAGTGAAACGCACAGGCGTTGGTCAAGTGCCACTGCAGCGTGAAGCTGCGCGTCCGGCGTCCGCCTGGCCAGCGATCTCGCAGCATCAGGCCTCCGGGCGCAGCCGGTACCAGCGCGCGCCGATGTCGCCGGCCGGGAACCGCAGCTCGTTGTTGGCGGCGGGCGCGGGGGCCGCGCCGGCGGCGCACCGGAAGATCACCACCAGGTAATCACCCAGCATAAATCCATGCAGCACGCCCGGCCCCAGCGCCGCCCCCACAAAGGTGGCGGCCGCCTCCGCCGACACGCTCAGCACCACATCCACCCCCAGGCCGCCGCGCAGCTTGTCCGCCAGGCCGGAGTCAAACACCCGCAACACCGCCCACAGGTCCGGGCGCGCCCGCTTGACCGCCAGGCCAATGCTCAGGTTGGTGATGTCGTCATCCGTCAGGGCCAGCACGGCCTTGGCCCCCGCCAAGCCCGCCTTCCGCAGCGTTTCCTCGATGCGCGCGTTGCCGAGCACGACGGGGGCAAGGCTGCGCGCGGTCTCGACAAATTTTCCGCCCGCGTCCCGCTCCACCGCCACCACGGTCTCGCCGCTCCGCGCCAATTCCCGCAGCACGCGAAACCCCAGGTTCCCCAGTCCCACCACGATGATGTGGCCCTGCAGCCGGCAGCAGCCCCGCGCCAGCACATCGCGAAAACGGGTGCTCAGCAGCAGATCCGTGATCAGGCCGATGAACACCGCCAGCATCGTTGCGCCGCAGAGCATCAGCACTGATCCGTAGAGTTTCAGCGCGGGCGTGGCGCTTTGGAAATTGTAATCGCCAAACCCGACCGTGGTGATGATCGTGACGACGAAATAGACGGCGTCCACCAGCGGCAGGTGCATCTGCCACCGGAACAGGGCCACGCTCAGCAGCACCACGAGCAAGAGAATGCCCAGGGCGGCCTGCAGCGCCAGGGGCACATTGCTCCACCACTCCTGCAAGCCGAGCCATAGCGTGCGCCATTTCGCCCGGCCGAGCGGGGCCGGCGGCCGGAGTGCGTCGGCCAGGCCGCGCGCCGCGCTGCGCACCACCACCAGGACATCCCCGGCTTGAATGGGGCCGGCGTCCGCCTCCGCCATCTGCCACGCCCCGCCCCGGCCCAGGCCCAGGATCGCCTCCCCCTCGGCAATGCCCCACTCCCGGGCTGACTTGCCAATCGCCGGCGATCCCTCCGCCACCCCCCGGTTCTCAATCACGCAGAAGCCGTCCTCAACCTCGAATGAGCCGCGCAGGGAATCCCCCAGCGCCGCCCCCACAAACGCCGGCGCCGCGAGCGCGGAAGTGGACAGGGCGCGATCGACGCTGCCCCCCTTCTCCAAATGGGCCCCCAGCTGCTGATCAAACAGCCGCACCACCACGGACAAGCCGGGGTTCAGCCGCCGCGCATCCAGCGCGATGGAGACGTTGGTGAGGTCGTCGTTCGTCGTGATGATGATGGCCTTGGCGCAAGTGATACCGGCCTGCCGCAGCCGTTTCTCATCGCGGGCATCGCCAATAACCAGCGTAAAGCCCTCCCCGCCGGACGGGGGCCAGTCGCACGGGGTCTCTGTGGTGACGACCGCCACCCGCTCGCCCAGCTGCGCCAGCAGGCGCAGCACGCGGTGGCCGAGCCGCCCCACGCCGCACAGGACGATGTGGGCTTCCAGGCTGGATGGGGTCGGGGTGCTCATGCGCAGAAGCCAGTTCACCCGCCACAGCCACCGCAACCGCCGCCACAACTGCTGCCACCGCCGCCGCAGGACGAGCCTCCCCCGCAAGAAGACCCCCCGGAGCAGCCGCTGCCGCAACCGCTGCTGCTGGTGCTGTGCAGCTTCAGCGGCTTGACCTGTTCGGCCATCACGGCCGGTAAAACGCCCAGCCCGAACGCCGCCGCCAGCAGCGTTATCTCATTGGTCTCGCTGTGGGCCTTAAGGCTGTTGCGGCGCGCCTGCAGTCTGGACAGCATCTCCTCAATCCGCGTCTTCACCTTCTGCCCGGCTGTGGTGCGAAACGGATTTGCCACCTTGTAGAGGCCCACGGCAAACACCGCCGCCAGGACTATCAGAAACAGGATGTTGTGGTGGCCGCGTGACCAGGCAACGCACACCTTGATCCCCGCCACCAGCCACAGGAGGACCAGCGCGCCGGCAAAGCACCGCATCCGCTGGCCTTTCAGCTGCGCATCCGGCAGCAGCCGCGCCCCCCGCAGCCCTTCCCCCACCGCCTCCGCCTGGGCCTGGATCGATTCCTCCTTGTAAAGTTCCGACGCCTCCGTTTCCCAGAGGCACTTGGTCAGGATGGCCTGGTCCAGCGGACGCCGGGCCTTGGCCACGGAGTCGGCTCCCGCTGTCTTCAGCTTCAGCCCGTCCACCTTGAGCAGGCGGCGGTCCAGCAGCGAGACCAGCGCCACCTGCAGCAGATGGTTTCTCCCGCCGCGCAGATAGGCGATCGCATAGGGATCCTGCGGCAGCTGCCCCGCCTGCGGCTCCCCCTCCTCCCACCGGCGCCGCAGCTGGCCGACGACAGTCAGCAAAACCACGCCCCAGCCGACGTAGAACGCCAGAAACTCCGGGCCCCGCCAATCGAAGGGATTAAGCGGCATGCGCACCCAGCCTTTCCACGCGTCCGCGCATCTGCCCGGCCAGCTCCAGCAGCCGGAACAGCACCGTTCCCGCCACCCCCGCCGGCAGGGCGCTGGTCTCGCGCGCTTCGGAGAGCTGCGCCAGCATCTCCCCGGTGACTCCCAGCGACTGCGCCACCGTGACGAACGCGACCTTGGGCGAGGCCGCCGGCTGCCCCTCCAGCTCCAGCATCGCCGCCGCCGCCGCGCGCAGCGGCCCCACCGCATCCGCCAGCACTACGGCCAGCTGCGCCTCGCGCAGGCTCACCAGCGCGTAGCGGCTGCGCAGCCGCAAGGTGAGGTTGACCAGCACCTGCTTGAGCCGCTGGATTTGGGCCTCCCGCGATGGCGTCAGCCGGGCGAACACATCCTCGCCGTACAGCACCCGCCGCCGCCGCCCGATGTCCGCAAACTTCACGGCAAAAGCCTCGGCAGCCACCGGCAGTTCCGCCTCAAGCACAAACATCACCGCGACCCGCGCCGCCGCGTGCGCCATCCGCAGCGCCTCGCGCAGGCCATCCACCTGCGCCCGCTCAAAACACCGGAGCACCATGATGAGATTGACGTCGGAGGTGGCGCGCAGCTGCCCTTCGGCCGCGCTCCCGAAGAGGACGACCGAACGCAAGTTGTCGGCCAGCGCCGTCCGGGCGGCACCGACCAGCTCGTCCAAAACCGGCCCGACCTGAGCAGGCAAGGAGCTTTCAGAGGGGGATGGATTCATGGCCATAGGCAGAGGATCTCAGGCAGTTGGCGGTTGGGGCACGCCCGCCTTTAACCAGGGCATATGCCCTGATGGCAGGCTGGCGCGGCGGGGCGTTCACGGGGACATCACAGCAACCAATCCGGCGGGTGTCAATAGATCAGTGAAGGTGATGAAATCCACCTTTTCGGTTTTTCCGCTGTGGCAACCATTCGTTAGAACCGATGGTTGGAAAAAACTTTTGCAGTCAACCGAGGACTACGGTAACGTAGCCGCACTTGACACGGAAGGGTGGCTCGAGTGGTTTAAGGCACCTGACTCGAAATCAGGAGTAGTCGCAAGGCTACCGGGGGTTCGAATCCCTCCCCTTCCGCCAAGTTCTCGCCAGATTTACGACCATGACCCTCTTTTCCCCCCAGAAGACCCGCCTGGTTTGGAACATCTTTCCATCCGCACCGACGCTAACAGGCTCGGATGGTTCACACAAAACACGGGCTAAGGTTCTGATGACTTGTGCCGATATGAAAACCGTCCGGTACAGTTAAGAGACGGTTGCCTGACGCAACCCAGGAAAAATATGGAAATCAACCCTAGCAGCAGATTCAGATCGGTATCCCCGCTTGAGCGGCGCCCGACACCTCCCGCCACCCAGGCCGCGACCGACGCCGGCGATTTCTCCAGCACGGAAGGCCTGCAGC
>CAIYYI010000446.1 GCA_903930345.1 uncultured Verrucomicrobiota bacterium
ATCTGCGGCGAACTGCAGCACACTGACTAGACATCATATGCAACCCACCAAAACCGCGAACACAAAAAGCAACACACTGCAACCTATCGAGGCCAAGTACCAGGGCCTCGTAGGCCTCATCCAGACTGCCAGGACTCCACCCGCCACCAGTGCGACCCCGACAATTAGGATCAACAATAATGGATATGCGTTTCTTATCATCCTATTGCCTATCACATCAACAATCGATGCAGCCCCCGTAACAAAAGCCGGGAAGGAAGCAATTGTGGCACCAATCCCTGGAAGAAACTTTTTCATGGCGAACAACATTGCTGCTCAGGCAGTGCGCGCCTGAGATGTCCTGTTTGAAACCAGCACGTGAACGAGCCCTTGCCTGCAGCCGGCTGGGTTAGGCCAATCTGTGTGCCTGCTCATAAATCTCTCCGAGTGTGATGTCCTGTCTCCACGTCGGCACCAAATCAACGCCGTAGTGCTCTTCTGCCATCAGGCTAAATGTCTCCAACTCCAGCGAATCGGCCATGAACTTCGGATACGGATACAGGGCACGATAAACATCCATCACTTGATCATCAGGCGAAAAACAAAGACGACGCGACTGGCTGAAAGCAAATGAATCAATGAACAAATCCAAAAACTCCCGAATCTCCGTTTTGGATGCCTGAGGAAACCTCCGCTTCCACAATCGGCCCGTGCAAGCTCGACTCCAAAACTTCCGCAACCGAGCTCGCTCGACGACTGCGCCAAAAGCAAAGACAGCCACCGCAATCAAAATGTATGTCATGAAATGAATCATGGGGTGTTCGGAGGCCAACAGCAACATCGAACGAATTTTTCGTTCGTTGTTACCGGTGGATTGCTTTTCATTAGGATGGCGATATTGGATCGGGAATCCCGCGATGGCAATGGCAAAGGGAAGGGCAAATAAATTACTGCTAGGCCACGGAACGAACCACAGGACCACGAACCTTGCGGAACTGCTGAGAAATGGGACGAATAGGAGTAATGGGCTGAATGCGAGGTGCCCCTCACCCCTGCCCTTTCCCCATCTGGGGAGAGGGAGATTGTTTTTTGGGGCTTGGTACCCAGGGCGGCGCTCGTCTACGGGACTACGGGACTACGGGACTACATGGACCACATGGACCAAGGGACGTCGGTTCGACGGGCTCACCGACCGGGGACGCCGCGTGAGGACACACGGCCTACAACGAACGGGACGGCTCGGTCCCGCGTGCGGGACCCCACCGGGTTTGGGGTATGGCGGAACGCGCGGAGTTGGGCACGCCTCTCGGGCAGGCTGAAGCCTGTACTACAAACGAGGAAACTGACCGCTCGGCAGTCCCGCTGAGCGGGACCCACCAGGGGACGGCGGATGGCGGAACGTTAAACCACAAGGCGGAAATCGGGAAAGGATGAAACCAGGGACGCCTGTCCACATCGGCTCAACCAGCCGGCTGCGCGTGCAGCTGCACTCCGGGAGGACTTTGGACTTCGGGGCCTGCGCTCCACTGACTGGTCCTGCCCCTGCGTGTGGCGCTCCGCTCTGTCCCCGCTGCGGAAAACTGACGCAGCTGATCAGCTCCCTCGACCCGTGGCACAAAACGCGCGGCCCACCCGCAGGCAGAACGGTGAAGCCCTCAACCCCCATGGCCGCATGATCGCCGCGTGTTTGAACGGGACAAGCTCACGCCCACGCCCCGCTTTTTCCCGGGCGGCTCCAATCCTCCCCAGGTGGCGCCAAAGCTCATGCGCAAGGACCCTTAATCCACCTTGCACGACGGGCCGGAGCCCCGGCCAGGTTTCTCAACCCGCTCTGCCGCTCGCCTGCCCGCCCGCGCTCGGGTACCAAAACCACGCCGCGCCCTTGCCGCTGACGGGTAAACCCCCAACATAAGCGCCATAGCGCTCAGGAAGATCTGTTCTCGGTCGATCCCAACCGACGGGCTTGTTCAACCAGGGGCGTATTTGCTGGCTCCTCCCGCTGCGCGGGATCCGCAGCAATACACCCTTCAGGGTTGGGCATCAGGCTCATGGTATCCATCCAAATGGTTTTGATGACTGACCGGTCTCGCGTTCGCACTTCTTCAAATACGAGCGGAGCTTCCATCCAGTCACCACAATAGCTGCCGCGACCGTGATTATAATAATCCCGGTCATCACGTCGTGCTTGTGGACGTCGCTGCTCTTCTGCTCTGGCGACAAATTCAGGTAAAGAAACAAAAGACCAACGCTGACAATGATGGCAAGCGAACCTAGCCCGACCATAAAGCGCCACGCCGCACGCAATGCCTGCAACTCACCAATGCTCCATTGTTTCATCTTCTTTTCCGGAGGAAGTAGGGGTGGTGTTTCCATACGCGTGATGATGCCATATCAACGTTCGTGGTGAGTGGCGCGGGGCCAAGGACTTTGAAATGCAAACAGGACGCGCCATCCCGCGTCCACTCCACTGCGCTCGTTAGCCCTTCTATTCATTTTTCCAAAGGTCATAGCCATCCAACCACGCCTGTAACCATTCTTCAAGATGCCAATCCTCGGCCCGGAACTGTGCCGCTCCTTCGATGTTCGGATCATGGCGCATAATTGGCAGTGACGGGGTGGAACAATCCACGCAGCTGCGGATCGCGCACCCCCAGTCCAAAACCGGAAGCAGCATGTGCGGCCATGAAAAAGACGAATCTTCCGGGTCGCCCTTTCTGAACAGCGTGTAAAGGTAAACGACGCTCTCGTGAGGGAACTGTGGTGTCCCGCTGGCGAGTCCATAGAATCCGTATCCTGGACCAAACCCACCATTGCCGACCTCCGAATAGAGTCGGCGCAGTGGTGCTGGAATCGGAAAGCCCAAGGCAACCTCAACGTCTCGTATCGCTGCGTCAGGCAACGGAGGATTTGCCCGCTGCTTGCGAGCGGAATCCTTCAGCTTCTGGTGGTCGAGCGGCATTGTTGGGCTAACGCTCGTGATGAGGCGCGGCGGGTCGAGGACGTCCGACATGAAATCGAGACGGATCACCGCCGTCGCCTCTAGCACGCGGCATTTCACTTATACACGGACTCATAAATGGCCCAGCACCAGAACGCGAGCGAAAAAAGCGACAACACTGCCAACATAAAAAGCCTGGAATCCCTTCCACGAGCCGAAAACCAGAGTGCTACGCCGCTGCCGATCAAAGCGGCCATCACCCCTACACCCGCGGATGGCCCACGAATGTCCGGGATATATCCCCAAAGCACGAAGGAGATCGCCGTGAGAATACTGACGATGACGCAACCGAAAGTAAACCGCAGGACTCCGTCGGATTTTATGGTCTGTAGTGCCATGGTGCTCAAAATTCCGAACGCTCAGGCACGCCGGGCCAATGATGTCCGATTGTCAACCAAGGCGCGATCCCGGCGTTGCCTGTAGCCGGCTTGTTGACCTCATTTTTGCTCCTTTGTCAATAATCCGACACTCTCAAAAGTGCGCAGCATCTCACCCATCGAAATGGCATATCCGCCAGACGCGCCGACAATCTCTAGCGCAGAGAATCGGCCTGACGGCTGAAGAAAAACTCTGTTCGTAGTCCCATCGGCGTAGTAAAGCGTCAGCGTCCCAAACGCAGGACTCAGTGGCACCGGACTCTGCCGTGCCTTGCGCAGAGTCTGGATCACTTCTGCGCACTGACTGGACGCCCGAATCGATCGCTTGGTCACAGGCCAAGAAAGCTCGATAGAGGTAACAACCGCATCTTTGAGCGGGAGCCTTGGCCCCCACGGTGGCGTGCCAGTAAACAGATATGCCCATACAGCGCCGGCGACCACCAAAACCGATAGAATTACCAACGCCTTTCGCATAGGGAGGAGGTCAACGTTCGTGGTCAGGCAGGGCGGGCCGAGCGCGTTCAACATGCAACAGAACGGGGATCCCGCCCTTGCCTGGAGCACATTTGTCGCCCTCGTTTTGTCGATTGTCGTGGCTGCAGTCATGCGGGCTTCGTGTCTGTAATCAGTCGTCGTCCCATGGAAATGACCTCGTCCTCTCTGTAGCCGATGCTCTCGTAGAACGCCCGAACTGCATGGTTCGATTTCCGTATCTGTAAGTTGATCTTCGGGCATCCGAGAGTGGTGAGGATGCTCGATGCCTGGGCCATCAAGAGAGTGGCCAAGCCCTGCCGCTGGAAATCAGGATGGACTGCAAGGTAGTTAATCCATCCGCGATGTCCCTCGTAACCGATCATGCAGGAGCCAATCAATCTGCCTCCTGACTCTGCCACAAGGAACAGGTCCGGGCTGTCAGTGAGCTTTCGAGCGATGTCTCGATGTGGGTCGTTCTGTGGCACGACTAGACCGCAAGCCGACCAAAGCTCAACAACGGCATCCTCGTCTGCCTTCTGATACGTGCGAATGTGTGCTTGAATCACGGGTGGTGTGTGAAGTTGGGCCAACGACCCGGCTCAGGCAGGCCGGGCCAAGGATGTCCGATTGTCAACTGAGGCGCGATCCCGGCCTTGCCTGAAGCCGGATGGTTAAGCGCTTTCATGAACCTCCTCCACGGACTTGATAGAAACCCCGCCTGATGGCGCTAACTCTGTGGCACAGGCGAACACGCACTTGTAAAAGTAATCTGCGGTCAACCCGCCATTCTCATCCCACTCCGAGTCTGCGCGCAGAACAAGTTCACTGCCGTTCCACTCACACTGTGCGCTCACATACTGGTCACCGAGCGCTGCGAACTCCGCAGTAATGTTGCGTGCGGCTTCCACGCCGCAACCAGGCTGCACTCCATCACAGATAGCCACGATGCGATACATACGCTTAACTATATAATTAACAGGGAATCGATTCCCTGATAACCTGATATTGGCGGACAAACTGGGAAATGTTTC
>CAIYYI010000447.1 GCA_903930345.1 uncultured Verrucomicrobiota bacterium
ATGCACACATGGGGCGCCGAATGCGTGTCCAGCCCCAGCACGATGACCAAGGCCGGCCGCGATGTGCTGGCCAGATGGCCCGACACGCCCGGCAGCCTGGGCATTGCCATCAGCGAGGCCATTGAGGATACCGTCACCCATCCCGATACCAAATACGCTCTCGGCAGTGTGCTGAACCATGTCTGCCTGCACCAGACCGTCATCGGTCAGGAATCCATCAAGCAGATGGAATTGGCTGGCGAAGAGCCGGATGTCATCTTCGGTTGCGTGGGCGGCGGCAGCAATTTTGCCGGCCTCACCTTCCCGTTTGTGCACAAGATGCTCACGGAGAAGAAAAAATACCGTATCGTGGCGGTTGAACCGTCAGCCTGTCCCTCCCTGACCAAGGGCGAACTTCGCTACGACTTTGGTGACACTGCCGAGATGACCCCGCTGATGATGATGTACACGCTGGGGCACAATTACATGCCGCCCCCGATTCATGCGGGCGGATTGCGCTATCACGGCATGGCACCCATGGTCAGCCACCTGTACAAACTCGGTTTGATCGAGGCTGAGGCTTACCACCAGACCGGCGTGTTCGAAAGCGCCACCCTGTTCGCCCGCACTGAGGGCATTGTGCCCGCTCCGGAATCAGCCCACGCCATCCATGGGGCCGTTCAGGAAGCCATCCGCGCGCGTGAGTCAGGTCAAAAAAAGGTGATCCTGTTCAACCTTTCCGGTCACGGTTTGCTGGATCTGAGTTCTTACGAGAGCTATCTCTCCGGCAAATTGCAGGATGTTTAAGCAATTCAAAACCAACACAACACAAACACTATGAAGAGAATGAACTCATGGAAATCCTGCCTGGTGGCGGGGTGTCTGGCGATGCCGCTGCTGACCTCGGCGCAACATTACCCGGTGGGGTCGGAAGGCATCAAGGCCGCGACACTGCCGCCGCCCGGCTTCTACCTGCGCGACTACAACCAGTTCTACACCGCCGATCACTTCCGCGGCGGCCCGCCCGGGTTCGAGGTGAACGCCTACGCCCAGGTGCTGCGCGGCATCTATATCACGGACTATGAAATCCTCGGCGCCAAATACGGTGCCGATGTGGTGTTGCCCTTTGTTTACACCGATTTCAAGATGACCGGGCTTCGCAATCGCGCCTTTGGTTTGGGCGATCTGAACTTCGAGCCACTACTGCTTTCCTGGAACCGGGAGAAGTATGATGCGGCATTTGGTTACTCCGTCTGGGCCCCCAGCGGCGAGTTTGATCTCACCCGTCCAGCCAAACCCGGCAAGGGTTACTGGTCGCAGATGCTGACCTTGGGTGGCACCTACTATATGGACCAGGAGAAAACCTGGGCGGTCTCGGCCTTGAACCGGTACGAGTTCCATCATCGCAACAAGGATGTGCAGACCACTGCGGGCGACACCTACTCCTTGGAGTTCGGCCTCAGCAAGAGCCTCCGCAAAACCATTGATGTGGGTTTGGTGGGCTACTACCAGCAGCAGGTCACGGTGGATTCCGGCCCCGGTGCCGTACTCCCCAAGGTGCGTGACCATGTCATCGCCCTCGGCCCGGAAATCAGCGCCGTCTGCACCAAGCTGGGTGTGATTGGCTCGCTCCGGTACCTGAAGGAATTTGATGCCAACAACCGGTCGGAAGGCCAGATGGTGACCCTGACCCTCACCAAGCGGTTCTAAACCGGTCCGCCTCTGTGTTTCAAACACCCCGGGATTTGCGTTCCGGGGTGTTTTGCTTTCTCAACGTTCCACTTGGATGACATACGAAACCGCAGTCGTTTTACCCAGGGTGATGACCCAGTCATTCCCCGCGCGTTGGACCGTGACTGCGGTTTCCGTTTTATGGTCGCCTCCCAGCGCGCTGACTTTCAAACCCTTGACTTGCCCCAACTGCTTCAGCCGCGCTTCGCCTTTGACCGGTTCAATGGTCGCCGGGGCGGTGCCCCACTTTTCAGTGGAATTGCGTTTTTCATTCCAGGTCATTCCGGTGTTCGCCACGCGTGCAGTTGCGGTCAACAGCAGGCGACTTGCCTTGGCAATCGAAGCACCGTCCAGTGCGCTGAGGGTGATGGCGCAAAATGCGGTCTCCATTTTCGCAGACAGGTTAGGCAATGCTGCCCGCTCCTGGCCGCAATACCCCACCAAGGCTTGGGAACCGGGAGTGTTGATGACCACCAAACCGGTCCCTTTTTCACCGTGATTCCAAGTGAGTTCCCCGGTCTCTGACCGGATGGGCGATGCGGCATCCAGCGGATCGAACCTGGCCGTCGCCGGGCCGTCGAAAGATCCGATGCGCACCGCCTGGCGCAGGGGCAGGGAGAGCGGGAATCCGGGGGTGAAATAGGGGCGTTCCGCCTGGGGCAGGCGAATGCTATCGGTCACCTGCTCCCGGGTGTAGGTCCGTGACAAAGTGTGCGTGGCCGACCTGACATCACCCCGCAGGAACATCAACGCGCCAGGAGCCAACTGCGCCATTTTCACGGGATCCTTCACCAAGTCAAAATGTCCGGCCACGGAATCATTCAGGCTGTTCAGATCCCGATGGTCCAGGGTGTACCAGAAAATGCCATCCCAGTCCTGCAAGGCCCCATACGCCGCCAGAATGGGGATGCCCTCGCTGGCATACTCGTTGGGGAAGGGGTGGTTCACCTCGGATACCGTGAACGGCTTGCCCGCAAAGGCGGAGCGGGACAATTCCACTGAAAAGTGGGGCACCGCCCCGGCGACCATTGAACCGGTCAAAGGCGAAGCGCGGCTGAAGCAGTTGGGG
>CAIYYI010000448.1 GCA_903930345.1 uncultured Verrucomicrobiota bacterium
CCTGGCATATGGGGGGTCGTCCACCATATCCAATCAGCCAGGGGCGGTCTTTGAGGTGGATGGTGAGGCATCCCTGCAAGCAAACTATGGCTCATATGCCGGAGTCTTTCGGTTCGAGAACCTGGGTACGCTCCTCAAATCCAGCGGGCTGGGCACCAATATGATCGCAGGGCTTCAATTCAGCAGCGCTGGCCGGATGGAGGTGTTATCCGGAACCATTCGTTTCAATGGCAGCGTGGCCTTCCTGCCAAGTGCGGCCACTCTCGTTCTGCTGGGCGGCTCCACGCCCGGGTCGAACCATGGGCAACTCCTGGTGGATGGCACGGCCACGCTGGCCGGTACAATTGAGGCGCGCTTGTGGAACGGATACGTTCCGGAGATCGGGCAGACCTTCCAGATCCTGAGCACCAGATCCCGCACCGGCACCTTTGCCAACACCGGTTTTTCCCCGCTTTCCGACAACCTGCGCTTTCTCTCACTCTACAATTCTTCGGGCCTAGCCATTCAGGTGCAGATCGCCGCAACAGCCTGGCCACTCGGCATGCGGCAAGGGCAGCTTCACCTGCTGGTTTCCGGGAACCTCAACACCACCTATATCATCCAGTCCACCGGTGATTTGCGCACCTGGACCGATCTCCTTGTCACGAACCTCTCGGTAGCGTCCCTGGAGTTTGTGGACCCGGACACCAACCGGTATCCGCATCGTTTCTACCGGGTGAAGCCATTCGTTTACCCCGCCCCCCAATCCCCACCGATTGCAGACTAGCCCGGCCAAAGCCACCCTGTTTGTGCAATTGGGCATACGCTTGTCCCTTCCGCCGCCCCGGTTTTGATCCGTGTTATCCCGTTATCCGCGGTTAAACATTCCCGGTTTTCATTCGGTCAACGGTCGTTTTCCCGCTTTGGGTCAGGCATCCGTAGTCAGCCGTTCCCCATCAGTCCCATTCCCCTTCCCCCCGTCACCGCCCCCGGCTGGGCACGCCGCACTGGGCCCCGTACCGGCGGCTGTAAAACGCGTTGCCCTCGCCCTTCCACCCTGGCGCGGGGGCCTCCAGTTGCGGGTCCGTCTGCGGATCGCCCTGCACCGCCACCACCGTCTCCTTCGCCTGCACCCGCCGGGCCAGCTCCGGGTTCCACAGCGTCTCCGGCAACGGCCCCGGCCGCACCACCAGGCACTGCTCCAGCTCCACCGTCCCCTGCCCGTCAAACGAGATCGCCGCCGGATTCCCGTACCAGGTCGTCCGCCGCGCCGTCACCCGGCCGGAGCACCACAGCCCGGCCGCCCCGCCGCTGCCGCCCGGGTGCCGCGCAAAGGCCGTGACGCAGCCCGTCAGCGTCGCCCCACCCCAGAACCGGAAGTTGCGCTTGTTGCCCAGCGCGCGGCAATCCTCCAGCACCGTGTGCGGCCCCTTGTCATCCCAGCCGCCGTCCGTGTTGTCATAGGAGCCGCACCGCACGTAGCGCACCGCCAGCGCCTCCCGCTCCGCGCAGAAGCCGTCCGCATTCCAGTACTTGGCCCCCACGTTGTGGTAATGGTTGCGCGCCTCGCAGCCGGTGAAGGTCACCGCCGTCGCCGGCGTCACCTCCGCCGTGGTGCTTTCGATGGCGAACCCGATGTGGAACGGCTCCGTGGCCCAGGCCGCCCCGCCCGCATCCGCCGTGCAGCCGCTGATCCGCAACCCTGGACCGGCCTGCACCAGCCGCAGCCCGCGCTTGGTGTAGTTGGTCATCCGACAGTCGCGGATCTCCGCGTGGGCCGCCCCCGTCAGCCGGATCCCCTCCCGCACCCCCTCCATCTCCAGGTCCGCCAGCGTGAAATGGCTGGCCCCGGCCCGCACCAGCACCCCGATGGCACAATTCCGCAGCCGCAGCCCGCTCACCACCCAGTGCGCCGCAGCCGCAGGCACCAGCACCACCGTGTGGCCCGACTTGGCCGGGCGGGCGCGGTCAAATGTGCCGGAAAACCGGGGGAGGCCGCCGCCGGAATCCACCCCGCGCACGCTTTTGGGTCGGCCCGGTTCGCCGCCGTTGGTGATGGTCAGGCTGGCCGCGCCGTAGTCGCCGCTGCCGAGCACGAGGGTGCCGCCGGGCGGCAGCGCATCCCAGGCCCGCTGCCACCCGCCCTGGCTGGCCGCCAGCGCGTTCGCCAGGCTGGACCCGTCCCGCGCCCCGGCCCCCTGCGGCAGGAGGAACACCTCCGCGCCCCAGCCGGTCATCGCCAGCCAGGGCAGGCAACCCATCAGCCACCTGTGAAATTTGGTCATGACCCCATCGAGCCAGAAAGCACCGCTCCCCTCAAGCCCGGAGTTCCAGACTCACACGAACGCCCCCAGGACGTCAAAGAGAGCCGGGGCATCGACGCAATGGCGGACTTCGCCTGGCGGGGTGACCACCCCGAACCCCGGGCCATAGGCGGGGCCGTTGGCCACGGAGGCATTCAACCGGCATTCCTGAATCTGCTGCCGCACACGGGCGAGGACCTGGTCCGGACCTCCTTCCACCTCGTACTTCCACCCGATGATGCGGGCCGCCGGGTACCAGGCCCGCAGTTCGGCCAGGATCTTCGGGGTGGGCCGCAACTCCACCAGCAACGGCCGACCGCGCGTGGTGTGTTTGCCGGATTGGACCGGGCGCAACTCGCCATCCGCCTGGCGCTCGTAAACCTGCCCGAAGGCAAAATCACTCACCGCCGCCGCATGGAACAGGGCCAGATCCGCCGGATGACTCCCGGCCAGGCCGGCCAGTTGGGCCCGCAGGTCGGCGGTGGTCTCAAAGGTCTGCACCCGGACGCCGGGCACCGGGCTCGTGCAGGTGGAGAGGGCACCTCGCAGCAAAGTGACCGGATGCCCGCACCCGGCCAGGTGCCGGGCCAACTCCGTCCCCAGCCGGCCGGTGGAAAAATTGGTGAGCCGCCTCACCTGGTCAAGCGGTTCATAGGTCGGACCGGAAGTCACGATGCAATGCACGGTTGAACAGTAGCGCAAGGGCTGTCGCGGGGACAGTTTTTTTGCCCGTCACGGATCGGGCTGAAACCGCAGCCGATAGTAACGGTTGGTGTCCGGGCTGAAGTCCGGACTGATCTGCCATTGGCCAGAGGGGTCAAATTGGTTGGTGCTGAGCGGTTCCCACAGGGACAGGTCGGCGGCGGTCTCCAGAATGTAACGGTGCCCGGGTTCGCCGGTCAGGGTCAGGGTGGGGGGGGAGGAGTTCGCCCAGACCAGCCGGGCACGGGCTTGGAGCTGCAGCTCAAAGAGAAAGCTTTGGGCCGGGGACACCGTGGTGTGGTTGGTGAAGCTGAGCACGTTGGTTTGCCAGCCCGCTGGCAAAACCCGGGCGGCCTCGGTGAGGCTCAGGGTCAGGGGCTGCGTTTCCCCCGGGGCCAGGCTGCCATCCGTTTCGGAGAAGGCCAGCCAATCCGGGCAGGTGCGGGCCGACCAGGCCAGACTCGCGCCGCCCGAGTTCGTGAGTTGGAATCCGGTGTTGGTGAACGCAAAAGGCCCCCCGGCAAACCCGGTGGCACCCAGCCCCGGCGGCGGAAGGATCACCAGCACACCCGGCGGCGGTTGGACGGTGAGCGAGATCGGCAGGAGGGTGTTCCCCACCGCCGAGGTGAGGTTGAGAAGCTGGACCTGATCGGTGTGCAGGCCGATGGGGAGGTTGGCGGCGATGTCATTGAAACCGACCACCACGTTGGTCCCCTCCCCGGGGGCCAGGCGACCGGCTGTGGGCGAGACGGAAACCCAGGGCATGCTCCAGGTGGCCCCCCAAACCAGCGGGGACTCACCCGTGTTCGTGAGGGCATACCCCTGCCCGGCCGGCACGAAGGGGCCGTTCACCAGGCCGGCGGCGGTCAACCCGGTGGCGGGCGTCACGCTGAGCATGCCTGGGCGTTCCGCCACCGTCAGGCTCACCTCGCGGGTGGTGTCACCATTGTGGTTGAACAAATTGAGGAAGGTCACCGTGGCGGCGTATTGGCCGGTGGTGAGGCTGGCCGCCTGCGGGTTCAAACCCACACTGACGATGCCCACGGCTCCGGGGGCCAGCGTGCCGTTGGTGCTCGAGAGCGTCACCCACGGCGCATCGGCCTGCGCCGCCCAGGCAAAGGCCGCATCCCCGTCATTGATGATGGAAAAGATCTGGATGGCCGGGCTGAACGGGCCGCTGGAGAATCCGCTGGCGGAGAGGCCGGTGGCGGGACCGACCGTGAGCACGGCATTGGTCCCGCGCACCTGAAGGGTGACCGGCCGGCTGGCGTTGCCCTCCCCCGAGGCGGTGTTGCTGAACACCACCGTGTCATGGTAACTGCCGGCCGGGAGGAGCCCGGCCTCTGCGGTCAGGGCCAGGGTGAGGTTGGTGCTTTCGCCCAGGACGAGGGTGCCGTTGGTGGCGGAGAGCGCCAGCCACGGCTCGGTGCAACTCGCCGTCCAGGGCAGCGGGGCGGTGCCGCTGTTGGTGAGGGTGTAGATTTGGCTGAGGGGCGCGAACGGGACGCCCGCCGGGCCGCTGGCGTTGAGGCCGTTGGCCGGTGTCACCTGCATGGCATCCGTCAGCACGGGCAGGAACACCAGGGCCTGGCTGTTGGTGAGGGTGAAGGGGGAGCCATCCACCAGCCAGCGGGCCGAGATGGTCCCGGTGTCGTTCTCAATCCCCACCGTTGCCAA
Source organism: uncultured Verrucomicrobiota bacterium (assembly GCA_903930345.1). Lineage (GTDB taxonomy): Bacteria > Verrucomicrobiota > Verrucomicrobiia > Limisphaerales > CAIYYI01 > CAIYYI01. Next base: position 4,662 of record CAIYYI010000448.1, read on the forward strand.
ACGCCCCCCGCCCCCCGAGGTGGTGCGGTTGGGCTGCACCTCGCGGTATTGGAAACGGATGCGCTGGGAGGTTTCCTCCAGCAGCGCTTGAAAGGTCATCTTGGTGGCGGAGGAGGCGTTGCGCGGCACCGCCGTCCACGTGACCACCGCGCGCCGGTTGGGCACCGTGCCATTCGTGCCGTAGGTGACCGACGCACCCGTGGCCCCTGGATTCAGGTCATCCCACAGCGGGTAGATGGCCGCGTTGGGCAGGGCGGCGGAGGCCACCTCGGTATTGCTCCCGCTGTTCAGGCCGTTCGTGGCAAAACCGAGCAGTCCGTTGGCGCCCACATAAAACTGGCTGCGGTTCACCCCGAAGAAATTGAACACGAACGGCAGCTTCAAGGCTCCGCTGATGCCGTTGTCCCCCAAGCTCAACGCCGCGTGGTTGGTGGCGTCCACCCAGGCGTAATTCGTGTAACCAATCGCGTAGTTGGCCAGTGCCCGGTGCAGGTTGACCCGTCCGCTCGTCACGCATTTGTTGGTCAGCGAGGGGAGGCGGTCCACAGTCTCCAGCAGGCGTTTGATGTGCTGGCGGTAGTTTTCCAGCGGAAACCGGGCCCGCACCAGCGCCAGCGCTCCCGCCACGTGGGGGGAGGCCATGGAGGTGCCGCTCATGTAGGTGTAGGCGCTGTCGGAGTAATGGATCGTGGAAAAGATCACCGATCCCGGGGCGACAACATCCACAGTGGTGGCCCCGTAGTTGGAAAAGTAACTCAGCAGATCGTTGGAATCGGTGGCGGCCACCGAAACGATGTTGTCCAGGTTGAAGTTGGCGGGGTAAAAGGCCGTGGCGTCGTTGTCCGAGGTGACGTTGCCCGCCGCCGTCACCACAATGATCCCCGCTGATCGGGCACTGTTGAACGCGTTGTAAAAGGCGAGGGAATAATCCGGGCTGCCAAAACTGCAGTTCACCACCCTGGCTCCCTTCGCCCGGGCGTAATCAAGGCACTGGATGGCGTCGGCGGTGGAACCGTTGCCGGTGGCATCCAGAAACTTGAGCGCCATGATCCGCACCTTCCACGCCACCCCCGAGAGACCCAGTCCGTTGTTGCCTGCCGCCCCGATGATGCCCGCCACATGGGTGCCGTGTCCAAAGTCATCCATGGGATCGCCCGGGGCCGCATTGCCATCAATCGAGTTGATGCCGTGGATGTCATCCACATACCCGTTGCCGTCATCGTCCTTTCCGTTCCCTTCAATCTCCCCCGGGTTGGTCCAAAGGTTGCCCCGGAGATCCTCGTGCGTGTGGCGGACGCCGCTATCAATCACCGCCACAATGATGTTGCTGGCGTTGTTGAGCAGGCCCCAAGCCTCCGGGGCATCCATGTCCGCGTCCGCCGTACTGCCGAACTGGCCGGAATTATTCAAGGGCCACTGTGAGCCATCGGCGTAATGGGGGTCGTTGGGGGTGGTCACCCAGGAATGGATCCAATAATCCGGCTCGGCAAACTCCACCAATCCGCTGGTAGCGTACTCGCGGAGAGCGTTTGCCACCGACGTCCCGGCGGGCAATTGCACCAGCGCCATGCCGCCCAGATTGGCAAACCGGCGTTTGGTCAGGTGCTTCCTGCCCCCCTGCCAGCGGTTCAGCTCCACCTCGCGCCCAGCCTTGGGCAGCAAAAGGATACGATCCTCACGAAAACGGCCCATCGGGGGGTTGGCGGCCGGACCCGCCAGTGGGATCAAAAGGAGCAGCAGGCACAGCCATCCCCCGGCCCAAGAGAACAAGGACCAACACCGGGCGGGCCGGAAACACACCGACCGCCACCACTGGACAACCATTTGCATGCCGTTATACAGATAGGGCAAAGCAGAAGATTTGCCAACCACCGCGAATTATCAATCTTCTTTGGCACACTTTTATTCTTGCGCAAACGTTTGCGCATGGTATGGAAATCACCATGCAAATCAAATCCGCCCTCCTTTCTTTGGCCGCCTTCTGCCTGGCTTGCGTCTCCGCAACGGCCGCTCCCGCCCCGGTCTCCCGCACACTCACCCGCCCCGCCTTGCTCGACAAAATCCGCGGGGGCTGGGCCGGCCAGATGATCGGCGTCGCCTATGGCGCCCCCACCGAATTCCGCTCCAACGGCAAAATCGGCGAGTGGGATCTCCAGTGGTCCCCGGAGCGCGTGGAGAACTCCATCCACCAGGATGATCTCTACGTGGAAATGACCTTTGCCAGGGTGCTGGACACGGTCGGCCTCAAGGCCACCAGCGTTGATTTTGGCGAGGCGTTCAAAACCTCCAAGTACAGTCTTTGGCATGCCAACGCCGGTGCCCGGCGCGCCTTGAACCAGGGCATTAAAGCCCCCTGGTCCGGCCATCCAAAATACAACATCCACGCCAACGACATCGACTTCCAGATCGAGGCGGATTTCATCGGCCTGATGTGCCCCGGATTGCCGCGCGTCTCCAATGAGTACTGTGACCGGGTCGGCCGGGTGATGAACTATGGCGATGGCCTTTACGGCGGCATGTTTGTCGGCGGCATGTACGCGGCGGCCTATTTTGAAAATGATCCCCGTAAAATCGTCACCGCCGGCCTGGCCTGCATCCCGGAAAAAAGCGCCTATGCGCTCCTCATCCGCGACCTGCTCAACTGGTCGTCCGAATATCCCAATGAATGGCGCAAGGTTTGGAGCATGGTCGAGGCCAAGTGGGACAAGGAGGATCCCTGCCCGGATGGCGCCCTTGCCGCTTTCAACATTGATGCCAAGCTCAACGGCGCCTACATCGCCTTCGGCCTGCTGTTCGGCCAGGGTGATTTCATGAAGACCATGGAAATCGCCACCCGCGCCGGCCAGGATTCCGATTGCAACCCCTCCAGCGCGGTGGGCGTGCTCGGCGTGATGCTGGGGTACGACCGCATTCCCGAGGTGTGCAAGTCGGGCATTCCCGCGATCTCCAACACCAAGTTCGAATTCACCGACTACTCGTTCAATGAAATCTGCCGGTCCACGGAAAAGCTGGCGTTGCAACTGATTGAAAAATCCGGCGGCCAGGTGGATGCCCGCATGGTGACCGTGCCCCCGCAAGCCCCCCAGGCCCCGAAACTCGAACAGTGGGATCCGGGCATTCCCGTCAAAAAGGCGGGTGTGAAAGACGCCGCCTGGCAGTTCTCGGGGCAATGGCAGAATGAGAAGGGCGCCATGATCAGCAGTGCGGCCGGCGCGCTGGCCACCTTCTCGTTTAAGGGCGTGGCCGTGGCCCTGCAGGGGCGGTTGACCCAGTCCGGCGGCCGGGCCGACATCATATTGGACGGCAAAAAAATTACCGTGGCGGATGCCTACATTGTGGAGCGCACCCACGACAATGCCCTGTGGCATGTCTATGGTCTGAAACCCGGGCTGCACATGGTCAGCGTGGTGGTGCGCGGCGAGGCCGACCCCCGTTCCAAAGGCCGTGAAGTCTCCCTGACCGAAGCCGTGGTTTATCAGGCCAGATAACCGTTGCTTCTGGCACGCTGCGTCCCCATCCATCCGGTTGTCACACCCGGCGTTTTCAATTCCCCGCCCGGCGTCGGTTTGGATCTGCTCTGACTGACCCGGCTGGAAGCCGGGTGGTACGGCAGGCAGGGATGCCTGCCGCTACCGTGGTGCTAAAAACAAGGGCCGCCGTCGGTGATCACCCTGGCGGGTGATTCTCAATCCGACTGCGGCACACGCTAAACCAACCGTTTAAGGAGGGAGATCTTACTTGCGACCGATCGGGCGCACGCGCGGTTTGACCGCGACCACGCCGACGATTTCTTCGCTGGTCACGCTGCCATCCTTGTTCGTGTCGAACTTGGCCAGAATGTCCGCGATTCTTTCCGCCGCCCTGGTTTCAAACACCGCCAGGGCTTCCGCGCTGGTGATCACGCCATCGGCATCCGTGTCGAACTCCGCCAGCAACTGCGTCTGCAGTTCCTGCGCTTTGGCTTCCGCCGCCGCGATGAGTTCCGCGCTGGAGACCGCACCGTCGCCATCGGTGTCAAATTCCAGCGGAATGGGCGGGGTCATCCCCCGACGCAGACGCGGGAAGTCGTTGGTGGTGATCGCGCCGTCCTTGTTGCGGTCGAGGTGCGTCAGCATGTTCGTGAACCACTGTTCGGCCTTGGCCTCATGCAGGGCCAGGGCTTCCGCAGCGGTCACTGTGCCATCCTTATCCGTGTCGAACCGGGCCAGGAAGGCCGCCAGTTCCTTCTGCGCCTGGGCGTTGCCCGCCGCTTCGAACTCTGCCGGCGTCACCGTTCCATCCTGATCGGTGTCAAACATCGCCAACGGACCCGCATTGGTGTGCGCCACCATCGGCGGCATATTGGTGCGGATTTCCCCCATCGGGGGCAGGTTGGTCCGGATGATGTTCGTGATGCACATCGGCGGACGCGGAGGCGGTGGCAACATCGGCCCGGCAAAGGCCGCCACTGTGCCCAGGGTCAGCGCCAACCCCGCAACTGCTGTTATGATTTTCATGTCTGCTTTCCTAACTTCAACGGCCGCTCGTGCCTGATCCTCTCACCAGCGTCCCGTTTTTGTTTTTCTTCTGAGATCAGGGCCCGCTCCAGTTTCGTTTTCCGGTTCGGGGTCGCCACCGCGCGTGAAACTCATCTCTGTTTCCCGCGTGTCGCGAATGTTCATTAACCCCTATGCAACTCCCATGCCGATTCCGAACACTGTGCTAAACCGTTGATTTCCAACAAAAAACATCCGCTTACATCCGACCGATCGACCTGACTGGGAGTCTGCACCCGCTGGAAAAGACCCCGATTGGGGATAAACACCCAACCCCAGACCATTGTCGCCGGAGGCTTGATCAGCGGTTGGCTTTGCCCGCTTCACATTAATGTGGGTTGATATTCCCTGTGTGCTGCGTAAGCTGCCTTCATGATCACATGGCTTCACCGGGCCGGTCAGTGGACGTGTTGGATGTCGTGGCTGGCCTGGTTGGCGGCCCCCGCACCCGCCGCCGTCCCGCACGTGTTACACATCAGCGTGGATGCCATGTCCGCCCTGTACCTGAAAAGTTACGTCTCGAACAACCCGGCGGTGTTCCCCAATTTCCGACGTTTGGAGCAGCAGGCCGCGTTCACCTACAATGCCCGGTGCGATTACGACTATTCCGAGACCATCCCCAACCACATCACCATGCTGACCGGCCGCCCGGTTTCCCAGCCGGCCGGCCAGCCAGCCACCACACACCATGGTTTCAACCAGAACATGCCCACCGCCGGTGCCACCATCCACGCCAACGGCAACCCGGCGGTGCCGTACAAATCAAGCTCGCTGGACATGGTCCATGACCGCGGCATGTCCGTGACCATTCTGCTGGGCAAGAGCCGCCTGGCCATCTGCACGAACAGCTACAGCGCGGTCAACGGTGCCGCCGACACGGAAGGGGTGGACAATGGCCGCAAGAAATTCGACCGGGGGGTGGCGATGGATATGCCGTCCCCAAACTATGGCAAAGCCTTCGTGGATGAGGTGAGCACCAGCCTGGCTGGCACCCCGGCCAACTTCACCTTCCTGCATATTGTGGATCCGGACACTGTCGGCCACGCGAGCGGCTGGGGCACGGCGGCCTGGAGCAACTCGATGATACGGGTGGATGGCTATCTGGGGCAGTTGTTCACAGCGATTGATGGCAACCCCGCCCTCGCCGGAAAACTGGCCATGATCATCGTGGGTGATCACGGCGGCACCGGTTCGACCCACACTGACGCCACGCAAATCTACAACTACACGGTGCCGATGTTTGTCTGGGGCCCGGGTTTCAGCCCGGGATCGGATCTCTACGGGTACTTCACCAACCGGGCGAATCCCGGCACGTTGCGGGGGGATTATGGCGCGGACATGCCCGCGCTGCGCAATGGGGATACCGCCAACCTGGCCATGGCCCTCCTCGGACTGCCGGTGATTCCCGGCTCCTATTTCCAACCGGCGCTGGCCTTTCCAGGCGCAAGCCGGCCTTGTCTGGCACTGTACCCCGCGCCGGGAGCCGCCCGGCTTTGCGTTGGCTGGCCGGCCAGCACCAACCTGGTGCTGGAGTACTCTGATTCCATCGGGACCAACACCCAGTGGCTGCGCGTCACCCAGCAGATCACCAGCGACGGCACCAACAACCTGCTGAACGTTGTCCCCAATCCGGCCACAGCGGGACGCTACTACCGCCTGCGACAAAACTGAGATCACAGTGCACGCCTGTTTGTTGTCTGGTCGCCAGGTGGATGGTTATGTGGGGTCCCTGCTGGACGCGATTGCGAGGCGCGCGACCATGGCGAGGTGCACCACTGTGATCGCCACTGCGGATCACGGCGGCGGCAAAGGCAACGCCGCCGGTTACACGGAACCCTCCACCCTTGTGGATCCCTCCTACCCGCCATCTCTGTCACCAACCGATTTTCCCGTTTGCGCCGCCCATAGAAATCACCACCGGACGGGTGCTTCGCTTCCGCGTTCGTTGTCCGGGCTTCAGCCCGTCCGTGAAGCGTCCCACACAGGACACCTCCACCACCCCCAAGCCAAACCTTCCCGACCGGCCTGCCTAAAGCTGATGGCAAAACATGGCATCCCGCAACTTGGGCTCAAACCAAGTGCTCTTGGGCGGCATGATCCCGCCAGCGTCAGCGATGGACATCAGATCCTCAATGCCAGTGGGGTGCAGGGCAAACGCGCAAGCATGCTCACCACTTTGCACCAACCGCTCCAACTCTCCAGCACCACGGATTCCCCCCACAAAGGCCACCCGATCACTGGTGCGGGGATTATCAATGCCGAAAATGGAATCCAGCACATGCCTTTGCAGCAGGGTGACATCCAGCCGGTTGATGGCATCCGGCTCAGTGAGCAGACTCGATTTGAAACGGAAGGTCTGCCAGCGGCCGCCGAAGTAGAAATTCACGGCGTGTTTGCGCTCGGGCTGGGGACGCGTCTCCAGCACCCGGTCAAACACTTCCGCCAGGCGACAGGCCAGGTTCTCGGGGGAAAGGCCGTTCAGATCCTTCAGTACCCGGTTATACGGCAGAATCTGGAGCTGATTATGGGGGAAAATCACCGAGAGAAAGTGGCCACTGCCACCCTGGCCGCCGCGGGATTGAAACACCCGTCCAGCCGCTGCGGAACGATGGTGACCATCCGCGATGTACAGGCAGTCCATCTGCGCAAAGTAGCCTTCAATGGCGGCCATCAGGACCGGATCACTGATGACCCAACTGGTGTGGCGCACGCCATCCGAAGCCGTAAAGTCGATTGCAGGGGCCTGTTCGGCCAACGGGGCAAGCAAGGCATCAAGGGCAGGCACGGCGCGGTAAGTCAGAAAGGCGGGGCCGGTTTGGGCATTGAGGGTTTCGATGTGCCGTACCCGGTCGTCCTCTTTGTCCACGCGGGTGAGTTCGTGTTTCTTGATCCGGTTGGCCAAGTAATCCGCGCAACTGGCCACGGCCACAAGTCCAAGCTGGCAGTGTCGGCCCATGATCTGCCGGTACAGGTAAAAACACGGATGCGTATCCGCCACCAAGGCCCCTTGCTTTTGCAGCCAAGCAAAATTCTCCGCCCCTTTTGCGTAGACCTCCGGCGCGTGGCAATCCATTTCCGGAGCAAGGTCGATTTCCGGCTTGCTGACCCGCAGAAAACTCAGCGGACGGCCAGCAGCCAAGGTGCGCGCCTCGGCGGAGGACATCACATCATAGGGCAATTCACAGATCTGGCCAGCCAGGTGCGGTGCGGGCCGCAGCGCGGCAAACGGTTTGATGCTTACCATATTCAGTGGGGGAGGTTAACCCAGCCCGGGGCCAAACGCACGCCCAATTTCCAACGCGGCGACGGCCATTTCCGCCCCCTGTTTGTTGTACGGGCTGCAGCCCGATCCTGGTGCGCCCCCCCCCTTGGAATGTGTGTCCTGGCACAAACCCGGTTTGAATGCTCCATCACTGACGAATCCACCCGCAATTGCGACATGGTCTACAGCGATTTTGCTTTTCCCCAGACTTCGCCCTCCCCACAATGCCTGACATGCCGGCCGGGCGGCACCGATTGATCATGAAAATTGGACTGCAAGCGGTAACCAAGAAGTACGGCCAGACGCGCGCACTTGACCGGGTCTCCCTGGATGTCGCCCCCGGCCAGGTGGTGGCCCTGCTCGGATCCAATGGCGCTGGCAAGACCTCCCTCCTCCGCTGCCTGTCCGGCATCAGTGCACCCGACGAGGGCTTCGTCCTATACGACGATGTGGAGTTCAACCGGGGTCAACTGGATAAGCGCCGCCGCCTCATGTTTCTGCCGGATTTCCCCTTTGTGTTCGAGGAATGGCCGGTGCTGCGCCAGATCGGCATGATCCTGCGCCTCTACGAAGCCGATGTTCCCGGAGTGGAGGAACGCGCCATTGAGGTTCTGCGCGATCTCGATCTGCTCAGCCTCGCCGAGGCCCCTTTTAACCGTCTTTCCCGCGGCCAGCGCTACAAGGCCTCCCTGGCCGCGTTGCTGTTGGCGGATCCCGAAGTCTGGTTGCTTGATGAACCGTTCGCCTCCGGCATGGACCCCCACGGCATCAACGTTTTAAAACAGCGCACCCGCGAGGCCACCAACCGTGGCCGCACCATCATCTACACCACCCAGATCCTGGAGGTGGTGGAGAAGTTCGCGGACCAGGTGGGCGTGATTCACAAGGGCGAACTGCGCGCCTTCGGTTCCCTGGCCCAGATCCGCGAGCGAAGCGGTGCTGGTGCCGATGTGCTGGCTGAACTCTTCCGTCAGTTGCGCCTGGAGGAGGCCGGTTGATGCTGCGCGCCCGGGAACTGGAAAAAAAGGTCCGACAACTCCTGCGTCAGGAGTATGCCGCCATCCCCGCTTTGAAAAAGCGGGCCCGACAGTCCGTCCAAGCCGCCCGTATCACTCGTTCCAACTGGGTAGGGCTCCTGTTCCTGATCGGCCTGGGCGGTTTTGTGATTGGCAGCAAAGCCCCCGGCATGGAAGCCGGCCTGGCATTTGTCACCCTCTGGTGTTCCCTAGTCACCCTCTCCTTCACCCACCACTTTCGCACCTGGTTCAACTTTTCCGCCGATCTTTGGCTTCTGGCCCGGCTGCCGGTGGCCGACTCCGATCTGTTCCGCTGGCTGACGCGCCGGGCGGTGAGACAGACTCTCCTGTTGCCAACAGCATTGCTGGTGGCACTGGTCTTTCTCGGCCTGCGGTTCAACCTGTCACCCTTGGCTTGGGCGGGCCTCGCCTTGGTGATTCTGGCGCAATGGTGGATGGCGGTAAGCGTGGCGTTGTGGCTGCTCACCCATCGGCCGGCCTGGCCTTACCAATTGTCGGGCTGGATTCAAGCCCCGCTGCTTTTCACGGTCTTCATGCTGCCACCTGGGCTCTCCAACGGCCTCTTTGAAAGACTGCAACAGGCCATGGGCTGGATCGGCTGGTTGCTCCCGGCAGGTTGGGTGAACCACCTGTATGCCGGACTGGCCTTGCGCGGCGATTGGCAACTGCTGATTCTCCTGCTGCCCATTGGAGTGGTGGCCGGTTACTTCTTCAGCCTCTTCCCCAAAATGCGCGACCGCTTTGAGGTGCCGGCCTGGATTCTGGAAATCTGGCCCGACAATGGTCCGGGTGAACTCTCTCCGGCCAGCCTAGAGGAACGGCCAGTCGGCCCCACTGAAATCACTGACCGTATCCGGCAACGCCAATTCCTCTCCCCCAGCCCCTGGCCCGAAGGCGGCCCAGTGGAGAACTGGGCCGCCCGCTGGCTGAAGCCCTCCGAACGGGTGATGGCTGACCTCATGCTGCCTGACCACCCGGGCTGGAGCAGGCAGGCGCACAAAACCGCCCTCACCGCCGCCTTCGGCCTGCTGCTGGCCTGGATGCTGCCTGCCTTCCAGGATCTGCTGTTGGGGGTTTGTGCGCTGCTGATGGCCATGGGTGGACTGCCTTGGCTGGGCGGGCAGTGGCAGGGCTTTCTCTATCTGAATGCCTTCAGCACCCTCATCCCGCTTCACGCCTTGGTGCCCCTCTCGCTGCGCCGGTTTGTGCCGGTGTATCTCAAGCTCAACCTAGTGCGCCATCTGGTGTTCCTGCCGGTCTGGCTGGTCTTCGGCGCCGCCGCCTTTTACCTGGCCACCCGCGCACCGGCTGAGGGGCTATTCCTGGCCCTGAAACTCTGGCTGACCAGCTTGCTGCTGCAACCGGCGTTGCTGGTGCTTCAAGCCTCCTCCACCACCAATGACACCGCCCAACTTCGCTGGCGCATTCTGCCGCTGGCGGCCATCATTATTAGCGGCCTCGCCCTGGGCGCAGCCTGGCTGCTCGTCGCCTCCGCCTGGGCATGGCTGTTCTCCCTCGGCCTGGGACTCTGCTCCCTCGGCCTGCTGGCCCTGTACCTGCGCTGGTTTGAGCAGAATCGCTTCGATACCTGCCGACGCTCTGACTCCGGCCAACCCCTTGGCTAATAAACCCACATTATCAGCACTGGTCTTGCCCTCAAGGAGTGTCTGACCGGGCTTGCAGGTAGTACCACTCCATGAGCTCCACTCGCTCCTCGGCAACCATCGCGTATATCTCCTGCAGATTCAAATGCTGTAACACGGGATAATCCGCAAACCGCACACTTTCTGCTCGCACCACTTCCAAGGTGTGCGTGGCAGAAAATCGCTCGCGAATGGTTGTCGAAATAGCCCGGTCTTTGAAATCATGGATTTCCACCAAGATGTCATTCGCCATGAGCATGGGCGCCTTGGCCGGGTCCAGCAAAGTCAGCTCATAGCCTTCGCAATCGCTGAAAACCAAACCCTTTTGCCGGATGGGAATGTTTTGCAACACTGACGGTTCACAAAATGCCCCAGTTCGGACTTGGTCCCGCACCCGGTTTAACTGGGCATTTTCAAGACAGTGTTCAATCATTTCCGCATCGTTGTCATAGGCATAGACAACGGTTTGCGGCATGCGCCGGGCCAGGCCGACAGCGTAATATCCTTCCGCACATCCCACATCCACCACTTCGCTGTATTGCCGGGCACAGATGCGCTCCAAGAAACCGTGCAGGTAAAATTCATAGGCCCCAATAATTTTCTCGAACCGGTTTTTAGCCCAATGGGAAGTGTACGCCATGCCTTTGAATGGGCCACGTTCCACCACATCGCCATATAACCCCTTGCCTTTAAGCCGTTGCTCCACCTGGCGTCGGCGCTGCCGCAATCGTTCGTAGGCCAGGCGATCCACAAACGAACCGAACAGTCCCGCCGTCAGCAGGGTTTGAGCGGTACCTGTGAAAGCGTGTTTTGCCAATTGCTTAATCGTCATACGCAAGTCGTTTGCCAAGTTAATTAGGCTCTGGCTCTCATCGGAGCAAAACCGCCCCACCAGGGATATCTCACAGGCCAATCCGACCCGGAACACAAGTGAAACTTGGGGCACCCACGAGGAGGGGGCAAACCCCTTCAGCACCACTTGCAAAGCTACTCACTAAAATTCAATCCACAGGGATTGTGATGGAAGGAAGTTCGTGAAGAGACATTCCCTGACAGGGCGTTTTCGTGCCCGGTCAACGTGGCGCGCGCCATCCAAAATCAGGCCCGCCCAGTGGTCATTTATCCGAGAACAAGGGCAGGTGGACCCTCACTTGACCATCAACTTCGTCTCTCAACTTGACGTGGACTGGAATCACCAGCTAAAGAACTTCTCGGGCACCACGACAATGTCTTTGCCTTGGAGAATCACGTCAGGCTGCTTGCCGGACTGTACTTCCTTGATGTTGACGGGAATGCGGGATTTCTCACCGTTACCGCGGTCGCGCAGTACATATACCCCGCGGGTTTTCGCAAAGCGGGCAAAACCGCCGCTCCGCAAAATGGCCGAATAAGCGGTCAATTCCTCATCCGGGCTGAGTTGAATGACACCCGGCCGGGTTATGTTACCCGTCACATAAATCACCGGTGCGAACGAAGGAACCACCAAAATGTCGCCGGCGGCCAGTGCCAGATCCGATTGCATTCCAGCACCTTCCAATATGGCTTGAACGTTCACTTCTTCCACCAAACTCTTGCCCGCTTCCAAGCGGAGCAGTTTGACCTTGGTCAGGTCTGCCGAGGAGGTCAGACCGCCTGAACGCAGAATGGTGGTTACCAAGGTCGGCTGCATGCCAGCCGGAACCTTCAGGGGCCCGGTCGTCTTGAACTCGCCTGCCAGATAAATCACATCGGAAGAATCCTCGTTATAGACACCGGCAGAACGCTCCAGCATCACGGTGCCCTGCTTGAGCTGCGTGGACTCCAACGCCTCCTTGATCGTCTTTTCCGCAGCAGTCAAATCCTTGCCCACCACCGACACCCGGCCTACGCGCGGCAATACCACATAACCGCCGGATCGGACTTGGTACAGCCCGTTAAAGGTCTCATCCTCCAGCACAAAAAGTTGCACCACCTCACCCGGAAGGATCAACTTCGACTCCACTGGTTGCTGCACAGATTTACGGTAATCATCCACCGCCTTCTTCAGTTCCTCCTCCAACTTGGCGAATTCGCCTTCCACCATCTTAGCCCGGCCCTGCCAGTATTGCAACTCCCGCTGCGCACTGGCCACCAACTCCTTGTCCGCCGGCTCCGCCCGGGTGGCATAACCCAGCTCGCGAATGGCCCCATCCTGCTTGATGCGAACGTAGGATACTTCGCGTTCCAGGCTTGTTTTCTGACGGCTCAGTCGATCAACATTCTTCTGGAGGCTGGCAGTGCTGAACAGCATTTCCGCCACCGCCTTGTCAGCCATCCGCTGCTCCTCCATCTGTTTGGTGTGCTCTTCGACTTTGTCAAGTCCTGATGCCGCGTTGGCAGCGTTCACTTGCGTCATCGCCACCGTAACCACTACGATGCCGAACCAGGATATTATTTTCGTCTTCATGGGTTCTGTTTTCCAGATTCCGATCTCACCAATTAATCTCCGTCACACCAGTCCAAACAAAATCAATCCGGAGACCATTCGAATCAAGTTGCATTATAAAACTCCAGACACAAGTCTTTGTAAAGCACAAAAACACAAATTTCTGCTTTAACTGGCTTTAATCGCGCAACTTCCATGCAAAAAATTGCGTCTAGACGCTGACTAAAGCCGTTTTGTAACCGATAGCAGCATCATGTTCTCGTAATAATCTAGCGCCGGGCTAGCTTGCCTCTGTTCATACTGATACAGCAGCAACGTATCGATCGTGTCTGTCAATTTGAGCTGAAACTGTAAGCGCCCGGTGTAATAGTCCGATGAACCCAACGTAAAATCATTGAAATCATACCGCCGGTAGGCCACCGAAGCCTGAACGTTCAGCCGTGTCGTCATCTTGTAGTCAGCACGGACCGCCCCACGGTATTGCGTACCCCCGGAATTGCCGTTGTCCAAATCCAAGTAATCGGAATAATCCAACTGCAACTTTCCCGTAATATCGCGGCTGATGATTTGGGTCAGTTGATACATCCATCCAGTGCGCACGCTCCGCTCGGGATCGGTCAATCGCCGTGAGTACTCAATGCTTTGCGAGGTGTAGGGACCCGCTTTGTGGTCGAGACGCGCAGTCCACAACAGCCTGTTTTGAGGCGAGTTGCCCGGGTTGAAGTAGCCTACTTCCCCTAGAAAATCAATGTTCTCTGTGACTGGTCCCTCGACGCCGCCATACCCCACCTGATCCCACCCGGGACGGTTGTTTGCCTGGTTCCAGCGGTAATCCGCAAACGGCTTGAACCTCAGGTTCTCCCGCTCTGATTTCAACGCCACAAATACCGAGTCATAAGCAGAGGGTAAACCGTTCTGCGGACCGATATACCACATGTTTTCATGGTAACCACCCACGGTAAAACGAGTGACCGTCGGCAAAACCCGACTGGCTGTCGTACCAACCCGATTGCGCATTACAAAATTCTCCAACCGCTCTGAGCGCGTTGTGGTTCCATTTGGATCCCCCGGCATCCGGTAACTATACCGACCCGCCCGGTCAAAAGCGTCCGAATCCGTATCAAACATGTCAAAGTTCTCACCCCGGCGGTATCCATAATTCACGATGGTGAACTGGTCAAAAACCTTCAACTCCCAATCGGATACAGGAATGTCGTAGATCAACTGCGCCCGCGCCAACGGCGTGATTGTCCCGGAAATCATTTGGGTCGGATCACCAAACCCAATTTTATTCTTGAACGGCAAATACGCAAACCGCCCCCCCACCTCGAGTCGTAAACGTTCATTGACCTGAAACATCGCCGATACCCCCATGCCCACAATGGCAATCGCGCCAACCTTGCGGTTATCCGTCGTCAAATTGATATTGTCGCTGGCCAGAACGGAGGCCGAAATGGAATGAAAGTCTAAATAAAACTGCCCTATTTTCACCTCCGCCTCATCCGGTCGAGACCTCCACTTAACGAGCGGCAAATTCACATTCGGCTTGATGGGCAGCGAGGCATCCACCGTCCCGCTTCCGGCCCCCACTTTCACCGGATCCCTGACCCCGAGTGAAAGCTCCCTGAAAACGCTATCATAGGCCACCCCCGCATCCTTGACAACCCCGGGTTCTTCTGTCCCCATCCCTCCCAAGGTTCCCTTTCCTCCAGCCTTCTTTTCCTCGGTCAACCTCTTCTCCCCGGCGGCTTTCTGCGCCGACCCAGCCCGGTTGACGCTGATCGGTGCTATAACACTCTCACGTCCGGTCTGCGCCTGGGTGGCGACCGGATTCAAAGCTGACAGTCCGACGCTGACGACCAGCGTCCATGGCCAGATGCCGCATTTACCAGTGTTCATAACACGTTTGCCACCAACACTTGAAATTACTTTCAAGGCCTCATATACCCATCGTCCATTCATCCACACACCAGCCGGTCGCACGACGTTTTCTTCATGTTGAGCACGGCCACAGCCAGTTGACTCTGTCCAACACTGCCATATCCTATTTGAAATCATCTCAGCTGCTCAACGGGGAGTCGAGAAAAAATTTCCGACCCGAAACAGCAACTTCCCCACTACTTGGAGCGTTTCAGCAAATTCAGCGAAGGGTACGACTCTAGGCGGAACGAAAATGGCAGGTAGAGCAGCACTCCGATCATCGGAAACCCGGTAATCAAAACTATCCAGAACAGCCGTTGTTTGCGCGTCATAGGCTGTTCATTAAGACTCGCCAACGCGCACCCCAAAACCGCCGCCCAAATCAACACCATGCAAGCGAGCATCTGGTTGTTAAACTTAAGACCGTCCAGGTTGAACCGCTGTATATAGTCCATAATGGAGCCTTAAGATGCCTGAAAACCTGCCACAAAGCAAGTCCTTCCACTCGCCCTGTCGTGTAGTTTTCAAAACCGGAAAAAAGCGTGCGGTCAAAACCGGAATTCCTTTTAGAAGGGCGGACAGTGTAGGAGCACGACTGGCAAGTGTTTGGGATCGGGAGCTTGGCGCAGGAAGTAGAGGTCG
>CAIYYI010000449.1 GCA_903930345.1 uncultured Verrucomicrobiota bacterium
AGGGTCGGACTGCCGCGCTCGGTACGCACAAGTTCCCTTTTCACACCATTCGTGCCAACCACGACCATGCGGTCTTTGAGGATCGTGGCGGTGGTCTTTCCGGTGTCGTCCTTCAGCACCACCTCGTCCCCTGCCCTGCCGCCGCGGAGGACGGTGCGGGCATTGCCGGGAGCCCATCCTGCGCCGGGCAGTCCGCCTTCCAACAGGTAGGCGTCGAAGCGGCCGTCGCCGAGAGCGACCACCTGTGCGCCCGTGGCCGCCGCCGCATATTCACCCTGGATGGCGAAATCCGCATCCTCGCGCAGGGCGGCGGCGGGGTCGGTCCACGACTTGAGCGGGGCCTTGGGTGCCGCCGTCGCAGGCAAGCATGCGAGCAGGAGAATGGAAGCAGCGAGGATACGAATGAACGGGGTTTTCATGTGGATGAGTTCAGTTTGGATGGTTGTCATTGGGAAACGAGTGTCCTTGTTGATCACGGCTTAACAGGCCCCGGTTGCAGCACGGCGACCCGGGCCCCGATCTCGCGCAGGCGTTTCACCACGTAATCCGGCAGCCTCCCCGTGTTATCCGGCCCCACGTTGAGAAGATAGTTCGCGCGGCGCTGCTGGCACAATTCCAACATGGCCGTCACTTCCTCGACCGATTTCATGGCGTCCTCGTTCTCGTGGGGCGTCCAAAACCAACCGAGTCCCAGGGTGTCGCAAACTTCGGCCGCATCCACATTGCCCTCCGGCGGCAGTAAAACTGGCCGTTTCTTCGCCTTGAGATATGGGTATTCATAACTGTGGATGTCCGTGTCTTTGAAATCCAGGCTGTTGTTGGCAATGACCACGCACCCGGGCTGATGGGACTTCACATGCGCTTTGATTTGCTGCCAGTCTTTCCCGGTGTAACGGTTCGAGTATTGGTCAAACCAGAACAGGTCAATCGGCCCGTAGTTGGTCAACAACTCACTCAGCTGCAACTTGATGAAGGCGGTGTAGCGCCCCTGCGCCTCCGGTGGCAGTCCGTGCAGCTTGTCCACCTCGCCCTTGGGCAAATGACGTTTTGCGAAATCGCCCGGCAGGCAGTAATAAAGGCCCACCTTGATGCCGCGCTTGCGGCAGGCTTCGACGAATTCACGCACCAGATCGCCCTGCCCGTTGCGGAAGTTCCGGAAAGCCCTGATATCGTGCGTTTCGGTGTGCTGGCTGTCCCACAAACAGTAACCACCGGTATGTTTGACCGTCAGCACCGCGTATTTCATTCCCGCCGCCGCCGCCGCGTCAAGCCACTGCCCGCAATCCAGCTTCGATGGCGCGAACGTCGCCGGATCCTCTGTCCCCGTCGCCCACTGCCGGTTGTTGAAGGTCGCTATGTTGAAGTGGATGAACATTCCAAACCTCCACCCGAGAAACCTTTCCCCCAGCACGGCCGGGGTGGAAGGCTCCTCCGCCGGGGCGGGAAGCAATGGCAGCAAGGCTGCGGCGAGAAGAAGTAGTCGTTTCATATCAAGTTTTCTGGTGACGGGGTTCGCTTGTCATTCCGATTCTGAGGGAGCTTTTCCCTAAAGGTTCTCGCCATATCGCCAGCCTTCGCGTGCCGGTTCCTTGACGAAGACGTTCAACTCCGGGTGGTTGGTGATGCGACCGGCCTTGGCGTCCCATTCGAGGCGGGAGTTGAAGCGCTGAGCCAGCACCCCGAGGAGAATAATCTCGGTCAACTTCGCCGAGTAGGTGAAGTTTGATCCAGGTTCCGGGCCGGTCTGCTTGATCGCATTCAACCATTCGCGGAAGGGGCCGCCGTTCACGCGGGGGATGGGATTGGCCGGCGGCTTCGCCTGCCACTCCTTGCGTGCTTCAACCGGCAAGATGGTGGATGATCCCGCATGCGTGTCGCAGCCGATCAGGCCTTTGGTGCCGACCATCCAGCAGGCGCGTCCCAGGTAGGCGGCATGATCCGCCTCGAACCGGTCTATGCGTCCGACCTTCGACCAGTCCTGCGGGCCGTCGAACCAGTTGAGCACGACCGGGCCGCGCTTCGCATTGGCCGGAAAGTGATACTTGATTCGGCTGCCGGCCGGGATGAGCCCCTCCAGAGATGGCTTGCGCTCCACGCACTCCACCACGTCGGGGGGATCCAAGTCCAGCGCCCAAACCGGCGTGTCGAAGGTATGGCATCCCCAGTCTGCCAGTATGCCTGAACCGAAGTCGTAGAACGCTCTCCATTTGTAAGGGAGGTAATCGCGATAGAAATCCCGCTTGGCTGCAGGCCCAAGCCAAAGATCCCAGGCAAGTCCCTCGGGAATCGGGGAAGAAGGAGGCGGCATGGTCACAGGGTTTGCGAAATGCTTGCCGCCCATCTCGGGGCCGCTGTTACGGGCAAAAACTTCACTCACTTCTCCGATCACGCCGTCCCGATAGGCTTCGGCGGACTGACGGATGGAGTTGCTCGCATGTCCCTGATTGCCCATTTGGGTGACCACCTTGTAGCGCTCCCTGGCTTTGACCAGAGTCCTGGCCTGCCAGATATTGTGCGTCAGCGGTTTCTGGGTGTAAACGTGGATGCCC
>CAIYYI010000450.1 GCA_903930345.1 uncultured Verrucomicrobiota bacterium
CTTGGGTTGGGCGCTGGCCATCAGCGGGGAATGGTAAGCGCCCGCCACGGGCAGGGGCAGCGCCCGCTTGGCCCCCCTGGCCTTGGCCAGCTCACATGCCTGGGCAATGCGGGCGGTCTCACCGGAAATGACCAGTTGGCCCGGGCAATTCAGGTTGGCCAGTTCCACCCCGGCGGCGGCGCAGACTTCGCGGGTGGGGATTTCGTCCAGGCCAATGATGGCGGCCATGCCACCTTGGGTGGCTTCGCAGGCTTCCTGCATGAACCGGCCGCGCTGGCGCACCACCTGCAGGCCCGCTTCAAACGAGAGCGATCCGGCGGCGGTTAACGCGGTGAACTCGCCCAGGGAAAGCCCGGCGGTGGCGGCGAAGGAAAGGGAGGGCACCTTTTCCTGCAACAGTTTCAAGGCCACCCAGCTCACCAGGAAAATCCCGGGCTGGGCGTTTTCCGTTTTGGTCAGCTCCGCTTCCGGGCCATTGAAACAGATATCAGCCAGGTCGTAGCCCAGCGCAGTGTTGGCGCGCGCAAACCACTCCCGGGCAGTGGGATGAATTTCCGCCAGATCCCTGCCCATGCCGACCGTCTGGGCGCCTTGCCCCGCAAATAACAAAGCCGTTTTGCTCATAAACGCGCACGAATAAACACCATTCATGCCCCGGAGGGAAGCGTGGATTTGTAACATTTGGCCACCGGCCGTTTGAAAAAAAGGGATGACAATGCAGGGGTGGGACCGTTAAAAGAAGGCATGAAATTCAAGCCACTGGGACAATCCAATCTTTCCGCCTCGGTCATCGGGCTGGGTGCCTGGGTGTTGGGCGGCGGCCAGATCTGGGGCCAGGACACGGACGACAAGGAATCCGTCTATACCATTCAGGCGGCGCTGGATGGCGGCATCAACCTGATTGATACCGCCCCGGCCTACGGCTGGGGGCGCAGTGAGCTGGTGGTGGGGCAGGCCCTGCAAGGCCGACGCGAAAAGGCCCTGGTGGCCACCAAATGCGGGCTTTGGTGGGATGACGCCCGCGGCTCGTTTTTCACGGAGTTTGATGGCAAGCCGCTCTACCGCAGTCTCCGTCCGGACACGATCCAGATCGAGGTGGACAACAGCCTGAGGCGGCTGCGCACGGATTACATTGACCTCTACCAAACCCATTGGCCCAGCGTGCCCCCCGACCACACCCCCATCGCCGACACGATGGCCTGCCTCATGAAACTGCGAACCGAGGGCAAAATCCGGGAGATCGGTGTGTGCAACGTTTCCGCCGATGAATTGCGGGAAAACCTGGGCTGCGGCCCCGTGGTGAGCAACCAGTTCCGCTACAGCATGCTGTTCCGGGAACCGGAGTTGGAGACCCTGCCGATGTGCTCCCAACGCCAGATTTCCACCCTCACTTACATGTCCCTGGAGCAGGGGTTGCTCACCGGCAAAGTGGGCATGGACCGCGTCTTCAGCCAGGGGGAGTTCCGCACCAATGAGGCGTGGAATCCCTGGTATCTGCCCGCCAACCGCCAGCGCGTGCTCAACCTGCTGGCCGGGTGGCAGGAGCTGACGCGAAAGTACAACTGCACCCTCACCCAGCTTGTCCTGGCCTGGACCGTGGCCCAGCCCGGCGTCACCCACGTGCTGTGCGGCACGCGCAACGTCCAGCAAATGCAGGACAATGTGCGCAGCGGGGATCTGACCCTGACCGCCGAGGACCTGGCCCGTGTCCGGGCCGATCTGGTGGCATTGGGCGAGCCGGTGCGTTGAAGATGTAGGTAGGCCGCTGCCGGGCCAGCCCCGGCAGCGCGAGCAAACAAGTGTGGCCGACGGGTGTCGGCCGGGGCGGGCTCAGAAATGCGAGCGGTACGGGGTGATCTCCTTCTTGGGGAGAAACAGCTTGAGCATTACGGCAAGGATGACGAAAGGCATCACCATCAGGACGCCGGACATCAGCCAGCCTTCCTGGCCGCCCAGGTCGAACTTGGCCGTGGTGAAACCGCGCAGGCTCTTGGAGAAGAGCTGGCCGCCGATGACCACGTTCCACCGC
>CAIYYI010000451.1 GCA_903930345.1 uncultured Verrucomicrobiota bacterium
ATATCGGTCAAGGAACTTGAAGACCTGATCTTCCCCGTTGGATTCTTCCACACTAAGGCCAGGCATTTGAAGCTGTTGCCGGATGCTTTGGAACGTGAGTTCAAGGGCGTAATTCCGGACACGGTTGAGGAGTTGTGCAGATTGCCCGGCGTCGGTAGAAAAACTGCCAACCTGGTTGTTGCTGTAGGATTTGACAAGCCTGCGATCTGCGTGGATGTTCACGTGCACAGGATCAGCAATCGCCTCGGGCTTCTGAGGACGAAAACACCGTTTGAAACCGAGATGAGACTGAGACGATCCCTGCCTGTCGAATACTGGAAGACTTGGAATTCGTACCTTGTATCATTTGGGCAGACAGTCTGTCTGCCGTTGAGGCCCAAGTGTGGCGGATGTCCACTGCACGGCCATTGCCGGCGCATTGGCGTGAAGTAGGTTCCAGGCGAGGCTCAGTCACCCTTCTTGTCGGGATTGGACAACACTTCGACATCCACAGCCATTGTACCGGAACAGCCTCCCCTGGCGTACCCACTGGGGGCTACGTTCGAGTCAAGATACAGGACGCCATCTTCTGTGCTCGTAAAGGACAAAGATTTTCCCACCAACATGGCAGTCCCTTCTTCCCCGATCTTGCAAACGAGTGCACCGTATGCCTCGCGTGAAAGATGACGTCCCCACGCATAGCCACTGGAGTATCCGGAGGAGTAAGATGTGGATATTTCCGTTCCTTCATATCCGTCTGGGCCACATGTCTTGCTGTTGCCGGTGCATTTCCAGGCACCCTTTGCAGTTATCGTGACCGTATCGCCCGCCTTGATACTCATAGTGGTCTTTGCCCATGCTCCATTGATACCTCTGCACGCGACCGTCCGGTGTAACTTGGCCGGTTTGGGCGTATGTGCAGAGGAGGGGGCCCATGCTGCTGGTACAGGAGTCGTGGATTTGACAGGAGCGGTTGGCGTTGGTGGCGCTTTTGAGGCAAGATCGGCAAGGGTGAATTGGGCAGATGTGACTTCGGCGCTTGCACGAAGGCGCTCGATCTCCTGCTTGACCTCGGTCGCCTCCTCTATCTTGTCCTGTTGCGTCAGTTGCTTCTTAAGGGCTTCAAGACTGTTTGCATAGCCGTCGGCGAGAGCCAGGATCTTCTTGTTCTTATCTATCTCAGCTCTGGCTGTGGCCTGCTGATACTCGACTCGGGCCTTGGCTATGGCTGGTAGGATGTTTGGAACCGATTCTGCCGGAACGGTTTTCTCCGTCTCGCAACGCTTCTTTTCATCACGCACAGCGACCACTCCGTCAAGATTGCCATCCTGCTTGAACCCTTCGCCAATGCTGTCAAGTTTCTTCGCATAGCGTGCGATGCAATCGGCTGTGACGTCACTTCGGACAACTACCTGGAGATTACTTTCATAGGAGGCTTTCAGGGGCACCATCTGAAGACTGGCGGCCGGGGCTGAGGTCGAACCGATGGCATAGGCACAGAAAAGAAGCAGGAACATCGATCTGGTATTCATAGACAAGCCCCCTGTATACGCCGGAAATCGGACCACTGGGACCGAGCCCGGCGCCCAAGCAGAACATCAGTGTCGACGATACTTCTCGTATTCAGGCATGTCAAGAAAGTTAGGTTTGGGTGTCGTGGAGCTTTCAAAAGCGGAATTCTTGGAGCGAGCAAAAGCGGACAGTTG
>CAIYYI010000452.1 GCA_903930345.1 uncultured Verrucomicrobiota bacterium
ACATCGAAAAATGCCTGTTCGTGGTGGATCGCAAGGATCTCGACCGGCAGACGCGCGAGGAGTTCAACAAATTCCAGGAGGGCTGCGTGGAGGAAAACACCAACACCGCCGCGCTGGTGCGTCGCCTCCTCTCGGATGACTACGCCGACAAGGTGATCGTCTGCACCATCCAGAAGCTCGGCCTGGCGCTGGATGAAAACAGCAAGCGCAACCAGCAGCGGAAAAAGAACGACCTGCCGACCTACAAGGAGCTACTGGAGCCGCTTCGGGACAAGCGCATGGTGTTCATCTTCGACGAGTGCCACCGGTCGCAGTTCGGCGACAACCACAGGGCGATCAAGGAGTTTTTTCCCAAGGCCCAGCTCTTTGGGTTCACGGGCACGCCGATCTTTGAGGAAAATGCCAGCCGCGTGAAGATCGAGGCCCAGCAGGCCTCCTACCAGACCACGGCGGAACTGTTCCAGAAGCAGCTCCACGCCTACACCATCACGCACGCCATCGAGGACGGGAATGTCCTCCGGTTCCATGTGGATTACTATAAGCCAGAGGGCGATGGTGCGCCGCAGCCGGGCGCGAGTCTCGCAAAGCGCGCCATCGTCGAGGCCATCCTGGCCAAGCACGATGCCGCCACCGGCCAGCGCCGGTTCAATGCCCTGCTCGCCACGGCCTCGATCAACGACGCCATCGAATACCACGGCCTGTTCGCCACCATCCAGGCGGAAATGCAAGCCGCAGACCCCGATTTCCAGCCGCTGAATATTGCCTGCGTGTTCTCACCGCCCGCCGAGGGCGATCCTGATGTGAAGCAGATCCAGGAGGACCTGCCGCAGGAAAAGGAGGATAACGCCGTGGAGCCTGAGAAGAAAAAGGCCGCGCTCAAGGGCATTCTCGGCGAATACAATGCCCGCTACGGCACCAACCACACCATCGGCGAGTTCGATCTCTACTATCAGGATGTGCAGAAGCGCATCAAGGACCAGCAGTGGCCCAATGCCGACCTGCCCCGGGCGCAGAAAATTGACGTCACCATTGTGGTGGACATGCTGTTGACTGGCTTTGATTCCAAGTACCTGAACACGCTTTATGTGGATAAGCCGCTCAAGCACCATAGCCTGATTCAGGCCTTTTCCCGCACCAACCGGGTGCTCAACAGCACCAAGCCCTACGGCAACATCCTCGACTTCCGCCAGCAGCAGGAGGCCGTGGATGCCGCCATCACGTTGTTCTCCGGGGAAAAGACGGGGGAGCAAGCCCGGGAGATCTGGCTGGTGGATGCGGCCCCGGTGGTCATTGAAAAGCTACAAGACTCAGTGCAGAAGCTGGACGGCTTCATGAAATCCCAGGGGCTTGACTGTGCCCCGGAGGCCGTGCCGAACCTCATGGGCAATGATGCCAAAAGCGCCTTCATCAATATATTCAAGGAGGTGCAGCGGCTGAAAACCCAGCTTGACCAATACACCGATCTCTCCGAGGAAAACAAAGGCACCATCGAGCAAATCCTGCCCAGGGAAAACCTGCTGGGCTTTCGCGGTGCCTACCTGGCAACCGCCCAGCGCCTCAAGGAGCAGCGGGGCAAGACCGGCGGCGAGCAGCCCGGCCCGGATCTGGACCAGGTGGATTTTGAGTTCGTGCTTTTTGCCTCCGCCCTCATTGATTATGACTATATCATGGGGCTCATCGCCCGTTTTTCGCAGCAGACCCCGGGGAAACTGAAGATGAGCCGCGAGCAGCTCGTCGGCATCATCGTTGCCGATGCCAAGTTCATGAACGAACGGGAGGACATCGCCGAATATATCGGGACCCTGAAGGCGGGCGAGGGGCTCAGCGAAACGGCCATCCGCGACGGCTACACCCGCTTCAAGGCGGAAAAGGGTGCGGCGGAACTCGCCGCCATCGCCAGCAAGCACCACCTCGCCATCGCCGCCCTGCAAGGCTTTGTGGATGGCATCCTGCAACGGATGATTTTCGACGGCGAGCAGTTGAGCGATCTCATGGCCCCGCTGGAGCTGGGCTGGAAAGCCCGCACCCAGGCCGAACTCGCCCTGATGGCAGACCTCCATCCCCTGCTCACCAAACGCGCCCAAGGGCGCGACATCTCAGGACTCAGCGCCTATGAGCAATAAGGCGAAAATCACCACCCCGATGCCCGACGGCAAACCCGCGTTGACGCCCAGGCTGCGGTTTCCGGGATTCAGCACTCCGTGGGTGTTCGAACCGCTGTCGAAGGTTCTAACGGAACACAAAATCAAGAACACCGCTGGCCGTGATGTTTTTTCGGTCTCAATGGAGAGCGGCATCGTCAACCAAATCGAACACTTGGGCCGGAGTTTTTCAGCCGCTGACACCTCGCACTATACGGTCGGAAGGCGCTTTGATGTGGTTTACACAAAAAGCCCGTTGAAGGCGTTCCCCTTCGGCATCGTAAAACAATGCAAGTCCGACGGAGAAGTCGCGCTCTCGCCGCTATACGGCGTCTTCACGCCGACCAACCCGCACCTGGGTTTGATGATCGAGGCCTATTTTGAAGCCCCAAACCGATCAAAAGCCTTTCTTTCGCCGCGTTGCCAAAAGGGTGCTAAGAACACGCTTCAAATCACGAACAAGACTTTCCTGTCTGGGCGCCTGCCGCTTCCGGCGCAGCCCCGCGAGCAACAAAAAATCGCCGAGTGCCTGAGTTCGGTGGACGAGCTGATCGCCGCGCAAGCGCGGAAAGTGGACGCGCTCAAGACCCATAAAAAAGGGCTGATGCAGCAGCTTTTCCCCCGCGAAGGCGAAACCCAACCCCGCCTCCGCTTTCCCGAATTCGAAGATGCCGGGGAGTGGGAGGTTCGGAAGGCAGGATCGTTATTCTCGAACCGCGTTACCAAGGGTGAACAAGGCCTGCCCATCTACTCAGTCACGATGCACGACGGCATGGTCAGACGTGACTCACTGGACCGAGACTATTACGATATCGAGGACGCTGCGGGTAACAAGAAGGCATGTCGGAATGACATCGCGTATAACATGATGCGAATGTGGCAGGGTGCGCTTGGCGTTGCACCGGAAGATTGCCTGGTAAGTCCCGCCTACATTGTGCTGGCACCAGTGACAGGCACCGTTCCGGAGTTTTTCCGATACATGTTCAAGATGCCTGCGACACTGCACACATTGACGGCGCACTCACGGGGCCTCACCAAAGACCGTTTGCGCCTTTATTACGATGACTTTGCCCGCATTGCCTTGCGGTGCCCGGCTCCCAACGAGCAACAACGCATCGCCGACTGCCTTTCCTCACTCGACGAGACGATCCTCGCCCAAACCCAAAAGCTCGCTGCACTGAAGACCCACAAGCAAGGGCTGATGCAGCAGCTTTTCCCATCGCCGGAGGGGGTTGAAGCATGAGCGCGATGCTTGCACCAAGAATACCCGTGTCCTGTCCCGCAAACCAGCCATACGAATGCCATGAACGACCTGATTCTTTATAACACGGAAGACGGACGGAGCCAGATTAAGCTCCGGGCGCTGGATCATACCGTCTGGCTGACGCAACTGGAGATGGCGGACCTCTTTGACGCCACCAAGCAGAACATTTCCCTGCACCTGAAGAACCTCTTCGAGGACGGGGAGCTGGTGGAGAGTTCAGTTGTCAAGGAATCCTTGACAACTGCCGCCGACGGCAAGAGCTACCTCACCTTGCTCTACAACCTAGACGCCATCCTCGCCGTGGGCTACCGGGTGCGTTCGCCCCGTGGCGTACAGTTCCGCCGCTGGGCGTCCACCGTGCTGAAGGAATACCTGCAAAAGGGTTTCGTGATGGATGACGAGCGGCTGAAGAACCCGGATGGGCGCCCCGACTACTTCGACGAGATGCTGGAGCGCATCCGGGAAATCCGGGCCTCCGAGAAGCGCTTTTACCAAAAAGTGCGCGACCTTTTCGCCCTGAGCAGCGATTATGATAAGACTGATGCGGCCGCGCAGCAGTTCTTTGCCACTGTGCAGAACCTCCTGCTCTACGCCGTGACCCGGAAGACCGCCGCCGAACTCATCACCGCCCGCGCCAACCGCGATGATCCGAACTTTGGCCTGCTGCACTGGAAGGGAGCCACGGTGCGGAAGCAGGACATACTGACGGCCAAGAATTACCTGACCGAAGATGAAATCGACACACTGAACCGGCTGGTGGTCATATTCCTGGAAACCGCCGAACTGCGGGCAAAGAACCGGCAGGAAACGCGCATGGGGTTCTGGAAGCAAAACGTGGATCAGATCATCACTTCCAACGGCTTCCCGCTGCTCGCTCATGCCGGCTCGATTAGCCATGAGCAAATGGAGAGCAAAACGAGCGCCCTCTATCTCGACTACGACCGACGCCGGAAAACACAGGAAGCAATGGCAGCCGATCAAGAGGACGAGGCCGACCTCAAAGCCCTCGAAACCAAAATCAAACGCCGCCCAAAGAAATGACCGACACGAACCAAAAGCAACTGGGCAAGACGCTCTGGAACATCGCCGACCAATTGCGCGGGGCGATGAATGCGGACGATTTCCGCGATTACATGCTGTCCTTTCTCTTCCTGCGCTACCTCTCGGACAATTACGAGACGGCGGCGAAGAAGGAGCTGGGGAAGGATTACCCCAGTCTCGGCGCGGAGGACCGGCGTGTGCCGCTGGCCCTGTGGTATGCCAAGAACCAGGGGGACATCACCGAATTCGAGAAGCAGATGCGCCGCAAGGTGCATTATGTCATCAAGCCGGAGCATCTCTGGAACAGCATCGCCGAAATGGCCCGCACCCAGCACGGGGAACTGCTGAACACGCTGCAGGCGGGTTTCAAATACATTGAAACCGAGTCTTTCGAGAGCACTTTCAACGGGCTGTTCTCGGAGATCAACCTCGGCTCGGACAAGCTGGGCCGGAAGTATGAGGACCGGAACGCCAAGCTGTGCGCCATCATCGCGGAGATCGCCAAGGGGCTGGCGGAGTTCTCCTCCGACATTGATGCCCTGGGCGATGCCTACGAATATCTGATCGGCCAGTTTGCCGCGGGGTCGGGCAAGAAGGCGGGCGAGTTCTACACGCCGCAGCAGATGTCCAAAATCCTTGCTGCCATCGTGACCATGGACAGCCAGGAGCCCGCGACCGGGAAGAAGGCGCGCCTGGCCAGCCTGCTGGACTTTGCGTGCGGATCCGGCTCCCTGCTGCTGCGGGTGCGCAAGCTGATGGGGCCGCACGGCATCGGGAAGATTTACGGGCAGGAGAAGAACATCACCACTTACAACCTGGCCCGCATGAACATGCTGCTGCACGGGGTGAAGGATTCGGAGTTCGAAATCTACCACGGCGACACGCTGACCAACGATTGGGAAATGCTGCGGGAGCTGAACCCGGCCAAGAAACCGCTGTTCGATGCCATTGTGGCCAATCCGCCTTTCAGCTACCGGTGGGATCCGACGGAGGCCATGGGGGAGGATGTGCGTTTCAAGAACCACGGGCTGGCCCCGAAATCGGCCGCTGATTTCGCGTTCCTGCTGCACGGGTTTCACTTCCTGAAAGATGAGGGGGTGATGGCCATCATTCTGCCCCACGGCGTGTTGTTCCGGGGCGGGGCGGAAGAGCGCATCCGCACCAAGCTGCTGAAGGACGGCCACATTGACACGGTGATCGGGCTGCCGGCCAACCTGTTTTACTCCACCGGCATTCCGGTCTGCATCCTGGTGCTCAAGAAGTGCAAGAAGCCGGATGACGTGCTTTTCATAAACGCCGCCGAGCACTTCGTGAAGGGCAAACGCCAGAACCAACTGACGGACGAGCACATTGAGAAGATCCTCGCCA
>CAIYYI010000453.1 GCA_903930345.1 uncultured Verrucomicrobiota bacterium
CAAATGCTTTGCCGATAAGTCTAGGCCATTTAATGTTATTTTGACTGACCATCAGTGCGTTAAAACTATCGCCGACTTGTCCAAGAACCACTACTTTAGTGCCATCAGCGCTCATGGTAACGAAATACCAATTCCCCAAACCGGTGTTGTTGTCGGTGGACCAAGTGGAACCGTAATTAACAGAAGTCGCAATTAAACCATTATTTCCTCCTGCCCCCGCCACGAGCTTTCGTCCGTCGGCACTCATAGCAACACTCCACCAATACCCAAAACCAGCATTGTTGTTGGTGGACCACGTCACCCCGTAGTTGGTCGAGGTGATGATAAAACCTCGGTAAGGTCCTGCTTTCCCCGCCACAAGCTTGCTGCCGTCCGCACTCATGGCAACGCTAGTCCAATTCCCCGTGCCGGAGTTGTTGTTGGTGGACCACGTCACTCCGTAGTCGGTCGAGGCTACAATAGGGCCGTTGTCCCTCCCCGCCATAAGCTTGCCGCCATCGGCACTCATGGCGACGCAAGTCCAATATCCCAAACCGGCGTTGTTGTTGGTAGACCACGTCACTCCGTAGTTGGTCGAGGTGGCAATCGGGCCGTTGTTGGTGTAAAACCCTTGGCCCGCCACAAGCTTGCTGCCATCGGCACTCATGGCAGTGCAAGTCCAGAATCCCAAACCTGCGTTGTTGTTGGTGGACCACGTCACTCCGAAGTTGGTCGAGGTGGCAATCGGGCCGCCGTAGGTGTACGATCCTTGGCCCGCCACAAGCTTGCTGCCATCTGCACTCATGGCAGCGCAAGTCCAATTCCCCAAACCGGCGTTGTTGTTGGTGGACCACGTCACTCCGAAGTTGGTCGAGGTGGCAATTGGGCCGCTGTTGTCGTAACCTCCTTGGCCCGCTACAAGCTTGCTGCCGTCCGCACTTGAAGCTATACAGCCAACCGAGTTTCCAGGAAAACTCAGCGTCTTCCATTCAGAGGTAGGTGGCTTGTTGATGAGCTGACCGGGGTTGGCCAACAGCATAAAACCGTCTGCCTCTCCAGTAACTCTTACCCGGTCACCCACACTGGGATTCAAAGGCAAGGTGATCTGATTGGCTGCCCCATTTGTGAAGACATACGCGCTGTTCGCCGTCGCCTGCACGGTTGGGTTGCCTGTAACTTGAATATTAAACGTTCCCCCTACTCCAGGCTCCAACTGTGCCATCCCTATCGAACCAGGAGCAATTTTGGCCGCAGTGATGCTGCTGTCCGGCACCGTCTGAGCGATTCCCGCCATCAGCGCGTAGCCGACCGCCGCAATCCGTTGGTCTGGTATCAATTGCTGAAACCCATTGACCCCATCGCTAAACCACACCCTCAATCGCACATCGCCATTGGTAAACACCGTTGCTGGTAGTGCTACCATATTGCCTACCGTCGTGTCCCCCAGCATCACCGAATATAGTCCATTGGTCACGCCCAGCACCACCGCTGCTGCCGGTGGGCTGCCATAGGCGCTGTTCCCATCGTTGCTCCACAGGCTGGCGTAAGCAGGCGGGGGCGCGCTGAACTGGATTGCCGGGGCACTGGTGTAGCCGCTGCCGGGGTTGCCCACCACTACACTGGTCACCGCCCCGCCGGAAAGCTGTGCGGTCAACACCGCCCCGCTGCCGCTTCCACCCGTGGCTGTGACGCTGGGCGCGGTGACGTACCCGCCCCCGCCATCCATGACGGTCACGTTCACCAGAAAGCCGTATGCCACCGTGGCCGTGCCCGAGGCCGCCCGGGCGACATTGCCCCCGCTGTTGAGTAGGGCAAACTTAAATTGCCCGCTGCCCGTGAAGTTGGTGCCGTTTACCGACACCCGCCCCTGATAGTTTAGCAGTTGCGGGGTTTGGGCACCAATAAACGACGCTCCGAAAAGTAGCATCGCAACGCCGATTTTGAATGGGTTCATAAGCTGAAAACGCTGCCGGAAGAGTTGTGAAATCCGCCCGGACCGACACGCCAGTTGACCATGGGCCCGGTTGTTCATCGCCGAAGGCATGTTTGGAAAAACCCGGGTAACCGAAGCGGCTGACTGGTGGCGGATACGGAGGTGGGAGAGCCTGGTCAGGATGGCGAGCCGCCAAGTGGCGGCGCAGCGGCGCTGACGTATGTTTCCCATGAAGTTTATGGTGCGCCAGGCATGCCCGCAAAGCGATGAAAATATTTGGAAGCAAACCACCCAGAAACGATTCCAACAACCACAACCGGACGCTGGTAGTCTAAGCCCCCGACATCTGCCCTCGTATGTGGCACAGCCCGTTCAAGTGGCAATATGGGCGACGAATTGGAGAAGGCACGCGCACACAAGGCGCTGTCTTGTAGTAGGTTGCAATCGAAGTCGCGAAGCGTCTTGGAGTGCGGCGGCTTGCTGCCGCTTTGTTGGACAACCAAGGTCCAGCGGTTCAAAGATGGAATGACGGCATCCGGCCTGCACCCCGTTCGTAGTCCGAACTTCCATCGGTTATCAATCCGCCTTGCGCACCGGCTCCTCTGAGAGGCAATAGAGGTGGCTGTCGGTCCGCATATAAATGGCGGAGCCAGCGAACGCGGGCGAGGCGAAGACCGGCCCCTCCATCTGGTTTTCGGCCAGGAGGGTCAAATCCTTGTTCGCCTGGAGCACCACCGTCTTTCCCTCCCGGCTGAAGCAGTAGATGCGCCCTCCGGCATGGACGGGCGAGGCCGCGTAGTTCCCGCCCGCCCGGCTCTTGCCCAGGACGGTGCCGCTCGCCGCATCCAGGCAGGCCACAAAGCCGTCGTCGTTGAGGAGGTAGAGTTCCCGCCCCACCAGCAGCGGCGAGGGCATGAAGCCGATGCCCGTTGGCAGTTTCCAGGCCACGTGCGTCTGGGTGACGTCACCCTGGCCGTCCGCGCGCACCGCCCAGAACTGGGGGCGTCCGCCCTGGACACCCGTGCTGAAAAACACCATGCCTCCGCCATAGACCGGGCGGGGTGCCACGCTTTCGCCCTTGCCATCGTCCACGCGCCAGATCTCCCGGCCGGTTTCCGGGTCATAGGATACCAGCCACTGGGCGCCCACGGCCGCCATCTGAACCCGTCCGGCCGCCTCGAAGATCAGCGGCGTGGAATAGGATTTGCGAAATTCCGGGACGGGCGTGCGGAGCGGGGGGCGGTCAGCCTTCCAGACCGTCTCGCCGGTTTGTTTGTTCAACGCAACGACGTACTGCTGATCCCGGCCATCCCGCACCAGGATGACCAGGTTTTTGTGCAAAATGGGCGAGCTGCCCGGACCATGGTGGTGGTCGGCCGGAAACTGGCGTTTCCAGAGCACGCGGCCGGTCTCCGAGTCCAGGCAGGCGGTGCCAAACGTGCCGAAATCACAATACAGCCGGCCCGGTTCCACGGCCGGGGTGGGGGTGGCGTAGCTGTTGAGGGAGTTCACCGCCGCCGGCTTCTCCAGCGGCAGCACCTCCGCGTGGTAAAGCTGTTTCCCCGTGGTCCGGTCCAGGCAGACCACCCCGATGATCGCCCGCTCCGCCTGCTGCATCTGGTTGGGGCCTTCGGTGAAGGTCCTGAGGCCTGTTTCCACTGCGGTCGTCAGCCAGATCCGGTCCCCCAGGACCACCGGCGAGGAGCGTCCCCGGCCGGGGATGGGCGTTTTCCACGACACATTCTGGGTCGGGCTCCAGGTCAGCGGCGGGTTGGTGGCCGTCGCCAGGCCGTCGCCTGTCGGGCCCCGGAACTGCGGCCAGTCGCCTGCCAGCACTGCCGCCGAAGCTGTGATCCAGGTTCCCAAAATCGCCGTCCGCCAACGGTTAAGATCCATGCAAGCTTCGACGGTTGGATTCCCGGGCTATTCAACCTGATGCTCCGTGAGTTTCGTCTGCTGGGTCAGACCTTCAACTCTCTTATTTTGCACTGCCAGCACATATTCCACAAGATATCCTTGCGAAACCGCTGCAGCGGGCTTGAC
Source organism: uncultured Verrucomicrobiota bacterium (assembly GCA_903930345.1). Lineage (GTDB taxonomy): Bacteria > Verrucomicrobiota > Verrucomicrobiia > Limisphaerales > CAIYYI01 > CAIYYI01. Next base: position 3,956 of record CAIYYI010000453.1, read on the forward strand.
AGGTATGCAGGACATGAGGGATTATACCTACATGCCCCACCGGAGCCGCAAAGAATATCGCCCTTCAGGCATCCATCCACAGTGGCCCCGCGCGGACGGCCGGATCGAACACCTGCCCCCCCACTCCAGCATATGAAAAATGAACCGTGTTTTGGAAAGCTTCCCGCCCTGCTTCTTGGCCTGGCGCTGGTCGCGCCTGCGCCGGCCCAGATCGCTTCACTGGTCAAGGACATCAATGGCGTCCCTGAGCCCCGGGGCAGCTTGGCCACCGCGTGGGCGTCCATCGACGGCGTGGCTTATCTCACCGCCACTGATAAGACCCATGGCGCGGAGCTCTGGAAAAGCGACGGCACTGCGGCGGGCACCGTCCTGGTCAAGGACATTGTCAGCGGCAGCGGCAGCTCCGGCGCAACCAATCTGGTCAGCGTGGGCGCAGCGCTTTTCTTCAGCGCCAATGACGGCACGAACGGGTATGAGCTTTGGAAGAGCGACGGCTCGGCCGCCGGGACGGTCCTGGTCAAGGACATCGTCAGCGGCAGCGGCAGCTCCTGGCCCGACTCGCTCGTGAATGTGAGCGGGACGCTCTTCTTCCGCGCCACCAACGCCACGAATGGGCTGGAGCTTTGGAAAAGCGATGGCTCGGCCGCCGGAACAGTCCTGGTCAAGGACATCCGGGGCGGCGTCAGCAATTCCATCCCGCAGCAAATGGTCAGCGTCAACGGGACGCTGTTCTTCACCGCCAATGACGGGACGAACGGGGTCGAATTGTGGAAAAGCGACGGCACGGCCGCCGGAACGGTCATGGTCAAGGACATCAACAGCGGCAGCTTCAGCTCCAATCCGACCTGGCTGGTAAACGTGAACGGAACGCTGTTTTTCGAGGCCGACGACGGGGTGAACGGGCCGGAGATCTGGAAGAGCGACGGCACTGCCGCGGGCACCGTGATGGTGAAAAATATCAACAGCTACGGCTATTCCTCGCTCCAGTACCTGGTGAACGTGAACGGGACGCTGTTCTTCAGCGCCAATGACGGGACGAATGGGCCGGAGC
>CAIYYI010000454.1 GCA_903930345.1 uncultured Verrucomicrobiota bacterium
CGCCCGGGGGGGCGCATCCGGACGAGATCGCCGGTGCGATAGCGGAGGAGGGGCGAACCCAGGCGATCGAGGGTGGTGAGCACCAGCTCGCCGGTCTCGCCGGGGGTCAAGGGGTGGCCGTTGGCGGGGTTGACGACCTCGGCAAAGTAGGAGTGGTCGAGCACGTGGAGCACGCCGGGCTCTTCCGGACATTCAAAGGTCACCGGGCCGGTCTCGGTCATGCCGTGGTGGTCGTACACCCGGGCGCCGGGCCAGGCGGCCTCAATGCGCTGGCGGGTGGTGGGAATGCTGCCCCCGGCCTCCCCGGCGACGATCACCAGGCGGACACTGGAGCGGTCAAGGCAGAGACCATCGCCACGGGCGGTCTCGCCGAGGTGCAGGGCGTAGGTGGGAGTGCAGCAGAGGACGGTGATGCGGTTGTCGAGGATGGCATCCAGGCGGGCGCGGCTGGTCATGGACCCGCCCGCGAAGACGAAGCAGCCCTGGCGGCTGGCGGCTTCGAGCGCGGACCAGAAGCCGATGAAGGGGCCGAAGGAGAAGGCGAAGAACAAGCGGTCACTCGGGTTGAGTCCGGCGGCGTCGTAAATGACCTGCCAGTTGTCAAGCAGGCCGGCCCAGGACTGGGGGGTATCGAGCCAGCGGAGGGGGGCGCCGGTGGTGCCGCTGGTCTGGTGGCAGCGGCAAAACTCACCCACTGGCCGGGTGAGGTTGGAGCCGTAGGGCGGATGGTCCGCCTGGTCCGCCACCAGTTCCTGCTTGCGAGTGAAGGGGAATCGAGCGGCAAAGTCAGCCAGGCTGGTGAAATGGCCGTCTCCGTGGTTGGCGGCGAGCTTGCGGTGGTAGAATCCACTGGCGGGAATGGCGGTGGTGAGCAGTCGTCGAAGCTTGGCGGACTGCCACTGGTCAATGGCCTCCCGGCTGGCGAAGGGGGCGGGCGGGCGTTCGGACTGGGAATCCTGGTTTTGCATCAGACGCGGGGGATGGTGTGGGCGGGCGGGCCGCTGACGGCGGCCCCACTGGCGGCAGGCCGGGCGGGCGCGGGGCCCGGTTTATAAAGGCTGACCAGGCAGCCGCCCAGGGCGGCCAGCAGCAGGCCCAGGAAGAACTGCCAGGGAAGTCTGCCCCAGCCTCCGGCGGGTGGATGGAGGATGAGGGAGAGGATGGCGTTGACGGCGGGGGCACCCGCAAAGACGATGGCCATGACCACGGCTGGCTGACCCTTGGCCCCGAAAGCGAGCAGCACGCCGAACGCTCCGAGGGCACCCAGCACGCCGGCGAACAGGGAAATGCCAAAGCCCTTGGCCGGGTAGGCCCACGTGGCACCCTTGGCCAGGAGCAGGCCCAGCGGGGCGAGCACGGCGGTGAGGAAGTAAGCGAGGCCGACGCAGAGAAAGGCCTTGTAGCGTCCGTTGACCGGGTCGCCCATGGCGACCTGTCCGGCGTGGAGGGCGATTCCGTACAGGCCCCAGCAGAGGGCGGTGGCCAAGGCGAACATGAGCCAGGTCATTCCATTGGAGGAGGCATTCATCATTTCACAGGATTGGGTGATTGGTTGGGCACAGGGGGGACACACTCGCGGACCGGGGGGTGGGCCAGCAAGTCGGCCGGGGTTTCCTCCAGCAGGATGGCGAGTTCAGGTGGAAAGGTGGTGGCGGCCATTCTGCCGCCCGGCTGCGAGCAGGCACAGACGACGGTCACATGGCCCCGCGCGACCTCCGCAGGGGCGGCTCCACCGAGGCGGCAGAAGCGGAATTGGTAGGTCAGGCTGCGGCTTTTTTTGCGGGCAACGAGCAGGTGGATCTCCACCTCGTCCTCAAAGCGGAGGGGCACGAAGTAATCGCAGTCGGCATGGACGCGGGGCAGATGGAGGCCCGGGTGGGTGCGCTCCAGCGCCACAGAAAAGCCGAGGGAGCGCAGGAAGGCGTGCTCCGCAGTCTCCATGAAGCGGAAGAAGTTGGAAAAATGCATGATGCCA
>CAIYYI010000455.1 GCA_903930345.1 uncultured Verrucomicrobiota bacterium
AGCCGGTCAGCGACTTGAGCGTAGCGAAAGACGCTGACCGGCTGGGGCCGACCCTGAGGAGGCTGTGGTGCGGGGGCTTGTCCGGCCTTAGGACACGCGCAGCCGCTTCTTGGAATCCTTGAGACGGTGGCTTTCTCCGTTGGCTTCCAGGATGTGGACCCGGTGGGTTAAGCGGTCGAGCATGGCTCCCGTCAGGCGCTCGCTCCCCAACACCTCCGTCCAGTTTTCAAATGGCAGGTTCGTGGTGACGATCAGGCTGGTGCGCTCATAGGCCCGGCTCACGACGTCGAACAGCAGCTCCGCCCCAGTCTTCGAGAAGGGCACATAGCCCAGCTCGTCCAGAACCAGCAGATCCAGCCGTTCGAGTTGCTTCTGTAGCCGTCCCAGCGTGCGGGCTTCGCGTACTTCCAGCAGTTGATTGACCAGCGCTGTGGTCGTGGTGAATCGCACCCGCTTGCCTTGGCCGCAGGCGGCGAAGCCCAGCGCCGTGGCCAGATGGGTTTTGCCGGTGCCGGGATTGCCAACCAGCAGTATGTTCTCTTTCTTCGTCATGTACTCGCCGCTGCCCACAAGTTCACGCACCAGGGCTTGGTTGACCGATGGCCGAGCCCCGAAGTCAAAACTCTCCAGCGTCTTGACCACCGGGAAGGCCGCATCACGGATTCGCCGGTCGGTGCTGCGGCGTTCCCGGTCAATGAGTTCCCTCTCGGCCAGCCGCAACAGAAACACCGGGTAGTCGCTTTGATCCTGTGCGCATGCCGCCGCCACGCTCTTGAAGTCGCGCAAAAACGTCGGCAGTTTGAGCGCCTTGAGATGGTGCTCCAGTAGTAAGGTGGACTCGTTCATCGCAGACCTCCCGCCAGCAACTGCCCGTACTGGGTAACATCAACCGCCTGGATATTGACCCCGCGCAGATGAGGGTGTCCGTCGAGATTGAACACCGTCGCCCGCCATTCCTCCCGTGGCACCAGGAACTGCGCGACCGCATCGCGGCGGATTGCCCCAACTCGCAATGCCGCTTCCACGGCTGCCCGAAGCTGCGGCAGACGATGGTGCTCCAGCAGCCGCAGCACCCGGATGTATTCGCGCGTGCCCTCCCCGCCGCACTCGGCCTCCAGCCTGCGACGCAGCACGTGAAAACACTCCGGCAACGTCCAGCCCTGCAGCGGCCTGGCCTGGTCCAGCGCCCCCGGCTTGCGTTCCAACAGCGCAAGGTAGTGCACAGGGTCAAAGCTGACCTGCTCCTTCTCCCAGATCCTCTTGTGCCGGGCCACGATTTGATCCACATGGCACAGCACCACCTCCTCGCAATAACCCTTCACCACGATCGGGTGATGCGCAAAGGACACCGGAACCGAGTAGTCGTTGCTGTCAAAACGCACCAGCGAGAGCGAACTGGCTGCGGTCGACTGCTTGCGGGCCGCTTCAAAACGGCCCGCGGGCAGCGCAAGCAACGCCCCCCGTTCTTCCTCCAGTCGCTGCGCCTTGGTTCCCTGCTTGCCGCGCAACCGCCGAACCTGATCCTCCAGGCAGCGCCGCCTTAACTCAGCGTTCAGCTGCCCGAGGCTTTCCACCTGCGGCACCGGAACCATGAAATTCAGGCGCGCGTACTTGACCGCCCCCTCCACCACCCCCTTCTCGTTCGCCCGCCGCACCCGGCAGAAGCGGTGATCGAAGAGATAGTGGCTCTTTAGCTGCAAGAAACCACGCGTCAGTTGGCGATCCCGGCCCCCCAGTATCTGCGACACCGCCACCTTCGTGTTGTCATAGACAATCCGCCTCGCAACGCCCCCGAAGAACTCGAACGCCCGCACATGGCCCTCCCAGAACGTCTCCGTGCATTCGCGCTCAAAGGCCTGAACAAAAAGCGCATCGCTGTAGGGCAGCACCATCACCATGAAGGCCACCTTGCGCAGCCTCCCGGCGATGCGGGCCAGGGCATACCCGAAATCAAACTGCGCCTCTCCAGGCGGATGCGCCAGCGGCACGAACACCTCCCGGCTCTTGTGCTCGACTTCCCTCACAACCGCCTTGACCACCGTGTATCCACCCTCATATCCCTCACCGCGCAACCGCTCAAAAATCCGCTTGGCCGTATGCCGCTGCTTCTTGGGAACCACCTTGTCCTCCTTGAGGATCTGGCGAATCCGCTCCACGTAAGGCCCGATCTTCCCCTTCGGCCTCGGCCTTTTGAACCGGTATCCGGGAGGAGAACTGTACTCCAGTATCTTCTCCAACGTCTTCCAGTGCAGCCCGCTCTCTCGCAGGATCTGCCTCTTACTAACCCCTTCGATCAAGACCCGGCGGCGTATCTCGGCCCATTCTTCCATATCCGTGAACATCCTCCTTCTGTAAACTGGAGGTGCCGCACTTTTCGACCGCCATGTTAAACGACCTCACCCGCCGCACTTTTCAACCGCCGCCCACACACTTCCCCCTATTCCCATCGCCGCCCCACGACAAGGGGTAATTGGACGGCCGTAGCGGCTCACCATCCGGCCCTCGCGACCGCCGCCAAGTGGAACAGCGACAAATACATCGCCAGCATAATG
>CAIYYI010000456.1 GCA_903930345.1 uncultured Verrucomicrobiota bacterium
ACAACCCACAACTACTTTAAGTCGTGCCTCGTAAAGACTATCGGCAGTTCTTCGAATACCTTAAGCCTAAATACCGCAATTGCAACTCTGGATGCCGATTATTCCCCCGCTGGGTAAAACTTTCCCGATCCTGGTTTTTGGGTGGGATCCGAAGGCCAGCGGCGTTCAGATCAATGAACTGCGGGGGTGGCCCAATTTCTGCGAAAAAAGTTTCGCCCCAGCATTTCGTATTCACCATCGGCCAGCAGGGCCTCCTTGATCCGGTTGGAAGGACTGCTCACAAAGAGGAAACCGCCTGCCCCAACCCCCGTGCGGAGTCCCTGGAGAAACTCGATCTGCATTTCGGGGGTGAAATACTGTAGCACATGATCGCACACGACCAATTCGAACCGATGCCGATGACTGCCTTGGCGAATGTCCCGCTGATTGAAGCTGACCCGGGAGCGCAATTCCGGACCGATGCGAATCGTGTGAGCGTCAATCCGTTCGCAATAGCGTTGAACAAGGCTGGCATATCGGCTCTCCGCCTGTCGGGTTAAAACGTAAGCACCAAGGCGCCCCTGCGCCAGGGCTTCCTCGGAGATATCGGTGCCAAGAATGCGAAGCTCGAACTTCCCATGGCTGTATTGGTCCAGGCAATCCAAGGCGACCATGCCCACCGAATACACCTCCATCCCGGTCGAGCAGCCTGCGCACCAGATGTGGCAGCGGGCGGATGAATTGAGAACGGAGGGGATGACGGTATCCCGCAGATATTGGAGCAGGGCTTCGTTGCGGAACAAGAGACTGGCACCGGTGATCACCCGCCGACCGTGATCATGAAAGCACGCCAGGGAAGGGTCGGGGGTAACCGGGGCCACCTCCGGAGAGTCGCTCTGGGACTTTTTGAAGAGTTCGAGCCTTCCGTCCGCAGGATTCAACAAGAGCTTGCGATGGAAGGCCCCAAGCACATCCAGTTCGCGGAACGGCAGGCCCAAATGACGAAGTTCGCGGATGGCGGAGTCGTAAACATGCCGGGCGGCATCAGTACCCCCAACGACAAAACACTCGCAGTCCCTCAACCGCACCCCATACCGGCCCAGGCCGCACTCAAGCTCACGCAGGGCACCCCGGGGCCCGTGTCCTCCATCCTCACTGAATCCGGTGAGGTGGCTGAGCGCGCCCACATGAAGGGTGGAATGATAGAAACCCACACAGACGCAACTCCTGAGGTAGGTCTGTTGCGGCTCGGGGCCAACATGCACCTCACCCTGTTGAATTCGGACGCTGTGATGGTCCCGGATTTCCGAACGAACCACTTCGAATTTCAACGCTGTCAATGGCGGCCTCAGGTGTCGATTGCCCAAGTTGCCAGGCATCGGGTCGTGGTGTTTGAGGGATTCCATCCCAATGATGCGTGTACATATTGGGACAATGGGTTCCGTTAATTCGCAGTGGAAGTTTGATCCAAGGCTTGAAGTTCGGTGCCGCCGAGGACCCGGTCAATATCGAGGAGCATTTTGACCACATCCTTGATCTTGGCCATCCCAAGCAGGTACTCGGTGTTCACCTGGGTGCCAAAGTCAGGAGTCTCCTCGATTTCGCTGGCGGACAAATTCAGGACTTCATCAACCGAATCCACAATCAACCCCGTCTCCCGCCGGGTGTTGGCCCCGGCCTGGATTTGGACCACCACAATGCAGGTCTTGTCCGTGGTGGCGGCGTTGGGCAAGCCAAAGCGCACGCGCAAGTCAATCACCGGAATGATCTTCCCGCGCAAGTTGATGACGCCTTGGATAAAGTCCGGCATCTGGGGCACAGCGGTGATGTTCGTCATGCGGATGATCTCCCGCACTTTACGGACATCCACAGCATAGGATTCCCTCCCCAGGGCAAAGGTGAGGTACTTGCCGCTCAAATTCCGGCCTTTCACCTCAACCGCAGTAGCTCGAGTTTGCATTGTCATATCATAGTCAGGTCCAGATTGGGACGCCCGCTGCTCCGGCGGAACCAGCAATCCCTGCGACGAACAGGGAACTTCAGAGTTTCATTGCTCACCACCGGGGTGGCCAGCCACCATGAACCGGAGCGAAAACCCCGGCCTGACAGCGGGTATATCGGCAGAATCCAAGTGGAGTTTAACACGAACTCACTCCTCACGGGCCGGTATCCATACGGGCAGCAAAAAGCGGCCTCCCGCCGGGCAGTTTTTTCCGCAAGCGTCCCGGCTCAGTGCGGAAATCGGGGAAAACCAGGCATTTTCATGCTGGCACAGTTGCTGCTTCAACTGTTTGTATGTATGAGTCTAATCTTTTAATGGAACCGCCCAGATTAGATGCCTCAGCGGCAGTTCGGGATGCGAACCGCCCATTGCCGGTCTGCGCATGGTGCCAAAGGATTCAGGAAGTCTGCGGGAGCTGGCGGCCAGTCCATGACGAATTCCTGCGTGGTCTCACGACCATGCCCACCCACGGAATCTGCCAGAATTGCCTCAAACAACTGACCGAGCAGATCGCCGACCATGGGCCGGAGGAACCACCTGTGGACTTGAACAAGCTAGCGCAGGCAGGGCAAAGGCAGGGCGTAGTGAAGGTGCCCCAAGGGTCAGCTCCCGTCCGGCACAATGGCGGAGACCACCCGGCGCTCGGGGTCGTCCGTGCGCGCCAGACCGGTCCCCTCCCCCCGGAAGGGCGACTTCAAGGATATCCAGCCTGAAAGGCGGGGGGAGAGCGAACGAAAGCCCGCCCTCCCAACCCGCACCCCACCTGACTGTGAACACACATCGGAACATCCAAAGTCTGGCCCGCACTTTCAGCAATGTTTATAGGCTAATGAGCGGCCAAAAGCCGCCGATACACCCTAAAGTGACACGCTTCATGACAGGGTGGCTGGGAGTTGGCCTGCTCTTATGGGGAGGGTGCGCAGAGCAGGCGCATCTGCGCCGGAGCCTGGCCCAATCCTACCAACCCACCAACGTACACCAGCAGGCCAAGCGACTTCCCAGCAGCCTGCGCCGGGTGGCCGTGCTGCCACTTACCAGAGGCGATAAAGACAGCGTGCCCGAGACCGACCTTGCCACCCAGGAGTCGATCCTGCTGACGGAGTTGCGCAAGCGGGCAGTTTGCGAAGTGGTGTCCGTTTCCCCAGACCAGTTACGTTCATGGTCCGGACAAGCCAATTGGCGGCAGGAAGACTCCCTGCCCGCAAACCTGCTCGCCAAAATCCAGGAAAACACCGGCAGCGAAGGCGTTTTTTTCGCCCATCTTTCCGTTTATCGCCCGTATCCGCCACTGGCGGTGGGCTGGCGATTGCGTCTGATTGACTGCAAGGAACAGATAACGTACTGGTCGGCGGATGAGGTTTTTGATGCCGGTTCCCTGGAGGTCATCAAAGCCGCCCAAATCTATTTTGGCAAGCAGATGAACC
>CAIYYI010000457.1 GCA_903930345.1 uncultured Verrucomicrobiota bacterium
CCCTGGGACGTTCACCCGCACATTGTGCGGCGTGCGGGTGCGGCTGCCATGGCCACGGTTGCGAAAGCCCGCCAGGTAACGAACCTCAATGCCGTTGGCATCCTGCGCCACGAAGGTGCCGTTCATTTCAGCATCAATGACACGCGATAAGTTGTCATTGCTCCAAATGCTGGTGAGTTCAGCGCGTTCTGCGGCCGTCATGATCAACCGGTACAGCGGTGCCGGACCGCTGTAACCGGAATTGTCAACCTGGTACAGGGCGTTGGCGGTCTGTCCCAGGGAAACACCATTGGTTTCATAGGCGGGGGCCGGCCAGGTGCGGTGTTTGCCCATGGAATCAACCGCATCAACATAGAATTGAACAATGGTGTTGTTGGGCTGTGCCGGGATGACGGCTGAAAAGATTCGGTCCAAGGCCATCGCATCGCCATTGGAACCATCGTCCCGCATCACCCGCGTGCTGAAGGCAAGCGGACTGGCGGTGCTCACATCCCGCCAATACAGTGTGGCCGTGGAACCCACAGGCAATTCGTCCACAATCAAAGCCGTCACAGTCACGGTGTTGGAGGAAGTGGGAACCGACGGGGAATGATGCACATCCAACACCAACGGGGCCTGGTCCGGGCTCAACACGCTGTTGGGGGCACCGGGCGTGCCATTGGCCACGGAACTCGACGTCCAGGCCTGACCATATTCGTTGGGCAAAAACGGATTGATCAGCTCCATTGAGGCTCCCTCACCGTCGGCTGGGCAGGCCCATTTCCAGCCGCGAAAATTACCGTAGTACACGGGACCACGAACGCGTCTCCCCCATTCACCTTCAGTGGCGTACCGCACCTTGTCCATCGGCGTGCCACCGGCATCAGACAATTCAATGGTTTCTCCGCCATTGGCCAAACCGCCCTGCCAATTGCCTACCACATTGGTGACCGTTGGATAATTCGTTTTAAAAGTTCCAACATCGGCGGCGACAATCAAGTATCCACGCGGCGGCAGGGTAGCGTTGGTGATGGTAAAAGAGATGCCACCAGTGAATTGCCAGTTGGTGAGTACCGCCACCGATGCCTCGGTATTGTGCAGTTCGATCCACTCTCGGCGCGGATCCTCCGGCACCGGGATCACATGTGCGGGATGAAACAGGAACTCATTGATGACGATTTCGGCCTGAACGGCGCCGATAAAGCCGACCAAACAGACGATCGCAAACAGAGCTTTCTTCATAAACATAAAAGAGCTGAGCACAGGAAAACTGTGCCCAGTCATTGTAACATTCCGACACTCAACACCGCATTCCCCACAAAGACAGCGCGCTGCATCAACACTTTGCCTTGGCTCCCACAAGCCAAGGCCACGCATCACCTGTCTAGTCGCCTAACCGAACCCGATAAAACCCGTGATTGGATCCGGCCAGCGGAGGCACGATAACCACCGCACTACCCGCCGACAAGGTTCCATTTGTAAACAGGTTCCAATTGGTCAGATTAGACGAAGAATCAATAAAAAAGCTCCGGCCAACCGGGCCAGAGAGTTGGAGTGTCAGGCCCTGGCCGGATTGCCACAAACCGGGACTGATCAGCACCGGCACCGTGTTGGCTGGCACCAGCGAAACTGTTACCGGCGCATTCGAATAGACCAGGTTGGTGACGGTGACAACCCCCATGTAGGACCCTGTATTCGAAGCTGACACACTGCTGATCAGCAACTGGTTGTTGGTCGCACCCTCCAGCAGACCGCCTTGGAAGAACCATTGGATGGACGGCACCAGGTTCGTGGGACTTGCCACCGCCAACGACAAATTGACCGGTTGTCCGCCAGCCACTTGGATTTTGTTGGTGGCCGGACCTTCCACCACCACCACCACCGAGGTGCCCATGGCTATGCCGCTTGGAAACGCCCCGTTTGTGATCACCAATGAATAGACTCCGGCCGCATTGGTATCCACCGCTGCGAGACTGAGGGCGTTCGTTCCATCCATGGAACTATTGGCGGACACCAACTGCCCGTTGCGGGACCAGAGGAAGCCCATTGGCATATTCCCGGTGGCGGCGGCTTCCAGTTTGAGGGGCTGGCCGACCCCCGTGATCTGATTGCTGGGAGATTGCAACAAGGTCAGCGGTTGGCGCAAAGCCAGGGTGGCTGGCGGGGTCACCAAGGAGGTGTTGGTGGTGTACACCTGCACCGAATAGGCTCCCTCGTTAACGGCTTGCACATTGGTGATGCTCAGCGTGGCGTTGGTCGCCCCAAGCAGATCGACGCCATTAAACCGCCACTGATACTTGTGCACCAGGCTGGCATAAGAAGTGTAGCTCACCCGAAAACTGGCGTTGCTGCCTTGCGACACCACCTGGTTGGTCAGGGGTGATACAACTGTGACATAG
>CAIYYI010000458.1 GCA_903930345.1 uncultured Verrucomicrobiota bacterium
CGGTAATATCAACTTGATTCGTACCGTTGACTATTGGCGCGTATGCCAGATTCAGATTATACGTAGGAGGATGATTGACGTTCTTTAGCATAAGCGTGCCGGTCATGGATTTTGAAAACTCACCATCACCGACCGTCACTGTCAAAGTAGTGGTGGCCAATGGAGGTATGCCATCTGCTGCGGTCACAACCACCCTTAGAGTATTGGTATTCACGCGGGTCAGGCTAGCCGTTATACCTGCAGGGAGTGCGGGATTTGTTGTTAGATTCGTGACCAAATCTGCCAATGGAGTTTCGTCCGTCACATAAAAGGTGTTCGTCGTTGAGCCACCTTCAAAAACGCTAATGGTCGATGGCACCCCACCAGTCCAGACCGGTTCATCGTTCACACTGTTGATGGTGACATCCAAGTTGTAATCACTGCTTGTATTGACATCAAAACCGGAACCAGGACCATTATCGACTGCATTGATGGTCACCCTGCTGGTGCCATACGCATTCTTCGCCGGCGTAAAAGTCAGAGCGCCTGATACGCTAACCGCCGGTTGGAGCTTAAACAATGCGGGATTCTCAGCGACTGCAAAATAGCTAATCGTTTGAACCTCATTGGGCGCACCCTTGTCAAGACACGAGGCAAAATTAGCCGCCAAGTAGGCCGGAGAATCCTCATTAACAGTAATCAAGGTAACCCCGCCATAGTAAGGCCTAGGAGGATCATTCACGGCCACCACATTAATGAGGTTCGTCGCTGGCCTAGAGGTCCTAGTCCCATCCGTGACCTGGTAGATAAAACGATCAATGCCATTTCCATTCGTGACGGGCAGGTATCGCAAAGCGACCGGCGTAGCCGAGGCGGTCGCCACAGTGTAAGGCAGACTTGTCAAATTGAGGGGAGCACCGCTCAAGGTAAGGGTGCCGTTCGTCGGTGCCTTGGTGATGACATAATCCATAACTCCATAGTAACCCGAAAGCACCACGGAGCCACCCGCCGGGGCATCCTCATTCACTGACACACTGATCGCGTTCGCCACCAGTTTGATATTGTTGAGGAGAATGGTCAAATCTCCAGACAGCGTATTCGCTGTGATGATGTCCAGAGCGCCGTCGCGATTAAAGTCACCCATGACCATAGCAATGGGGTACTCACCGACGACAGTATGCACATCTGTATCGGCCCAATAGTAATTGAAGGTGCCAGTGCCAGTGCCGGTAAGAATTTCAACGGCATTGTCTCCCACTTGAGACAAGGCGATATCCACCTTGCCATCACCGTTGAAATCAGCCAGGACAACTGAGTTTGGCTCATAGCCCATGGCCATCTTGGCACCGTAATTGACCGCCGGATAAAAACTCTTGGCTTTGGAGTTCAGGAGCACCGACGCACTATCCTCACCCTTGTTGGCAGTCACAATGTCCAAATACGCGTCACCATTGACATCTCCCACCGCGACTGCGACCGGATTCGTTCCCACCGTGTAAGAGACCACCGTCTCGAAATTGCCGCCGCCAGTCCCATACAGAACGCTGATCGTGCTAGAATTGGCGTTGGCAACCACGAGATCCATAATATTGTCCTTGTTGAAGTCTCCAGCGGCCAAAGCAGTGGGGGTTGTGCCCACGGTATTGGTGGAGAGCCCCCTCCAGAAAACGGAACCGGCGTTGGTCGGGATCTGAGTCATAACCACCACCTTGTTCGAATCCTGTAGCAGAACCGCCAAATCCATTCGGCTATCCGCATTGAAGTCGTTCGCGACCACAGCCGGGAGCCTAGTGCCAGCGAATTGCAGGGCGAAGGCTGCCTGATACTCGGCAACAGATGCGGAGTTGGTATAAACCAAAACATACCCATTCGTGGTGGTTACCACGAAATCATTATGTGCGTCGGCGTTGAGTTTGGCTATGGCCAAGGAGACCGGGGCGTCGTTATTTGGCAACGTGATTGGTGTTCCCACCCCGGAGTAGCTCACGACTCCGCCACTGGCGTCACCCATAAGGGTACTAATTGCGTACTCGGTGGGATCCACGTCGTTTAAGGCACCAGCAATCAACAAGTCCATGTTGGTGTCGCCATCAAAATCAGCCGATGCGATCGCCACTGGGTTGTACAATGTGGCAGGATTGTTGCCGGCATTGCGGAGAATCGGGGTCAGCATCTCGTTCCTATAAGCGATGGCGATCGTCACTGTTGCCACCGAGGAAGTAGCCGCCCCATCGCGCACCGTGAACCTCAAAATATCACTGCCATTGAATTTTGCATTGGGAGTGTAGGTGACTGCCCTAGAAGGGGCGTCATACACGATAGAGCCTTGCATGGGAACCGAAACAATTTGGTAGGTTATGGGAAGTCCGGTTGGGCTGTAACCATCCAAGACAAACTGTACCATCTCGCCCTCATTGCCATAAACCGTCCGTGAAAAGGCCTGAGGTGTGCTGGGACTGACACCCGAAATCAAGGCGGCAAAATCAAACGCCAGCGGCACTTCGCGCTCATCCAGACCACGACTCCTCAGCTCCCACGTGGCATTAGTGTAAACCCAAATATCGGCGTGACCACCTCCGGTAACAACGTTGCCATAGATGTCCAAACCGGCCCCTTCGCCTGGATCAATGCCGCCAAACTCCACAGTCCAAGTGAATTCTTCGGGCAGAATCCAACCGAAATAATTATTTGTGTAAGCTGCGGCGTCAAATATCAAAGTGGCACCCGCTGTTGTGCCAATGCTAAAGGCCTCGCTGGCCCACAGCAACGTGCCCGGCATTTTATTAGCCCCCGACTGACCAGAAACGACTGCGCCATCGTTATTATAAAAACGAAGACGGGCCGTCTCATCACCATTGGCTCCTGGCTTTAGCCAGTATTGGAATGTGAAATTGGTTACTTGAGCCCATGTCGAGGAGCCATCCAAACTCAGGATAACCTGATCACCAAACTCAGATCCCGGGGCGGCGAAAGGAATGTTAACTTCGTTTGCCTGACTGTTGTCATAGAGCACCGCAGCCGATGCGCTCATCACACAACCAGCCGCCAACAACGACCAAAATGCCCGACCCAATGTTTGTTTTAATGTAATATTCATCACGCGCTCACCTTCAATTAGGACTGTTCTTACCACGAGATTACCAAATGTGTCAAACGTTTTTTTAAATTTTTGAATGCGCAATCGCAGACCCAAACCGGCTCTGCATCAGCGGCATCGAATTGCCACTTAATATCAGCGTATATCATTAAATGTAAACTAGATACGCATTTAAATAATTCCTTCAATCCGTCAACCGCTTTACTTCCGCCAGCACCGTTTGCAACGGTGCCGTTTTGCTTAAATAGCCAGAAACCCTGCTTAAGATGTTGTCGCGCAGGACGTCACCATCAAAATAGACGCCGGTGAGCAAGAGCACGGGCAACGTCGACTGGATCGCCTTGATGCGGTCAATCAGCATCAGTCCATCCATGTCATCCATCTGCAAATCACAAATGACCAAATCCGGGAGGTCTTCCGCTACAAGGGCCAGGGCAGCGTCGCCACCAGCTGAAACTGAAACACGGTAACCTTTGCGCGTCAGGAAATTAAGGATTAAATCCCGAATACGTTCCTCATCATCAATCACCAGCACGTGTTTCGACATACCTTCCAGTCTCTACCTAGTCATTTGGTAAGCACCGAGCCACCATCGCACCCTCTACGTTCGAGTTCCTGCCACGGTACTGTACGGAGTGCTGAAATCTCATGCCGCCATACAGGGCATAAGAAACTGCCTACATTTCCTCGCAGATAGTACAACATATTTGCTTTTGTGCAAACTGAATTCACCTCCCAAAAAAGCAACCACCTGGTTTTTATTCGGCCAGAGGCCATTCATGGACAGAACGACGACGAAACCGAAAGGCGTCCAACTCTGCCGGAGACAGAACACCCCATTCACTCGGTCTTTTTAATCCTCCAGCCGGCCAGGAACATCACCTTGATGATCGCCGGCAGAATGGTGAGGCCGGCCAGCAGACAGGCTGCCACCCCCACCGCCATGACGAACCCGAGACTGCTAATGCCCTGGTGCTGAGCCAATAACAAACTGCCAAAGCCGACAATGGTGGTCAGACCGGAAATCAGCACCGCTTTGCCGGTGCTTTTGGCCAGAATGCCCGGGTTGTTCTCCTCGGCAAACCGGTTCAGGATATGAATGCCATTGGTCACACCGATGCCCACCACCAGCGGAAGCGTCATGATGTTAGCCGGATTGAAGGGTGTGTCAAACAGCCCCATGGTGCCGGTCATCCAGAGCCAGCCAATCCCCACCGGCAACAGGGAGAGCAGGACGCACACCACACTGCGAAAGTGGAGGAAAACCAGCAAGGTGATGGCCACTGTGGAGTAGATGGCGGCTTCCTCATAACTTTGCTTGAGCAAAGTGGTGTACTCCAGCAGTTGCACCGGTGTACCGGTCACCTGCGGATCCACGGCGCGCAATTCGGTGACAAACTCCTCCTGGTTCTGACGATCCCAAACATCTTTTTTCGGATAAACCTGGATGAGCAATTTGCCATGGATGCCGATAAACCGGTTGCGCAAGGCTGGAGGCAAGTCCTTGGGCTGCAATCGATCGCTGGCATCCTGCAGACGGAGAGCAGCAAATGTTTGGTGGATATCCGTAAAGAAAGCCCGCTGATAGGCGGCCAGCTTTTCCCCCATCTGCGCGGGATCCTCCTTCAACATGGCTTTGCGCAAATCTTGAATGGTGCCGCGCAGGGAAAGCAATTGACGGTTCAGATCCGGGTCTTCCTTGACCACCTCCTCGCTGGCAGCCCCTAGATAACCTTGCAAAGACCACAGCGTGCGGCTGAGTTCCCAGACGTTCACGGGTTCCGCATCCATGGTGGCAAAATGAACATTTTTCAGATCGTTGGTGATGGCGCGCACCAGTTCCAGCTTGCGGGCTGGATTCTCGCGGAGGAACGAGGTCAGAGACTCGATGTCTGACACGGTGGGAAGCCTGCGCAAACGCTGCTCCAAATCAGCGGCATGATCCAGATTGGTGGCCACCACGGCGGCGAATAGCACGGACTTGGACGCGCCTTGGATCAGCTTGTGCTCGTACTGCACGGCGGGCAGTCCGGAACTTTGCATGTTGAGCAGGTTGTAATCAAAGCGCACCTGCTGCTTGAGCTGCCAGGCCATGAGCGTGAGGCCCGCGCCAACGCAGATCACGGTGATGGGGCGGGAAAGCCAGATGTTTTCGATCTTCGCCCGGCGATCCGGCTTGATCGCCTGGGCGTGGTCCAGCTCCACCTGGCGCCCGCGCACCAGCAGCACGGGCAGCAGGGTCATCATCGGCACCAGGCAGACCAGCAAGCCCCCGCCGCAAATCACCCCCATCTCCTGGATGCCCTTGAAGTTGGTGAACGACATGGCGAAAAACGCACCCGCCGTGGTGAAGCATCCGGTGAATATCCCCTTGCCGGTATTGACAATGGCCAACTGCAGGGCTTCGTAATCAGTGCGTCCCCGGTGCAGTTCCTCCTCGAAACGGGTGACCAGATGGACCCCGAAATCAATTGCCAACCCAATGAGGATGGGAACAAAGGTGATGGTCAGAATATTCAGGTGACCCACCGCCAGCGTGGTGAAGCCCATGGTGTAAATCACCCCCACAATCAGGCAAAAGGTGGCCTTGATCGGTCGGCCGGTCTCCCGGTAGCCATAAATGAAGATGGCCGCGCAGAGCACCAGTGAGACCACTGAAGCCGCTGAGCTATCGATCTGCGATTGCAGCATCTCATCGTGCTCCAGCACGGGTTCCCCGGTGATGCCCACGTTGCAGCCGGGCACTTCCGACTGGGTTTCCCGCATCAGTTGCCGCATCCGCTCCACGGCCTCGCCCGCCAGGCTTTCGTGCCGGGCCCGGGCGGTGACCAGGTACATTTTGCCGGCGGCAAAGGTGATGTACATCTGGCTTTCGGCCTCCTGCCCGCCGTTGAAAAGGGCATTGATGCCTGGTGAAACCGGAGTGCCGGAGCGCCCGAGGCTGTCGCGCGCCTGGGCAATGATCCGCTCCAGCGCGGGAAGAGCCTTGATCATGGACTCCGTTTCCGGGTTGCGCTCCCGTGCGGAGGTGAGGAACTGCCGGTTGATCTGGCTGAAGAGGCTGTTGAGATTGGTGGCCCGGGTGAACTGCTGGATGAAGGGCCGGTAATCGCCCAGGGTCTTCTGCAATTCCTCCAAATCTTTTTCCGGCACAAACAGGAGGGCTTTGCTGCCCATCATCTTCAGATCACCCTTGTAGAAAACATCGGTGAAGAGGTTGGTCTCCGCCTCCATCTTCACGCCCAGCCGCTCCACAAACTGGCGGTTTTTTTCGATCTGCTCGCTTTCCACGACCACCACCAAATCGTCCTGGGCAGGAAACTCCTCCTTAAACTGCAGGTAAATCTGGTGGTACTTTTTGTTGGGGCCGACCAGGTTGTTGCGGCTGAAATCAAACTCCAAGCGCGCCACCGTGTAGCAGAGGCAGATGAGAACCAGCACCACTTGCGGATAGAAAAACATCCGCGGATAGTGATAAACCGCGTGGGCAAGCCAACGCAAAGCCCTATCCAACAGGTTGAGCCGGAGCTTAATCATGGCGGGGACTGGGGCACAACCGGCCTGAGAGTTTAGGTTGATTCACAGCAATGGGCCTGAGCATGGGGGGCAGCCAGGGTACACGAAAGCCCCGGAGCGGTTAATCTTCCGGCAGCCCCGCGTTGGAATAGATTTCCTTGACGTCATCGTGATCCTCCAATGCCTCCAGCAGGCTCCTGACCGGGGCCGCGTTGCCAGCATCCAGCGGCACCAGGAGCGTGGGCAGGTAGGTCACACACGCTGAAAGGGCTTTGATGCCCTTGGCCTCCACCTGCCGGTGGACGGCCTCAAACTGATTGGGCTCGGTCAATATCTCATAACCGTCCGGTTCCGCTTTGAAATCCTCCGCGCCCGCCTCCAAAGCCACCTCCATGAGCTGGTCCTCATCGGCCGCCTCCCGGGCAATGATGATCTGGCCCTTGCGCTGAAACAGGCGGGTCACCGCCCCCTGGGTGGCAATGCTGCCATTGCTTTTGGTGAGCAGGCTGCGCATTTCAGCCGCTGTGCGGTTGCGATTGTCGGTGCTTAACTCCATCAGGATGGCCACTCCGCTGGGACCATAGGCCTCATACGTGAGGTCGTCGTAGGACACCGCATCCTCGCCGCCCAAACCGCGCTTGATGGCGCGGTCGATATTGTCATTGGGCATGTTGGCCCCACGGCTCTTCAAAAGCGCCATGCGCAACCGGGGATTCATATCGGGATCGCCACCGGCGATTTTCACCGCAATGGTGATTTCCTTGGCCAGCTTGGCGAATATCTTGCCCCGCTTGGCGTCGATCGCGCCTTTGAAGTTTTTGACTTTGGCCCACTTGCTATGTCCTGCCATAAGGTTTCTGGTTGCAATTGCCGATGGCTTACAGGGGAAACATGGACTCAACCACGCCTGACACCGCTCGGCCGTTAAGGTTCAATTTGCGGGGGGCTTGGCCGGGGCCGGCTCCACATGCACAGCGGTGCCGTAGCACAACACCTCGGTGATCCCGGGGCCAACCTCGGTGGCGTCGTAGCGGACGCCAATGACCGCATTGGCCCCCAGTTCGCCCGCATGGGTGAGCATGGCGTTGAACGCATCCCCACGCGTTTGCTCACACAAGCTGGTGAGGATGGAAATGTTCCCGCCGAAAAAACTCTGGATGCTCGCCCCAATGTTGCCCACGATCGACCGGGAGCGCACCACAATGCCACGCACCACTCCCAACGACCTGGTCACCCGGTAACCGGGCAGGTCGAATGTCGTGGTGGTCAATGGATGGGTCATACTCATCCGCCCGGTGATTGAACAACAGTGGCGAGCGAAGCAAAAGCAGAATTTTCACGCAACCCAACGCACCGCCGATTATTCCTCATCTGATCGAGACCACGCGAACAAAACCAATCCCCCACCAACGACCAGCAAAAGAGCCAAGCCAAGAAAGCCCAGAGTCATGCGAGGATCCAACGTGAGGTTTGTTTTGTAAACATATGAATATAAACGTCAACGGTGATTCTTCAAGAGCAAGGCCAAAATCACCCACAGGGTGAGAACCAGAAAACCGACCAAGGCGATAAACCGGTTGCGGGCCACCCGTTTTTCAAATCGCAATGGCTGCAAACCCTGGATGCTTCCGGCCGCCAAATAACTGACCAGCTTGGGATTGGACGTGGTGGGCCCCTTGAAATATTGCACCAACCGGCGAAACTGCTCGGCCAGATCATATTTCCGCACCCCCTGGGTGTTGTAATGTTCCGCGGTGTTTGGAACCGCCAATCGTTCTTCCAGTTTGTGCTGGTCGATTTTTTCAAAGATGGGCTCCGTGGAGCGCACGGGTAAAGTCGCGGCGGAAACGCTCGCAACCGGAGCCGAGCTTTGCCCTGGTGTGGCGGTGGAGCGCCAGCGCGGGGCCGGAGGCTCCTCCACCTGGGTGTTCAGTTTTTTGATCTGGGCTTCCAACTCCACAATCTGTCGGTTCAGTTCCCGGGAGCGGTCTGAAATGGGATCCTTTTTTTTGCGAAACAGGTCCATGGGCAAAACCGGCAAGGTTAGTGGCGCACCAACAGGACGATCAGGATCAGCAGCAGCATCACCGCGACCGGCCAGGTGAGCGCCAGCCCGGTACGGCAAAGCTCCGGGAAATTCCTCGCTGCCGCCCGCTCCTGCTCAAAGGGGTTGGCGGCACCCTGCCCCGGCTCCGGAGGAGTGTATTTGGTGCCGTTGGTCAGGAAGGGAAACTTGAGCTGGGAGGAATTCCACTCCTGGCGGGCATTTTCCAGCGTGGTGAGAGCCCGGGTCAATTCCACCTCAAAATTCTCCTGGGTCCAGCACTCCTCCCGGATCGCCTGGATTTTGGTCACGGCATCTTTCAGGGCGGCCACATTCTTTGCCATCTGCTCCGCATCACGGCGGGCGGCAAATTCCGCCTCCTCCAGCAAGCCCAGCCCACGGGTCAGCCCCTGGATCAATTCCTGGCGCCCATTCTGCCATTCCATCTGGCGGCGGCGGGTTTCCTCCAACGCGGCCCGCTGCCGTTCCAGTTCCTCCTGGCTGCGTTTAAGCCGGGCCAGCTCCTGCTGCACATCTGTCACCTTGGATTCCACCTCGGCCCGGGTGGGCGGGCGCGTGGCGGGGGCGGCACCGGGCGCGCCGGCAGCGCCAGGGCTGGTGGTGCGGGTGGCCTGGTAGTCGCCGTCGTAAAATTCAGAAGGATCCATTGCCGAAGACATGGTGGCACTGTAGTGAGGGATGGTCCGGCTGTAAAGCGGTCGGTGACACAACTGCGCGAATTTGCTGAATTTGCTGAAAATAGACCTTGCCAAAAAAGTCGTTTCGCATTTCAATGCCCGTCCTGTTTGGGCGGCTGGGTAGCTCAGTTGGTAGAGCAGAGGACTGAAAATCCTTGTGTCGGCGGTTCAATTCCGCCCCCAGCCACCACTTCAACTTCAAAGACTTACATCCAAACTCGCTTCCTCGATATTTCCCGCAACGCGAACCACGTGTTGGTTTCCATGCGGGGATGAAATTTC
>CAIYYI010000459.1 GCA_903930345.1 uncultured Verrucomicrobiota bacterium
GAAATAATTTGACGGTTTTTGAGTTGGCCGGGATGGATTGCACACAAAGCCACGATGACACGAAGAAAAGGAGGCCGGTGGTTCGGTGAGCTGCCGGGTCCAGATGGTAAAGATGCGGATGGTGGAACGGCAAATATTTAACTGCAAAGAGCCGAGAAACGCGGAAGGCGGAGTTGTGATTGACCACGAATTGCCCGAAGCGCACGAATTTGGAGAAGAAGGGCCAACCCAGGGAGACGGTAGACCGGTGAGCCAGTGTTTCGGGATGAATAATCAACCTGGCGAGCGCGGTCAATGCCCGCACAATCCCGGTCGCACCTGAAGGGAACCACATGAAAACCAACCAAACCTGGGCTGGCCCTTCTGACGGCACCCGGATATTCGACCCACAACGGTCTGGCCATGCGGCATAAAAATGACCGATTCAAGGGTGGGTATCAAGCGCTTCAGCTTTATAGGACCCTTTTACGGTACGGGAATGGCTGGGTTCAGCCGCCGGATGGCCTCGCGCAACTCCCCGCTCAGCAGCTCCGGCAGCAGCGTGTCGCGCAGGGGGGCGAGGGTGCGGGATTGGTGAGTGTTCGCGAGAATTGCCTCAAACAATGGGCGAACCGGGACGAGCGGGAGCGGTCTGCCGAGGCGGCAGTTTCGAGAACTCGGGCGTTTTTCGGCTTCTTCATCTCGGTCCTACCTACAACACCACAAGGGCTTAGGCGGGGAGGTTACCAAGGCAGCCGGGGAGGTGACTAGGAAAAAGGAAGAGGGAATGATGGGGGAAGAGACTACAGACCACGGGACTGCGGGAAGACCGGTTGGTAGGTACATGACTATTGATTGTTGGGTTGGCAGGAAGAGGAGTTGGCGGCTCCGCAATTCCTCAAGCTCCGGCAGACGGTCGGCCACCAGATGGTCGGGTGCCTGATCGCCCTTCACCCCTGCCCTCTCCCCACCTGGGGAGAAGGAGATTGTTTTTTTGGGGCGGGCACGCCGGGTGGGGGCGCCCTGCCTTCAATGGGAATGGCTCGGCGGGTGCGCGCAAAGCCGCCCGGTCTCCCCCTCAACTTCGCCCGGGTTCAAGACCCGGCTGGAAGCCGGGTGATACGGCGGGCAAGGATGCCCACCGCTACAGGGGACGGCGGGAGCCTACTCCGGACCCGTCGGCTTCGGCTCCGGGAGAAAGCGGGAAGCCAGGATGGCCACGGCATACACGAAGGCCACCATGATGGCGGCCCCGAAGGCCACCTGGGTGAAAGAGCTTCCACCCGGCATGTGCGGAGCCAGCACATTGGTGGTGATGAATGCGGCCGAAGTCCCAAGCATGCGGCCGCCCACGTTGGCGGCAAAACTCTCCCCCGTGCCCCGCAGATGCACCGGGTAGGCCTGCGGCAGGTAGTTGCCCCAGAAACTGAACTGCGCGACCGTCAACAGGCCCGCCAAGAACATGCCCCACTTGAGCAATTCCACATCGTTTTGCGCGGGAAAGACAAACACCAGGGGGATCAGGATCAGCCCCGGCCACAGGAACAGGCGCAGCAGGCGCACCCGGCTGACAACCACCAGGGCCAGCACGGCCAGCAGGATCCGCCCGGTCAACCCGCCCAGTTCCTGATAAAGCTGCACCCGGTTGCCGGTCTGTTTGCCCACTTCGCGCGCGGTCGCCGCCACCTTTTTCTGTTCCGCCTGGTTCGCCTCCAATTGCCGCTGCCAGACGCCCTTTTGCGGATGGTCCGCTGCGGCCTGGCGGATTTGGATTTGCAGGCGGGCCTCCTGGCGCTTAAGGCTGCCCAATGGTGCCTGGGCTGCCTGGACCGACGGCAAACCGGGCACAATCTGAGAGGGGACGAGCTGGATGGCCCCAAACGCCGCCCCATACGCGCAGGCGAACAAGAGGGTGGTGGTGCAAGTAACCCGCCGCAGCTCCGGAGACCACAGCTCGCGCAAGCTGGGCCGCCGCAGGGTGCCCGCCCGGTGCTTCTCCGCCCAGGCGGGCGATTCCGGCAGGAAAGGGCGGATGAAGAGCAGCGGGAGGGCCGGCAGCAACCCGGAGATCAGCGTGTACCGCCAGGAGGTGTGCCCCCCGTAAATCGCGGGCAGGCTGGCGGCGTATTTCACCGCCAGAATATTGGCTCCGGTCACCAGCAGCCCACCCACGGAGGAAAACGCCTGG
The DNA here is from genome assembly GCA_903930345.1 of uncultured Verrucomicrobiota bacterium. GTDB lineage: Bacteria > Verrucomicrobiota > Verrucomicrobiia > Limisphaerales > CAIYYI01 > CAIYYI01. Next base: position 2,168 of record CAIYYI010000459.1, read on the forward strand.
GTGAAACCAAGCACCTTTTCCCGCTGGCGCGGGTTGGGAAACAATTCCGCCAGCCACGCCACCGCCGCCACAAACTCCACGCACACTCCGATAAACGTGGTGCAACGGAAGAAGAGCAACATGGGAGCCGAGGTGCTGAACCCGGCGGCGAGCGCGGAAAGGGAATAGATGAGGATGCTCCAAACCAGCACCCGCCGACGCCCGTAGCGATCAGTCAGCCACCCGCCCAGCAAACCAAACACGCCGCCCGCCATGGCACTGGACCAGAAAATGTACCCCACCCATTGCCGCACCAGCGGGTCGCCCAGCGGAACCTTCAGGAGGTCTGCCAGAGCCGGCCCCGCGATGAGCGGCATCATCAACAACTCATAGATATCAAAAGCAAAACCAATGATCGCCACCACAATGATGGCCCACTCCGTCAGGCCCAGCTGGCGTGGCTCAGGAACAGAAAGCGACATAAACGCCCTAATATAGGCGTCAATCGGGAAAGCACAAACGGCCTTTTGTGAAAACGCAGGAAACGCGGCCGATGATCAAAACAACCGGCGAAAGTCCGCCGAGGGTCTTAACGGATCAGGATCTTCTCAATGTGCGAAACGGTTTTGCGCACATTGGTATCGATCTCCATGCGGTCCTTGACGAGGCGGCAGGCGTGCAGCACGGTGCCGTGATCCCGGCCACCGAAAGCCTCGCCAATGGTGTTGAGGGAGCTTTCCGTCAACTGGCGGGAGAGATACATGGCGACCTGCCGGGGGAAGGCGATGTTCTCCGGACGGCGGCGGCTGACCATGTCCGCCAGCCGGATATCAAAATGCTCGGCCACCTTTTTCTGGATGGTCTCGATGCTGATGGTCATCCGCCCCTCCTCATGCAGGATTTCGTGCAGCAGACTCTCCACGATATCGAGCGTGATCTTCTTGCCCGTGAGCGAGGCGTAGGAGGCCACGCGCACCAAGGCTCCTTCGAGGCGGCGGATGTTCGTGCGAATGCGGTTGGCCAGGAACTCCAGAATCTCGGGCTCCAGGCTGACCCCCATGACGCGCTCCTTCTTCTTGAGAATGGCGAGCCGGGTCTCCACATCGGGCGGCTGCATATCCGTCACCATGCCCCACTCGAAGCGGGAGACGAGACGTTGCTCCAGGTTCTGGATCTCACTGGCCGGGCGGTCGCAGGTCAGCACGATCTGCTTGTGCGCCTCGTGCAGGGCGTTGAAGGTGTGGAAAAACTCCTCCTGAATGCGCTCCTTGCCCGCCAGGAACTGAATGTCATCAATCAGCAACACGTCCGTCTGCCGGTATTTTTTGCGGAATTTGGCGAGCTGACTGTTCTGGATCGCGTCAATGAATTCGTTGGTGAACCGCTCCGAAGTGACGTAGGCCACCCGGGCATTCTTTTTATGAATGGTGACATGGTGGCCAATGGCGTGCAGCAGATGGGTCTTGCCCAACCCCACCCCGCCGTACAGGAACAGCGGGTTGTAAGACTTGCCGGGGGTTTGAGCCACCGCGATGGCCGCACCGTGGGCAAGTATGTTGTTGTTGCCGACCACGAAAGTATCAAACGTGTTCTTCGGGTTGAAGGAAAGCTCCCCCAACTCGTTACCGTTGGTACGAACGGCTTTGGGCTTTGGCTCCGTCGCTGTCACCACCGCTTCGCCTGGCTCCACTGCCAGGACCTGGGCGTTGGCCGCCAGCGCGGTATTGACCCGGAGACGGACTTTGATCGGTTGACCGGTGACGTGCATGAGCACGTCATTCAGCAGGGTCAGGTAGTTATCCTTGAGCCACACCTCGCAAAAATCATTGGCCACCTCCAAAACGAGGCAGTCCCCTTCCAAGGCACCGGGCTGGATGGGAGCAAACCAGAGTTTGTAAATCTCCGGATTGATCATTGTCCGCAGCGTTTGCTGCGCGGCCGCCCACAATTTATCACCTGACATCTGCATGCTCGTTTTTCCCTATTTCACGGTTTTTCCGTGAATCTATTCACCTGTCCCGGCCCGGTCTTGGCTGAAAAATTTAAAATCCTGAGCGAAATCACACTTTTTAACGCTGCAGGCCACTGATATAACCGCCGCCAAGACCTCCTCAGACCGAATCAAGCTTTATTTATAATATGTTGATGCTTAGTTTTTTAGGCTAAAGCTTCAACGCTGAAAGTCAACTCCGCACTGGCCGGTTTCTGCACCCCGGCGAAAAGTTCGGGTTCCGGATGGGGTTTTTAGTCCAAGTTCAACGGTCTTGCTAGGACAACATATTAACACTTATTCACACATTATCCACAACCCTGAAAAACCCCTGCTTTTTCAGGCTTTTCACCGGTTTTCCCGCCGCAGAGCCCCAACGGCCCTGCGGCAGGATGAAGTCAACGACGACGATTACACGTCGTAGTACAGATGGAACTCATACGGATGCGGGCGCAGGCGCAGGGCGTCATGCTCCTTGCGCTTGTGGCTCACCCACATCTCGATGAAGTCCTTCGTGAACACATCCCCCTTCGTCAGGAATTCATAATCCTGCTCCAGGCAATCCAGCGCCTCGCCGAGGCTCCCGGGAACCTGCGGCACCTTCGCCAGCTCTTCCGGCGCCAGTTCGTACAGGTTCTTATCCACCGGTTCGCCCGGGTGAATCTTGTTCAGCACGCCATCCAACCCCGCCATCAGCAGCGCCGTGTAGCACAGGTACGGATTGGCCGAGGGATCCGGCGGGCGATACTCGATGCGCTTGGCCTTGGGATTCTCGCTGAACATCGGGATGCGCACGGCCGCCGAGCGGTTGCGCGCACTGTACGCCAGGTTCACCGGCGCCTCGTACCCCGGCACCAATCGCTTGTAGCTGTTGGTCGTCGGGCTGCAGATCGCGCACAGCGCCTTGGCGTGCTTCAGGATGCCGCCAATGTAGTAGATCGCCATCTCGCTCAGGCCCGCATACTGGTTGCCCGCAAAGAGCGCCTTGTTCTTCTTCCACAGGCTCATGTGCGTGTGCATCCCTGACCCGTTGTCACCGAACAGCGGCTTGGGCATGAACGTCGCCGTCTTGTTGTGTTTGCGCGCGATGTTCTTGATGATGTACTTGTAGAGCATCATGTTGTCCGCCGTCTTCACCAGCGTGTCAAAACGGAAATCGATCTCCGCCTGCCCCGCCGTGGCAACCTCATGATGCTGGCGCTCCACCTGGATGCCCAACTGCTCCATCATCAGGCACATCTCCGTACGGATGTCCTGCTGCGTGTCCGTGGGCCCCACCGGGAAGTAACCCTCCTTGAGCCGGATCTTGTAGCCGAGGTTGGGCATCTCATCGCGGCCCGAGTTCCAGATGCCTTCCACGCTGTCAATCTGATAGAAGCAGCCGTTGGGCTTCTGGTCGTACTGCACCTCGTCAAAGATGAAGAATTCCGCCTCCGGTCCGAAGACGGCGCTTTCCGCCAGACCGGTGGACTGGAGATATTTCTCACCCTTCTGGGCGATGCCACGCGGATCGCGGCTGTACGCCTCCTTGGTGCCTGTCTCCGCAATGGTGCAGGTCAACGACAACGTCGGGACCGCGCAGAA
>CAIYYI010000460.1 GCA_903930345.1 uncultured Verrucomicrobiota bacterium
ATTGTCTCCAACATCGCCGCCGCCATTGAGGAGCAGGCCACGGTGACGAAGGATGTGGCGGGCAACATCGCCCAGGCCTCCGCCGGGGTGCGGGACTCCAACGAGCGGGTGGCCCAGACGGCCACGGTCTCGAAATCCATGGCCCAGGACATCGCGGGGATCAGCGTCGCCGTGGGTGACATTCGCCAGGGTGGCGAACAGGTGGAGGCCAGCGCCACCGAGCTTTCCAAGCTGGCCGAGCAGCTCAAAACCACCGTTGACCGGTTCAAAGTTGATCACCAGCAAAAAACCGAAGCTGGCCCGACGAAACCAAAGACCTCGCCTTTGACCGCACCGGTTCGGGAGGCAAAGCAGGGTGATATCCTCATCCCCTGGAGTGAGGATTACTCCGTGGGAGTTCTGGCCATGGACTCGCACCATCAAAAACTGATCTCCCTGATCAACCAGCTCTATGCGGCATTGAAACACAGGCAGGGAAAAACCGTGACCCAGGGGATCCTCAAGCAGCTCATCGCCTACACGCAATACCATTTCAAAGCCGAGGAGGAACTGATGGCCAAGGTGAATTTCAACGGCCTGGATGCCCAAAAGAAAGTCCATGCTGATTTCCTGCTGGTGGCCACCACGGCCCGTGATCGCTGGGAGGCCGGGGACGAATCCGTGCCGCAGGAACTGTTGAAGACCCTGGAACAATGGCTGATCAAGCACATCACGGGCATGGATAAACAGTATGCCCCGTGCTTCATCCGCCATGCGGCCGGAGCCAAGGATGCGGCGTGTCCGCTGCGCCAACCGACCGGTGGGGACGCATGCCAGACCCAAAAATCGGGCAACTCCAGGCTGGGAAGCAAAGGCAGTCAAAAAACCGAAGCCGCCACTGTTCGATCATCCGCTCCCAAACACTGAAACAGGCTCTTACTGGATATACCCTTATGCTACAATGGTTCAGCAGCCTTAAACTGGCTCCGCGCATTGTCACCGTCACGCTGGTCATCGTCATCGCCATCGTCACCGTCAACTACCTGATCTTTGTCCGCGCCTTTCAGGCCAGCGCCCAGCGGGCCATGGTGGAGAAGGCCAAGGCGTTCACGGCGGTGGCGGATGAAACCAAGAACCACACCAGCCTGTTGCACCAAACCGGCGCCTTTGACACCACCACCCTGGCCGCCGATCTGAAGGCGGATCTCGCGGCTGGGAAAACCGCCAATCAGTCCCGGTTCTTTAAAACCATCCCGGTGGTGGCGGGCTGGACGGCGGCGCAGGAGGCCGCCCAGCGTGAAAACATCGTCTTTCGCATCACCTCCTTCAACTCCCGCAACAGGGAGCATGAGCCCACGCCCGGCTCCTTTGATGAACGGCTATTGCGTCAGCTCACGGACCAGGTCGCGGCTGGCCAAGGGGAGGTCGCCCAGAAGATCAACGAGGCTGACAACACCCTGCATACCATGCGCGCCATCCGGCTGGCGGAGAACTGCCTGATGTGCCATGGTGCGCCCGGCAGCAAGTGGGATGTGAACCGGAACGGCAAGGATCTGACCGGATTCCAGATGGAGGGGTGGAAGACGGGGGACATGCACGGCAGCTACCATGTCATCATGCCCCTGGCCCCGGTCCGCCAGCAGGTCGTGGCTTTTCTGGGCAGCGGCCTGGCCTGGACCCTGCCGCTTTTGTTTATTGCCCTCGGCCTCTTTGTCACCCTCATCGGGATCATGATCCGCCGCCCCATGCATGCGCTCACCGAATCCACCGCCGCCATTGGCCAGGGCGACTTGAAACACGAAATACCTGTGGCTTTGCTGGCGCGCCAGGATGAAATCGGTGATTTGGCCAAAGCCTTGCGCGACTTGAGCACGGCGCTCCGCACCTCCCTGCTCGAGGTGCTCAACAGCACCGGCACGCTGGGGGTCTTGTCAGATGGTCTGCACGTCACTTCCCAGCGGCTCACCGCCAGTGCCCAAGACACTTCGGAACGGGCGGAAACAGTGGCGGCCGCCGCCGAGGAATCCAGCGCCAACACCATCTCGGTGGCGGCCGGCATGGAACAGGCTTCCGCCAATCTTGCCTCTGTGGCGGCCGCCACGGAGGAACTCAGCACCACCGTGGCCGAGATCGCCAGCAATTCCGCCAAGGCCCGCTCCGTGGGCGAGCAGGCCGGAGCCCAGGCCCAGGCCGTGGCCACGGTGGTCCAGCAGCTGGGGCAGGCCGCCCTGGCCATTGGCAAGGTGACGGAAACCATCACCAAGATTTCGGCCCAGACCAATCTCCTGGCCCTGAACGCCACCATTGAGGCGGCCCGCGCCGGGGCCGCCGGCAAGGGCTTTGCGGTGGTCGCCCACGAAATCAAGGAGCTGGCGCGGCAAACCGCCGCCGCGACCAACGACATCACCACCAAGGTCTCGGACGTCCAGTCCTCCACCAGCAGTGCGATCATCGACATTGAAAAAATCTCCGGCATCATCCAGGAGGTTGGCCAACTGGTGGCCAGCATCGCCACCGCGATTGAGGAACAGACGGCCGTGACCAAGGATGTGGCCTCCAATATCTCCCATGCCTCCACCAGCATTCGCGATGCCAATGAGCGGGTGGCCCAGACCGCGACGGTCTCGAGGTCCATTGCCAAGGACATCACGGAAGTCAGCGCCCAGGGTCGGGCCATCAACAATGACAGCCTGCACCTGCAGGAGGATGCCGACATGCTGCGGAATGTGACCGGCAAGCTCAAACTACTGACCGAACGGTTTGAGCTGGGCCAGCAGACCGACTTTGCCGCCATCAAAAAGGGCCACCTTCAGTGGCGCAACCGGCTGATTGAGATGTTTGAGGGCCGCCAAAAACTCACCCTGGCGGAGCTCACCGACCACCGTGGCTGCGCCCTGGGAAAATGGTGCGACCACGACGGTGTGGCCCATTTCCAACACTTGGAAAAGTTCCGTCAATTGGGGGCGGATCACCAGGGTTTCCACGCGCTTGTCTCCGAGATTGTGCACCTGTGGAATGGCGGGCGCCAGGCGGAAGCCCGCCAGCGGTTTGAGAAACTGATTCCGCAAACCACCAACCTTTTCACCCTGCTTGACGAACTTTCACTGGATGCCGCACACTCCACAGCGAAAAATGACCCGGGCCAGACATTCGATCAAAGCGGCAAGACCAATGTCGGCCATCGCCACCCTCAGAGGGGCTGACCTCAACGAACCCATACCTAACCTCACCCATGAACATGGAAACCAAAACTGCGGATGATGGCCTGTTATTGGCCAGCTTCTACCTCGGGGACGCCCTTTTCGCCATTGATGCCCGGCAGGTCCAGGAAGTGGTAAAAATGGGCGAAATCACGCGCGTTCACCATGCGCCCACCGATTTGGTGGGCATTCGCAATCTGCGGGGACGAATCGTCACCGTCATCGACCTGCGGATCAGGCTGGCGCTGGGCCGCGTGGAAACCACTTCGGAAAGTCGTGTTCTGATTGTCGAAACCCAGGGCGAACCGGTTGGCCTGCTGGTGGATCGCGTGGCGGATATGGTCACGATGAGCTCGGCGAACATCCAACCCGCCCCCTCCAACGTCAATGGGGTCCAGGGACGCAACCTGCAAGGGGTGTGCCGGAATGGTGGACGCCTCATTGCCCTGCTTAACCTGGCCACGGTGCTACTCAACGAATCCAGCCCCGGCTTGGCGTCCGCCCGGGAGACCCCCCCCGCATGAGCCTGCGTGTTCTCATCGCTGACGATTCGGCCCTGTTCCGTCGCGCCATCAGTGACGTGCTGGCCGCGTTGCCGGAGGTGGAGCTGGTGGGCAGCGCCGCCAACGGCCGTCTGGCCCTGCAGAAGGTGCGTGAACTCAAGCCGGATGTGCTGACCCTGGATCTCGAAATGCCTGAAATTGACGGATTGGGCGTGCTGGATGCCCTGCGTCAAACGGGCGACAAGGTGGCCGTCATCGTGGTCAGCGCGCTCACCCGGCGGGGAGGAGACCTCACCCTGCGCGCCCTTGAGAAAGGGGCGTTTGACTTCATCACCAAACCTGACACCACCAGCGCGGAGGAAAGCCGTGCCGCCATCCGCCGGGAGCTGGCCCCACGCCTGCGGACCCTGGGTCACCGGGTTGCGGTGCGGGATATCCTCAACCGACCGACACACCCCCCCGCCAGCGCCGCCGCTCCCCGCGTTGCCCCCTTGCGTGCCGAAGCTGTGCCGTCAAGCGCGGAACTGAGCGGGATCGCCAGCCGAATGAACCGGCTGGCCGCAACGAACAAACCGGAATTGGTCCTGGTGGGCGTCTCCACCGGTGGGCCCAATGCGCTGGCCAAAATGCTGCCCCAACTCCCCCGGGACATCGGGGTTCCGATTCTGATCGTGCAGCACATGCCGCCCGTCTTCACGCAATCCCTGGCCGACAGCCTCGCCGCCCGGTGCGGCGTGCGGGTGCGCGAGGCCGCGCACGGGGAACCCTTGGTGCCCAACACTGCCTACATTGCCCCCGGAGGCCGTCAGATGCGGCTGGCCATCGCTCCGGACGGCAGCCGGATCGCCCAAATCACGGATGACCCGCCCGAAAACAATTGCCGGCCATCCGTGGATTATCTTTTCCGGTCGGTCGCCAACCTGCTGCCCGGCCGGGCCATGGCCGTGATCCTTACCGGCATGGGCAACGATGGAACCCTCGGTTTGCGGCTGCTCAAGCGCCAGGGCTGCTTTGTCATCGCCCAGGATGAGGCGTCGTGTGTCGTTTATGGCATGCCGAAGTCGGCGGTGGATGCGGGGGTGACGGATGTGATTCTGCCGCTTGAAGCCATCGGCGGAAGAATTGTCACCACCGTTCGGGGAGGAAAAGCATGAGCACTGTCGCCATCACCCGTGAGGAGCTGACCGTGTGGTCCCATTACATCCGCGAGATCTGCGGAATCCATCTGGACCAATCCAAAGGCTATCTCTTGGAAACCCGGCTGAGCGGCCTGCTTCGGGAGGTGGGGGCATCCAATTTCTCCGAGCTGTATTACCGGGCCAAGGCAGATGCCGCCAATTCCGTGCGCCGCAAAATCATCGACGCCATCACGACCAACGAAACCTCGTTCTTCCGGGACACCTCCCCTTTTGAACTGCTCCAGCACAAGCTGATTCCGGAACTGATTGACCGCCGGAAAAAAGCCGGCGCCCGGCTGGTGCCGATCCGCATTTGGAGCGCGGCCTGCTCCACCGGCCAGGAGGCCTACAGCACAGGCATCATTCTGAAGGAAATGCTGGGCGGGCTGAACGGCTACGACATCCGCATTGTGGGGACCGACATCTCTGACCGGGCGGTGGCCCTGGCCAGTCACGGGTATTTCAGCCGGTTGGAGTTGGAACGTGGGCTATCCCCCGACAAGCTTGCCAGGCATTTCACCCGGGAGGGGGACCAATGGAAGATCCGGGATGAAATCCGGGCTTTGGCCTCCTTCCGCCAGATGAATCTCCTGCAGCCTTACTCTTTTCCCGCTCCCTTTGACATTGTTTTTTGCCGCAATGTGGCCATCTACTTCACCGAAGCGGACAAGGTGCGTCTCTTCCAGGGCATCGGACGCTGCCTGGCCCGCGATGGCTCCCTGATCATCGGCTCGACCGAATCCCTGACCGGGCTCTGTCCTGACTTTGAACCCAAACGCTATTTGCGCTCAGTTTTTTACCAGCCTAAAGGAGCCGCCCCTTGACTCTGAAACCGAAAGCCATCCTCGCCCGGTTCAGACAACCACGGTTAACCGCCGGACTGGTGATGGTCATTCTGTTGTCAGGTGCGGCGCTGACCTGGTGGAGCACCGAACGGGCGGATCGCGAAATGCGTGCCCGTTTGCTTCAGCAAACACAGGTTTTGGCCGAGACCGCCAACCTTCGACATATCCAGAAACTAACGGGCACAATCGAGGATCTGACCTCGCCGATCTACCAGCGGCTCAAGCGTCAGATGACTGCGGTTCGTGCGGATACCCCCCATTGCCGGTTCATTTATCTCTTGGGCCGAAAGGCGGACGGGTCCATTTTCTTTTTTCTGGACAGTGAACCCACCAGTTCAAAGGATTATTCCCCTCCTGGACAGATCTACGAGGAGGCCCCTGATGGTTTCCGCCGCGTGTTCTCCTCCTGCAACGCCGCCGCTGAGGGACCCTACACGGATCGCTGGGGAACCTGGGTCTCCCTGTTGGTCCCCATCCAGGATCAGCGCACGCCACTCTGGAACCTGGCCACTCCGGCCGCCGCCCAGGTGCTGGTGGGCAAGGCCAAGTCTTTCTATCAGCGGCACGGCCGCGAGCGATTTTTGGAGGAGGTCAACAATCCGGAGGGCCAGTTTCACCAGCGGGACCTTTACGCCTTTGTTTACTACCAGAACATGACCATCCTGGCCCATCCGCTAAAGCCGGAATTGGTGGGTCAGAACCAGCTCAACAACAAAGATTGGAGCGGCGGGAAGTATTTCCGCCGGGAGATTCAGGCCGTGGCCCGGAGCAAGGGCAGCGGCTGGGTGGACTACGAATACGAGAATCCGGCCAACCGGCAACGCGAACCCAAGACCACCTACGTCGAAGCAGCTGACGATCTCATCATTTGCGCGGGTGCCTACAAGGGAACCGGGGCCACCCTCGCGGTGCTGGGGATGGATATTGATGCCCGGGATTGGAACCGAACGCTGCTCCGGACAGCAGTGCCACCGGTGCTGCTGACGCTGGCACTCAGTGCGATTGTTTTGCTCGGTTCCGCGCTCACGACTCCCAACCGCCCAGACGTCCGGGGATCATGGTTATCCCGGCCACTCGTTGAACCGGGCTTGGTCGCCGCCGCCGGGCTGGTGACAACCCTGTTCGCCGCGCATCTGGTCCATGAGCGCCAAATCCATAACCGAAACACGGCTTTTTTCCAACTGGCCGCCAGCCGGACCGTTGAAACCGCTGAAAAACTCCGTTACATACGCGATACCGGGCTGGAAAGCCTGGCCCACTTTTCTCAAAATACCACGGCCATAAACCAAAGCAGCTTCCGGGAATTCTCCACCTTTTTGACCAATATCACCGGTGTTCAGGCGTGGGGCTTGGGCTCGGTCGTGCCGGCCGGTGACAAACCCCGTTTCGAGAAGGATATTCGCTCGGCTGAACAAACGAATTATTCGATTTGGGAAAAAGACATCCGGGGCAACCGGGCTACTGCCGCTGAACGCCCGGTGTATTACCCGGTGGTCCAGGTGGCACCGCTGGCCGGCAATGAGCTGCTGCCGGGATATGACCTCGGCTCCGAACCACAGTGCCGGATCACGCTGGAAACCATCGCCAAAACAAGCCTGACCACCGCCACTGATCCTGTCACGCTGGTGCTGGAACAGGGCAGCCAGAGAGGTTTGCTTGTCTTCCGACCGGTGTTTGACCGGGCAGACTCAACCCGGTTGCGGGGGGTTGCCCTGGCCTCGCTGCGGGTTGACTCACTGCTGCGGAGTTGGACGACTGACTATTCGACCTGGCTGGAGCTTTCACTGCTCCACCCGGATGGTCGGATGGAACAACTGGCGGCCACCGAAAACAACGCGGCGCCGCCCGCCCCTGAGTTATCCGTCTCACGCTACGTCTTCGCCTTTGGCAAGGTTTTCTCGGTGACCGCCCACGCCAGTCCCGGATTCCTGCAACTGCACCATCCGTTACGGGCAGCCGCCCTTACCGCCCTCACGGGATTGACGCTTTCCGCCGCTCTGGCCATTGTTTACGGGTTGATTCTGCATCGGCACCAGAAATTGGAGCGCCTGGTCCACGAACGCACCATCAAACTCCAGGAAAGCGAGCAACGCCACCGTGATCAATTTGCCAAGAACTCCACGGTCATGCTCTTGCTTGATCCCCAGAACGGCGCCATCATCGACGTCAACGAGGCGGGGCTGCGATTCTACGGCCACCTGCGGGAGAAACTGTTGTCCATGCGCATCACGGATCTCAACACCCGGCCGGCGGCGGAAGTGATGCAGGCCATGGCTTCGGTCTCCTTGGAGCAGGGCCGGCAGTTCCAGTTTCAACACCGCCTGGCCGACGGTTCCATCCGCGAGGTGGAGGTCTCCGCCAGTCGCATCCAATTTGGGGACCGCACCATCCTGCACTCCATCGTTCACGATATCACTGAACGCAAATGGGCGGAGCAGAAAGCTGCCGCTTTGTCCCTGCGCAATCAGGTGCTGCTCCAGACCGGATGCGATGGCATTTACGTGTTGAATGAGGAGGGGGATGTGGTGGAGGCAAACAAGGCCTTCTGCCAGCTCCTTGGCTACAGCCGCATGGAGGTGCTGCGGCTCAACGTGGCAAACTGGGATGTCCAGTGGTCCGCCAGCGAGCTGAAGTTGCAGGTGCGTCAGTTGATTGCCAGTCCGGCCCTGTATGAATCCAGGATCCGCTGCAAACAGGGGCGGATAACCGAAGTGGAAATCAGCGCTCGCGGGGTCACCCTTGAGCAGCGCCCCTATCTCTACGCCTCCATCCGGGACATCACGGAGCGCAAACGGGCGGAAAACGTGTTGCGCGAACGGGAAGCCCTGCAGCGCATCCTGCTGAACAGCCTGCCCGCTGGTGTCATGATCGTGGATCCGGAGACCAGGATCATCGAATCGGTGAATAACCACGCGGCCACTCTGTTTGGCGCCCCCGTGGGCCGCCTGCTCGGAACGCGGTGCCATGAGTCTCTTTGTCCGGCCTTCGCCGGCTGCTGCCCGGTGTGCGATCTGGGGCAGTCCATGGAAAACTCCGAGCAGGAGATGCTCCGGGCCGATGGCACCCGCCTCCCCATCCTGAAAACCGTCAAACGCTTCCAGTGGAACGGGGAGGAGAAACTGCTGGAATGCTTCGTGGATGTCTCCGAGCGCAAAAAGGCGGAGGAGGCCATGCGCGAAAGCGAAACCAACTTCCGGACGTTTTTTGAGACCATTGGGGACATGATTCTGGTGGCCACTCCCGGCGGGCGCATTCTGTTCGCGAACCGAGCCGTTGAACTCACGCTGGGTTACCGGGCAGAGGAGCTTGCCACCATGCATTTGCTGGAGCTTCACCCGGCCAGCAAGCGCCCGGAAGCAGGGGAGATCTTTGCCGCCATGCTTCGTGGGGAGCGCAGCCTCTGCCCCCTGCCCCTGGCGCGTAAGGATGAAACCCAGGTGGCCGTGGAGACCCGGGTTTGGGCCGGCCTCTGGAACGGTGAACCCTGCATTTTTGGCATCTGCAAGGATCTGCGCGCCGAACAGGAGGCCCAGCAGCGGTTTGAACGCCTGTTCCGCCACAATCCCACCCTCATGGCGCTCACCTCCCTGCCGGATCGCCACTTTGTGGATGTGAACGACGCCTTCCTGCGCGTGCTGGGCTTCTTGCGGGAGGAGGTTTTGGGGAAAACCTCCGATGATCTTCGCCTGTTCGTTCATCCGGAACAGCAGCAGAGGGTGGCCTCGACTCTGAAAATGCAGCGAACCATTGCTGACTTGGAACTCCAAATCCGGCGCAAGGATGGGGCCATTCTCACGGGCCTGTTCTCCGGTGAAATCATCAGCAGCCAGGGACAGGAATTCTACCTGACCGTCATGATTGACGTCACGGCCCGCCAACAGGCGGAGGAGGCGCTCAAGCTGCAATCCCGGCTGCAGTATTTGCTCATGGAAATCTCCTCCACGTACATCAACCTGCCGCTGGATACGGTGGGGGCATCCATTCATTTCTCGCTGGGCAATCTGGCGGAGTTTGTCGAGGCGGATCGCGCCTATGTGTTTGCCTATGATTTTCAGCGGCAGATCTGCCGCAATACCCATGAATGGTGTCGTCCAGGCATCCCCGCCCTCCTCCAGGAGCGGCAGGCCGTCCCGCTCTCGTCCATCCCGGACTGGGTGGATGTCCATCAACAGGGCCAGGCGGTGTGCCTGCCGGATGTCCCCTCCCTGCCACCCCGCCATACGGGGAACCTGTGGGCCGCGCAAAACATCAGGAGCCTGCTGCTGGTGCCCATTCTGGACCACAATGCGTGCGTTGGTTTTGTCGGCTTTGAATCGGTGGCCAAACACCATGTGTATTCCGGGGACGAACAACGATTGCTTTCGGTTTTCGCCCAGATGCTGGTGAGCATCTGGCAGCGCAAACGCGCGGAGGAGGAACTGCTGGAAACCAACCGCAACCTGGAACTGGCCACCGGACGGGCCAATGAGATGACCCTCCGAGCCGAACTCGCCAACGCCGCCAAAGGCGAGTTCCTGGCCAACATGAGCCATGAGATCCGCACCCCCATGAATGGTGTCCTGGGCATGGTCAGCCTGTTGCTGGATACCCAGCTCACCAAGGACCAACGCCGATACGCCCAAACCGCACTCTCCAGCGGTGAGGCGCTGCTGACGCTTCTGAATGACATCCTTGATTTCTCCAAAATTGAGGCCCGCAAGCTTGAGCTGGAATCACTGGATTTCAACCTGCACAACCTGCTGGATGAATTTGCGGGCATGATGGCCGGGCGGGCGCATGAAAAAGGCCTGGGCCTGGGCTGCGTGGTGGCCCCGGAGGTGCCTGCCCGGCTGCGGGGCGACCCGGGCCGCCTGCGCCAGATCCTGATCAACCTCGCCGGCAATGCCATCAAGTTCACCACCACTGGAGAGGTCACCCTCCGGGTGACTGTGGCCTCCGAATCCGAGGATCGGATCTGCCTGCGCTTTGTCGTGCAGGATACGGGCATTGGCATTCCTGCGGAGAAACTGGGGCTGCTCTTCAACAAATTCTCCCAGATCGATGCCTCCACCACCCGAACCTACGGTGGCACCGGCTTGGGCCTGGCGATCTCAAAGCAATTGGTGGAACTGATGGACGGGGAGATTGGGGTTCAAAGTGAAGCCGACAAAGGGTCGGAGTTCTGGTTCACGGTGTGGATGAACCCTCCATCCTCCCCGGAATCCCAACCTTTTGCGGCAGCCGCAAGCCTGTCGGATATCCGCATATTGGTCGTGGACCACCGGGCGGTCAACCGGGAGATTCTGCGCGTGCTGCTCAAAGCCTGGGGCCTGAGGCCGGAGGAAGCTACCGACGGCCCCTCCGCCCTGGCTGCGCTGGTGCGGGCAAAAACCGTCCAAGACCCGTTTGTGGCCGCCATTCTGGATATGCAGATGGACGGGAAATCCATCGGCCGGGCCATCAGAGCCGATGCCAGCCTGGCAGGCACGCGGTTGATCGCCTGCACATCGCTCGGCCAAACGGATGCCGATCTTGAGTGGGAATCCATCGGGTTCTGCGCCAGTCTGTGCAAACCGGTGCGACGGCAGGAACTGCATGATGCGCTGGTGGCCGCCATCAGCGGCCATGAAAAAATGGCCCCGTTGGCAAGTCCCTCCCAGCGCTTGAATTTGGAACCAGAGGTCAGCCAGACCCGCATTCTGGTGGCCGAGGATAACCTCACCAACCAGCAAGTCATGGTGGCCCTGTTGCGGAAAATGGGGTTGCATGCCGAGGTGGCAAACAACGGGGTTGAGGCCATCAGGTTTCTGGAGACACAAACTTGCGCCCTGGTCCTGATGGACGTCCAGATGCCTGAAATGGACGGCCTGACAGCAACCCGGCACGTCCGCAACCCCGGTTCCACGGTGCTCAACCACCAAATCCCCATCATCGCCATGACCGCCCACGCGATGCAAGGGGACCGGGAACGCTGCCTTGAATCGGGGATGAACGATTACCTGACCAAGCCCGTTGACGTGCCTGCCCTGGTGGCGGCATTGCAAAAATGGCTCGTGCCCACCGCCGAAAACCTGAACCAGCCGTCGGACCGGGACGCCGTGAAACCGCACGCCTCGTCGGTTGAACCTGAAACGCCCATCTTGGACCTCGTCGGGCTCATGGAGCGAATGATGGATGACCGGGAATTGGCTCACGTTGTCGTTGAGGGGTTTTTATGGGACATCCCCAGCCAGATTGAACAACTCCAAGAAGACGCGAGGTCTGGGGATCTCCGCCGCATCCAACATCAGTCCCATAAGATCAAAGGTTCTGCCTCGGCGGTGGGTGGGGAATCGTTGCGGGCCATCGCCGGAGCCTTGGAGCAGGCGTGCAAAGCAGGCAACCTGGCCGCCGTGCCGCAGATGATGACGGAACTGGAACGGCAATTCGGGCTGCTGACCACCGCTTTAAAACAGTTTGTAAGCCAACCCTAACCAACACCATATACCATGAAAACCCTGATTGTCGAAGATGATTTCACCTGCCGCCTGCTCCTTTTGGAGTACCTGAAGGCCTACGGACTGCCCCATGTTGCCGTCAATGGCAAGGAAGCCGTGGAAGCTGTGCGCATGGCGCTGGAGGCGGGCGATCCCTACCAGTTGATCTGCCTGGATCTCATGATGCCCGAGATGGGCGGACAGGCCGCCCTCAAACAAATCCGCGACCTGGAGGAGGCCAAGGGCATTCTGTCCACCCACGGGGCGAAGATCGTGGTGACCACCGCCTTGAATGACATGAAGAACGTCTTCACCGCTTTCAGCAGCTTGGGCGACGCCTATTTGGTCAAGCCGATCGACCGGACCAAACTTCTCGAAATTGTGCGCCGGTTGGGGCTGATTCAATGAGGTTCACGCGCAAATTCAAACCGTCCCGGATGAGCCCCGGGGCTGATCGACAGCGAATGCCCGCTGCGGCAACCAAGGATACCGCATGCGCATTTTGATCGCTGAGGATGGCTTCACCTCGCGCATCACCTGCCCAGCGTGCTTAAAACCATGAAAACCAGCCCCCCCGTGGTTGTGGTTGTAAACGATGACCTCACCCAGCTCAATGTTTTGGCCGGGTTGCTGCGCAAGGCCGGAGTGGTGCCCCGGACCTTCACCGGGGCCGATGCCGCCCTCCGGGACATGCGCGCTGGCTCGGCCGAGGAGGGAGCCGGATCATTGCCGGCGCTCATTGTCACGGACCTCCACATGTCGGGCATCGACGGCTGGCACTTCTGCCGCCTGCTGCGCTCGCCTGAATACGCGGCTTTTAACGATATTCCCATTCTGGTGGTGTCAGCCACCTTTTCCGGGGCGGAAACCGCCCGCATTGCGACCGATTTGGGGGCGGAGGCCTTTCTCTCCTGGCCGGTGGATGGGCGGCGTTTCTGCACGCAGGTGCAGGCCATCCTGAATGGCGAGCACACGCACAATTCACTCCGTGTCCTGCTGGTGGATGACAATGTGGCGCTTTGTGAGCTTATGAAAGCCACCTTTGCCAGTCACGGATATGTGGCGGACGCAGCGTTGACCATCCAGGAGGCAACCGAGGCTTTGGCCACAACGGTTTACGATGTCGCGGTGTTGGATTACCACCTGCCCGATGGATCGGGCGATACTTTGCTGGATACCCTGCGCCTCCGGCAGCCTGAGTGTGTCTGCCTGATGATCACCAGCGATCCCCAGCCCGAGCTGGCTCTGGCCTGGATGAAAAAGGGTGCCGCCGCCTACCTGCGCAAACCTTTCCAAACCGGATATCTGATCGAGCTTTGCGCCCGGGCCCGGCGGGAGCGGGCGCTGATGCGCGTGCAAGACATTCTGGAAATCCGCACCCGCGAACTGCGCGAAAGCGAGGCCAAACACCGCATCCTGCTCGAAGAATCTCCTGATCCCTTCTTTTCCGTCACCCGCGATGGCCAATACACCTACGCCAACCCCGCCTGCGCCAAGGTGCTGGGAAAACCGGTGGCGGACATTGTTGGCCACAGCCTTTGGGAGGTCTCAGGAAAGCGGGAGGCGGATGAGCGTTTTGCCCACCTGAGCCAGGTCATCCACACGGGCAGGGAGAAGCTCTTTGAGGAATGCGTCCCCCGATCCGATGGCGAGCGGTATTACCTGACCGTCATCACCCCCATTCAGGATGAGACCAAGGGCGTGGTCTCGGTCATCAGTTCCTCCAAGGACATCACCGACCGCCGCCGGGCGGAGCAGGAGAAAGTCAGGCTGGGAACGCAGCTTCAGCGCGCCCAAAAGCTGGAGGCGCTGGGCCAGCTGGCCAGTGGGGTGGCCCACGACTTCAACAATGTGCTCCAGGCGATGCAGGGCAATCTCGATTTGGCCCTGGAAGATATCCCCCCTGGCTCCCCCGGGCGGGACAACCTGGTGGAAATCCAGAAATATTCCCAACAGGCCGCTGCCCTGACGCGGCAACTGCTTGCTTTCGGGCGACGCCAAATCATTGAGCCAAAGGTCTTTAAACTCAATGAAGCCGTCGAAAACATCCTCAAAATGCTGCGGCGTCTCATCGGCGAGGACATCCATCTGGACTGGCAGCCGGGCGCAAACCCGGGCTTGGTCCGGATTGATCCCACACAATTCGATCAACTCCTGACCAACCTGTGTATCAATGCCCGCCAGGCCATCAAAGGCGTGGGCAAAATCAGCATCCTGACGACCGCCACCGTTTTCGATGAAGCCTATTGTGCGGATCATCCGGATTTCCAGGTCGGAGCGTTCGTGCGCCTGACCGTAAGCGACGACGGCTGCGGCATGGACCCCCAGTCGCTGGGACACATCTTTGAGCCATTCTTCTCCGCCAAAGGCGTCGGTGAAGGCTCTGGGCTGGGCCTCGCAACGGTGTATGGGATCGTGAAGCAAAACCAGGGTTTCATCCACGTGCAGAGCGAACCCGGCAAAGGCGCCACCTTCCAAATATACCTGCCCCAGATCACCGACCACACGGCGGCAGAACGGCCATCCCCCTCCATCGGGACAGTTCATAGCCCGGGTGGAGTGGTGTTACTGGTGGAAGACGAACTCTCCATTCTGGCCCTGACCCAGCGAGTCCTGCAGCGCCTGGGTTACACCGTGCTGAGCACGTGCTCGCCCGGAGAGGCCATCCGCTTGGCTGAGGCACATTCCGGAAAGATCGACCTGCTCTTGGTGGATGTGGTGATGCCTGAGATGAATGGCCAGCAACTGTCCAAACAGATATTGTCGCTGCAGCCGAACCTCAAGTGCCTCTTCATGTCCGGCTATACCGCCGACGTGGTCGCCCGCCATGGGGTGCATGGGGAAGGGTCCAACTTCATCCAGAAACCATTCTCGCAGGATGATCTGTCGGCCCAAATCCGATCCCTGCTCGGTTCCCCCACGGAAAACTGAACCTCCGCGCGCGGCGGCTGCGGATGTCTGGTTTACACGTAGAGATAAACGTAAATGGCGAACGCCACCGCCAGCAAGCCCGCCCCGGCCGCCAGCGACCAAAGCAGATTGCGCTTCCGCGCGGCCATGGCAAAGGTGGACATGATCACGCCCGCCTGCGCGGCCAGCATGCCGAAAAAGAACTGCTGGCTCCGCTTGTGATGGTGCTCGGCCTTGATGTTGCTCTTGCGCACCTGCAGCTCGTAAAGGTTGGCGATGGTCTGGTTCAGCCGGGCCTCCCATTCGTAACGCGAGGCCGCATACCGCAGGCGCGCCGCCATGAAATGCCGGTTGGCTGACGGCCCCGCCGGGACGGCGGCAACCTCGTCGGCGGGACGCCAGGCGCTCTGGCGTGCCAGCAGCGCATCCAATTGGTCAATGACCTGGTTGACCGGCTTGGTGGCCACATCAAACGCCAGCACCTGCTCGCGCGAGGCCTTCAAGGCCGCCTCCAGGCTGGCATCGCTCACCTGGGTCAGCAGGGCACGCATCTCCGCATCCGGAATCGAATTCTCCACCCCCTCCACCGCCGCTTTCATCGCGCCCTCCAGCGCCGTCGCCCCCGCCGGTTGCGCGGGCAACTCCCCCTTTTGCAGCAGTTCCAGCGCCTGCCGACCCACGGGAGACTTCACCAACGTCAAAGCCTGCTGTTTCACCAGCGCCGCTGGACCGGCTTCTGCGGCGGCCGGCCAGCGTTCAATCTGCTGCGCAAAACCCGCCGGATCCAACTGCCGCACATCCGCCAGCGTCTGGAGCATGTCCGCCGAATTGCGCTGGATGGCGGAACGGACCCGCTTGGCCTGGAAGAAACTCCATTGGTCGCCCGCCTTGGACTGCTGCTGCGCCCCCAGGGATCGCACATACTGCGCGCGCGTCATCTCGCTGGAAGCCAGCCCGGCCAGCATGGTGGCGACCACGGCCATGACCACCGGTGTGGCACCCAGGATCTTGCCAAACCGGGTCTGGGGCAAATCTGACTTCAAACTGTCCGGGATCGTTATGCGAGTCGGTTTCATCGACACAATTGAATACCAGCCAATTGGTTCTTAGGCAAGCCACTTGGTGTTTCCTGCTGCTCCATGACGTCGGTCAGTTTGCCCATGAACCCAGCCATGCCCGCAGCAGATTGCCGGGTGCGATCCTCGTTTTCATCCGGCCCCAGCCGCCATTCGGGGTCGGAGATCGTCAGCTCATAGTCGGCGCTCTCAAGGATGACGCGACCGTTCTCCGCGCTGAACCATTCCAAGCAAAGGCAATTGGCCGGGTGCTCCGGCGGCTGATCGAAGATGGAAGATCGAGATGGGGAAGCGGCCCTTTCGAACGCGGAGCTCGGAGCTCGGAACTTGGGGATGGGGCCCCACCGGGTTTTGGTTCTCCATTCTGCCGGGGCAAACAATCTCCCAGACCTGCGGCGCAGCACCACCAGGAACAATGTCAAAGAACAATAGTTTACTAAAACTTTACTTTTTCTTTACCGGTTTAGGGTTTTTTTGAAACCCATCCCTTTTAGGCCAAAGGCGCGAAGAGGGAGTCCATAACCGGAGTGTTTCCATCCAAAATCGGACCGGAACCGGACTGTTTTTAACCGTCGGAAACCCGACCATGGAAGCCAGAATGGCACTTTCTGGCACTTTCTGGCACATTTTGGCACTTTTTGGCACCCTGTTTCGTGGCGGCGCATGGAAACACAGGGGGAAATGGTGGGAGATCGGAGATGGAAGATGGGAGCACCTGAACGCGGAACCCTGAACGCGGAAGTTGGGACGGGGAAAGACGAAACAGCGGCGGGACGCCGCTGCCACTTTGACGGGCTCGACTGGAGCCCTTTTGATTGCGGAACGCAGAGCCGACGGCTCGGAGGAACCCTCGCCCCACCGGCTTTGATGCTGTATTCATAACGTGAGATACACTCGCAAATATCCCACTGTTTGGCAAGACGGACAGGTGTGTTTTTGTTGTATGATACAATTCCCGAAGGCGGAGTTGTGATTGACCACGAATTACCCGAAGTACACGAATAGGAACCGAAGAGCCAACCCGGGGAGTCGGTGATCCGCTGATGGTTCTTGGTTGATGGCAGCATGGCCAAAGATGACTCATTCCCAATGA
>CAIYYI010000461.1 GCA_903930345.1 uncultured Verrucomicrobiota bacterium
AGACTCCACCACGAGATGAGGTTGTAGCGGTGGCGGGCCATGTCGTCGAAGGTCTCGCGCCAGAAATCCCGGCTCCACATTTCGACAACGTTGAGCCGCTCGGAGTCTGGCCACTCGCCCTTGTTGTACGTGGGTGTGCGCACGTCGAGCGGGAGGTTAAACTTGATGCCGCGCCGCTTGATTTTCGGGGTGTGGACGGTGTCCTTCAAAGCATCGAGAGACCCCGTGCGGATCGCCTCGGCCACATCGAGCCCGCCATACATCGCGCCGCTGGCATCACCGCCCGTCACGGTGAAATTTCCGCCATCGCGCTGTATGCGGTAACTCTGTGGCGAGAGCGTGGCCGCCTCCACGCGCAGCGAAACGGAAAGCGCCGTCGCCGTTTTCGCGGCAACGGACGCCGCTTGAATTTCATCGGCGGCAAAGCGCAGCGGCCCGGATTGAGTGTCGAAGGAAACGTTTACTGCCGCTGCCCCAGCGGCAAGGGTGAGGCACGTCAGCGTCAGGGAGGAACAGAACCAGTGTAACAGTTTGGTTTTCATATTGTGCTTTGTTGGGGTCAGTATTTCTGGGCGGAAGCGGTACGTTGCCAGTCCACGATGGTGGGGTGGTCTGTGTTCATTCGACAACCTTGGGTGGAAGTTCCATAACCAATGTTGCCCTGGCGCTGTTTACGCCTTGGATTTGGAGGGATTTGCCGCCCATGCTGGCGATGATTTTCACCCGTTTGTCCTCTCCGGGAATCAGATTGAAGAAGTTGTCGCTGAAAACCGCGCCGGACGTTTCGGGCACGCTTAGAGCCACGTCTTTGATAAAGACCTTGGCGCTGAGGACCAGAGTGTCCTTTTTCCAGGCGGGCCTGGATGTCGCCCGCCTGGAGGTTGAGATATTTTTCAGGCCAGAGCAGATGCGTGACCACTTGATCGCCCATCCGGGCGACCAAGAACTCATCCCGTTTCTTGATTTCATAGAATTCAGCGGTCAAATCCACGGCGCGTTTCGATTCGGTAGCCGGTAGATTCACGGGCTGCGTGATGCGTTGCTTCCTTTTCCCATCGAACGTCCAGAGTTCCACCGCCAGCGTATCCTTGCGCGGCTGTGCCGAATCATTCACCACCCAGACACAAATATTCTCCGGTGTTTGCTCGAACGAAACCAATACCGGTTCGCAGGCGCGTTTCAGAAAATAGTAGGGGATTTTGGGTTCGAGATAATAATCAACCACGCTCATGTAGATCATGGGCCAGGTGTCGTTCAGCCGCCAGATGGCCGCGCCCCAGGAGCGGCGATTTCCGTCCGGCTGGCCATCGGGCACGCCCCGCCGCAGCCGTTCATATCGGTCACGCAGATATTCTCCGTGGGCCGTGCCAAACACCCGGCAGGCGTCTTCGGCATTCTGAATGTCGCAATAATCCTGGATTCGCCCCATCTTCTCCCAAGAACCGCCTGTGGCGTGTTTTTTCCAGCCCGCCGGCCAGGCGATCTTTCCGGGTTTATCAATGGTGAAACGAAATCCATCAGGCCAGAATTCGTTGTCGGACATAAAGCGTTTCATATTGTGCGCCGAGTAGGGACTGATCATGCATACCTCCGACATGAACAGCGGAACATCAGACAGGGGCTGAAACCGAACGGTGGAGTAATCGTGAAAGTCGCCTTCCAAGGGATGGTTTCCATTGGGCCAGTTGTCACCACTCCAGGGCGAACTGGGATGAAAGTATCTTTGCGGATCGTGCTGGGAGACCAGTTCCGGCATGATTTTCTGGAACAACTCGCGTCCCACCGGCTTGGTGTTGTCGGCGTCGTTGGAGGGGAAACCAAGGTAGTGTTCATTGCCCCCGCACCAGACGGCCAGGCTCGGATGGTTGCGCACCCGCTTGATTTCATCGGCAATTTCGGCGCGGACATTCGCCACATAGCCGGGGTCCTCGAGCGGGAAACGCAGCCCTCCGGCGGTCATGAATTCCATCCAAACCACGATGCCGTCGCGGTCGCAGCGCTCGAAAAACGCATGGTCGGGAATGGTGCCCTCGCCCCAAACCCGCACGAAATTGAGGTTCCCGAGTTTCATCAAATCGAGCAATGCGGCGGCGCGCTGGCCACCCCAGACGTGGGTGAAGCCCTCCAACGGCGCCCAGCAGGCGCCGTGCATGAAGATCATTTTCCCGTTGATGCGAAAACCAAACCGGGCCTCGCCGGTTTTCTCATCCTTCAACTCCATTTTCAGATCGCGAAGGCCAAACTTGATTTTCCGTTCGTCCAGCACCTTTCCTTGACCGAGCAGGCGCAATTTCAAGGTGTAGAGTGGTTGGGCACCATGAGCCATCGGCCACCACAATTCCGGGTTCGCTAAGGGGATCGGGAACGATTCGCTCCGACCGATGGTCGCCATGACCAGGGATTTACCGGCCGGCGAAAGCAGTTCGTAGGAAACTTCCGCCGTTTTCCAGGACTGAATATCCGGCGAAACGATGACCCGAGCTTGCGAGAAATTATCTGTTAATTCGCTTCTGACATAGACATCCCCGAAGTATTCGGCGGGCAGCAGATCGAGATATACCTCATCGAAAATCCCCATCTTGATGAAATCGGGACGCGCCCCCAGATAAGAACTGAAGTCGGCGTGGCATTTGCGCAGGTATTTCGTCACCTTGACGTCGGACCGGGCATGTAGGGCGGTCATTTGTTTCATCACCGCCTTGGGCGAATGAAACCGCAGCAGCAGGATGTTTTCCTCACCCACCGCTCGCAGTTGCTTTCCGACCGGAATCGCCCAGCGCCGGTTCATATTGTTGCAGACGGCAATCTTTTCGCCGTTCAACAGGACATCCACCTCGGTATCCAAACCCGAAAAGCAGAGCGTAATATTGCCCTTGAAATTTGGCGTGGGGAATCGCTTGCAATACACCCAGTCCTGCTCAAAGACGGGCACCCAGAGAGCCACGTTGTCTCCGATGTGGGGATCGGGAAGTTCGCCCTGCTCGAAGATGAACTCCTGGATTTGTTTGGGCATGTTGCCAGCATACCAGCCCTTGCCGGGAGCCTTGAAATTGATCGGAAAACTTTCAGGCGTGGCCTCGGCCAGCGCGATGGGACTAACGATCCATTGCTCATTCAGGCTGATATGCTGTCTCGGTTGAGCCTGCCCGGTCAGGGCCAGCAACAACACCCCGAGCCAGGCGATGAACCCCGCGCCGACACCCGCCGCCACTTGTTGACACGGGTAACCAGCACGGCGCGGCTCCGGCAGCGTGCGCACCAAAAACCACCCGATGGACAGATGCCCGACGAGCCGAAACAGGACGCGCGCCAACCGCGTGTCACGGCGGACTCCCACGACGCTGCCGGACTTGGGACAACGCTTGAGGCTTTGATCAATGAGGTAGTGGAGGTGTGGTTTCATGGTTGATGGTTTATTTTGTCAGAAAGTTCAGAGCTGGAGATCCATTGTGAAACCCACGGCCGTCCACCGAAACAAAGCTAATCATCGTCGTTTGATTCGCCTCCCTTGCGCTTCTTCTTATTATCGTTGGCAGCCCCGTTGCGGGGCGAGTCAGGTTCATCGTGCTCGGGCAGATGTTTTTTGAAGCGAGCGATGATCTCCTTGGATTCGGGATTCGCGGCCAGATTTTTATGTTCCAGCGGGTCGGTGGAGTGGTCGTAGAGTTCCTCGGCGCCGTCGGCCCTGCCGCCATACCAGGTGTAGCGGTAGCGTCCGTCGGTGAGGGAGTGGTTCTTGAATTGATAGGTGGTCAGGGTCGGATGGTTCCACTCCATCCTCGGGTTTTTGAGCAGCGGCGCAAAGCTGCGCCCTTCGTTTTCCGCATTGGGCGGCAGCCCGCACAGTTCCACCACCGTGGGATACATATCGAGCAGGTTGACCACCCCTTCGCATTTGAAACCGGGCGGCGTCACGCCGGGCACTCCCACGATGAACGGCACGCGGTCCGACTCCTCCCACAGATCTATCTTGCCGTATTTCAGCTTTTCGGAGAGGTGCCAGCCATGGTCGCCCCAGAGCATGATGATGGTGTTGTCGGCATACTTGCTTTTTTCCAGCGCCGCGAACAGCACGCCGAGGCAGTAGTCCACATAGCTGATACTCGCCAGATAGGCACGCTGCGCCTCCTTGTGCAGGTTGGCTTTGTCAGCCAGCAGAAAGTTCGAATTTGGCTTGAAGATCGGCCTGCCGTCCTTGCGGACAATGTCATTGAGGTCGTCCCGGAAGATTTCCACTGGTATGATTTTCTCCAGCGGATAGAGATCGAAAAACTGCTGCGGAACAAACCACGGCAGGTGCGGTTTGGCGATGCCCAGCGCCAAGAAGAACGGTTTGCCGTCAAAGTCGCGTTGGAGCTGATCGGCCGCCCATTTGCAGGCAACATAGTCTTTGGTCTCCTGAACCGGAGCTTTGCAGGC
>CAIYYI010000462.1 GCA_903930345.1 uncultured Verrucomicrobiota bacterium
AAGGAGATCGAAAAACTCGAAGAGTCCAACCGCCTATACCAAGTGGTTTCGCAGTTCGCGGAAATCGATCTGCACCCAAGTCGGGTAGACAACATCACCATGGGCCTGGTGTTCGAGGACCTGATCCGCCGCTTCAACGAGGCCGCCAACGAAACGGCTGGTGACCACTTCACCCCGCGCGAGGTCATCCGGCTCATGGTCAACCTGCTGCTGGAGCCCGACACCCAGGTGCTCACCCAGGCGGGTGTGATCGTCACCATCTGCGACCCGGCCTGCGGTACCGGGGGGATGTTGGCCGAGGCACAAAACTGGATACGCGCTCACAACGAACAGGCCATCGTCAAGGTCTTCGGCCAGGACTACAACCCGCGCTCCTACGCCGTGGCGGCCTCCGACCTGCTGATCAAGGGCCACCAGGACGGTCGGGTCGAGTTAGGCAACACACTCATCGATGACCCCTTCCCCGGCACCCGCTTCGACTATTTGCTGGCCAACCCACCCTTCGGTGTGGACTGGAAGGCCGAGAAAAAGACCATCGACCGCTGGCCCAACTTCCGCGGCTACAGCGGCAAGCTACCGCGCATCAACGACGGCGCCTTGCTCTTTCTGCTCTATATGATGAGCAAGTTCCACGACTATGTGCCAGACAACCGTGACAAGCCGGGATCGCGCACCGCCATCGTCTTCAACGGTTCACCGCTATTCACCGGCGGCGCCGGTAGCGGCGAGAGCGAGATCCGCCGCTGGATCCTCGAACGCGACGAGTTGGAAGCCATCGTCGCGCTTCCCGAGCAGATGTTCTACAACACCGGCATCGGGACATTCATCTGGATCGTTACCAACCGCAAGGCCGAGCACCGCAAGGGCAAGATCCAGCTCATCGACGCCCGCGAACGCTGGACACCGATGAAGCGCAGCCTGGGGAACAAGCGCCGCTATCTCGATCATTTGGCGATCGATGCGCTGACTCGGGAGCATGGGCGCTGTGACCCTGAGGTGACGCAGTGGGTAAGACTGGATAAGGATGGAAAGCCTCTTGCGTTCGCCGACAGGCCATCTGCCGAATCCGCCCCGGAGGGGCCGATTTGGGAAGAACGAGTCACGAGCCGATTATTCGACAACGCCGACTTTGGCTATCGCCGTATCACCGTTCTTCGTCCATTGCGCCTGCGCTTCCAACTCACGTCTGAAGCCAGGGAGCGCTTCCTCAACACCTGCCCTGAGCTGTTCGATGCCCTCCTGTCTGTTGAGGATGACTTGGGAACAGAACCGCATCTCGACTGGAACCTAGCGTGGGAAAGGGTGCAACAGACTGTCAAAGCCCTGCCGGATAACGTGGAAGGTTGGGCGCTTGGCGCCAAGGGTACGGCCGAGAAAAAGATCTTTCGCGAATGCTTCACCATGGTGGACCCTGAGGCCGCGCCGGTGGTTGCCAAACACCATAAGATCGCACCGCTGGACCGCGCCGCCCTGTTTCCCGGTCAGACCCTGACGGGCGCGCTTGATTCGGCTGAGCTATATGCCTTGCTTGGCCTACACGCCGCCGGTAAGGGCAAGCAGGTAGAATACGAGCCTGACCCGGCGCTAAAGGACTCGGAGACTGTTCCACTCACAG
The DNA here is from genome assembly GCA_903930345.1 of uncultured Verrucomicrobiota bacterium. Taxonomy (GTDB): domain Bacteria; phylum Verrucomicrobiota; class Verrucomicrobiia; order Limisphaerales; family CAIYYI01; genus CAIYYI01. Next base: position 1,616 of record CAIYYI010000462.1, read on the forward strand.
AGGACATCCTCAGCTACTTCCTGCGGGAGGTGCGGCCTTTTGTTGCCGACGCCTGGATCGATCGGGCGACCTTGGACGAGCAGGATGGGGGTATCGGCAAAGTGGGCTATGAGATTAATTTTAACC
>CAIYYI010000463.1 GCA_903930345.1 uncultured Verrucomicrobiota bacterium
CTGCGCTGCATTCACAGCAGCCGCAGACTGAATGATTTCTGGAAAGATCGCCTCGACACCCACGCCGCACGCAACGACGCCTTGACCCTCGCCGCCTAATCGAAGAAATCTGTCTTGCGCCCCGGAGGAAGATTGTTTTAAACTCGCAAAAACCGGGGCCATGCCTTGTAGTGTCGCCATGTCCTTACCGGTGTTTCGGTTCATCACCTGCCTGAGCCTGTTTCTGGGCGGCTGGCAGTCGGTCCACGCGGCCCCCTCCCCTGCGCCGTCCTACGCCATCATTGTCTCCCGCCAGACCCTGGCGGATCCGGCTTGGCAGTCGGTGGTGGAGGCCCTGCGCTTGAAATACCCTTCCACGATTTTGACCTACGGACAGTCGGTGACCGAAGTGGCGGGAAAACTTCGCGAGCTTTTCCCGCGCCACGCCTGCTTTGTGGCGACTCCGGCGGAGGCCTCCCGCGAACTGGTGGCCACCATCCATCAACTGACCCGCAAGCTGGATGACGATCCCTATGCGGATTGTATTTGGGGCATCCTCACCGGCTACAATGCCGCCAACGCCCTGAGCATTGCCCGGCATCAGGCACCTCTGACGGTGCGCAAGGTCGCCTCCGGCACGGAGGTGGCCCTGGAAAAATGCGAGCAGGGCATCTGGTATTGCGAATTGAACCGGGGCCGCCGGGTCACCAAACCCAAAGGCGGCTCGGCCGTGACCGACAAAGGCCCGGATGACACCACGGAGGCACTGGTCAACGCCCTGAACGAATACCACGCCGATTGCTTCATCACCTCAGGCCATGCCACCGAGCGCGATTGGCAGATCGGGTTCCGGTATCGCAACGGGTATTTCCGCTGTCAGGATGGGGTGCTTTATGGCTTGGACACCCAAAAACACCGGTTCCCGGTGCAATCCCCCAATCCCAAGGTTTACCTGCCGATCGGCAATTGCCTGATGGGACACGTGGATGGCACCAACGCCATGGCGCTGGCATATCTGAACAGCGCGGGCGTGATGCAGATGATGGGGTACACGGTCACCTCCTGGTATGGCTACGCCGGGTGGGGCTGCCTAGATTATTTCATTGAGCAACCGGGCCGCCACAGCTTTGCGGAGGCCTTTTTTGCCAATCAGGCGGCCCTGATCCACCGGTTGCAAACCTGCTTCCCCGGCCTGACCGACGCGCGTCAGGAGGCCAACGGCCAGCTGAGCGCGCCGGTCAAGCCCAGCCCTGAAGCCGAAGCCATGCATTTGAACGCCAACGACGCCCGCGGCCTCGTTTACGACCGGGATACCGTCGCGTTCTATGGCGACCCGGCCTGGGTGGCCCGGATGGCCGGAGGCGACCTGAACTGGGAGCAGAGTCTGAAGGAAACCAACGGCACCTGGACATTTGAGATCAAGCCGAAAAAGGGGGAAAAGACGTTTGCCCCGGTGAATCAGAACGGTTCCCAGCGCGGAGGCCGGCCGATCCTCCAATACCTCCCGCACCGGATCAAAGCCGCCACTCTTGTGGAGGGAGTTGGACTGCACCCGGTCATCACCGATGATTTCATCCTGGTCCCCATTCCCGAGGCTCCCGCCGCCAACGGCATCTATCGGCTGGTTTTCAAAGCCCAACCCAGATAGCAACAGTTGCTTTGGAGCATGGTCGTGTGCCAACAAAAACCGGAAGATGCTTTTCGCACAAAGACTTAGACTCTCCAGGGTCAGGCAACATCCAAAACGGGTCTTGCCTTGGCCGACCGCCCCGCTTAGGTTGGGTCCATGCAACCCGATGAGCGTCATCGTTGTTTAACCACTTAGTTTCCAGTGGAGAACCACACCAGAATCCTACTGCTTTTATGCCTGACCTGTCATGCTCTTCTGGCGGGAGCGGCAGGATTGGACCTCAGGCTAAGCAAGTTCACCCAAGTGATCAATGAGGTCACGGTGATGGAGCCGCAAACCAAAGCCGTGCGGGCAGCCCAACTCAAGACTGATTTTGTATCGCCGGAAATCCTCCGGACCGGACCCGGTTCCAGGGCTGAGCTGACCGCAATGGACCAGACTCTTACGCGAGTGGGAGCCAACACGGTGTTTTCCTTTGAGCCCACTGGTCGGAATGTGGATCTGCAACAGGGGTGCCTGCTGTTCCACTCACCCAAGGGCAAAGGCGGTGGAACCGTTAAATCAGCAGGGGCTTCGGCGACTGTTTTAGGGACAACCTTGATTGTGTCGGCCACCGCAAACGGAGGATTCAAGGTGATCGTTCTGGAAGGGAAGGCCCAGGTGAAGCTGCCCGGTGGCGCACGGCGCAATCTGGTGGCGGGGCAACTTCTGTTCATCCTGCCCAATGCGGAAAGATTTGGGCCGCTCCTCTCAATTAATCTCGGTCATCTCGTGAAAAGCTCCAAGCTCGTTCAAGGATTCAAGGCAGATTTGCCATCCTTGGGCAAAATCAGCGAGGCAGTCAGGGAACAGGAGCATCTGGTTGAGGTGGGCGAAGCGGAGGACACCGGCCAACTGGTGGGGAACTATGCCACGGAAGAACAGGTACAGGTGGTGGATAGCAATGTCTTGGAGAAGCGGATTGAGAGCACGCCTGATGAATGGACCTTCAACCACCAGGCCTTGTCAATTGATGGCACGATTGGCACCGCGCTGCTGGACCGGAACCTGTACCGAAGCCACTTGGTATTGGAGCCGTTTCAATACTTGGCGGCTATGCCTGAGAGCCCGCCCAATGCCTTGGGCTTTCTGGGACGCACCCTGACGATCAACACGCCGCAGATTGATTTGAGCGAGTGGACAGCGAGCGGTTATGCCGACTTTGTTTTTCTGGCTGCGGGGGCGCTGAATATTGAGGGGAACCTGACGCTTTTCAGCGCCGTGCCTCCCACTGATCCCAACTTTACCCTGCACCTGGCGGGAAAAGGCGGGCTCAGCATGCCCCCCGGATCGGCCTTGAATGTCATTGATTGCGGTTACCTTGCCCTAAGCTCGGGCGTGGATACCGCCTTCAACAACACCAGCTTTTCCAACAGCCGTGATATCGTCTTTCGTGTGGATGGGGCATTGTCGCTCGACGGCAGCGTGATCACCTCTGGCAATGTGGTGAGCCTGTTTGGCCAGGGAATACGCCTGGATTCATGCACCATCAACTCCCCTGCCATTCTTTATCTGGATGCGGCGTATGATCTGGGAGGCAGCATTGAGGCCTTTGACGTGCAACTCAACGGAACACGGCAGGCGGAGTTTGAGGCGGCCCAAAATATTGCCTTGAACACTGTTTATCTCACTTCCCCGATGGACTCGCTCTCCCTCAAAACAGCAGACACCATCGATCTGACCAAAGTGTGGTATTCGGCTGGAAATTCCCTGCTTGATGTGGCCAGCGTGAATTTGGAGGCGCACACCATCATTCTGAATGATATCCACTTTCCGGCTGGATCTCGGGTCAATCTGCAATGTCAGACCGGACAGTTGGCGCCGAATCCCAACACCGGGCAACCGGTGCTCAATGGCCACGTCAACTATCTCCTGAATGTCACTCACGGAGGCATTCCCGCCCAGATCTCCACCACCCAGGTCTCCACGCCGGCGGCCACGGGCACTGGCATCTTTATCTCCCCGCAGCCATGAGGACAACCTTGCTGCTTTGAAAACGAGAATC
>CAIYYI010000464.1 GCA_903930345.1 uncultured Verrucomicrobiota bacterium
GCCGGTGAGGACGAGGTTCGGCGGGCTGAAGGTGCCGGCCAGATTCTCGTAGATACCCTGGCTGGTGTTGTAATAGGTGCCGCTGCCGCCCGACTCCAGCTTGACGGCCTTCACCAGGTAGAGGGAGCTGAGGGCGGCGGCATCCTGGAAATTGGTGCGGGTGACCAGGCTGGCGTTGAGGCGCTGGAACGGCCCTGACGGGGCGGCGGCTCCGTAAACGTGGTAACCGGCCACGGTGTCCGGCGAGGCCTGCCAGCGCAGCTCGCGCGTTCCCGCGCCCGGGGTGACCACCAGGCCGGAGGGAGGCATCACCACATGCAGGCGAAGCGTGGGATCCCCGAGCAGGTTGACATGCACGCTGCGATACCCGGTGTAGAGTGAGCCGTTATAATTTTCCGTCATGAGCGCGCTGAAGCCGACGGTTTCTCCCAGGCCCATGTGATGGAACTGCCAGTGGGGGCGACCGGCCCAGGCGCAGGTGAGGCCGCCGCCAGCGTTGGCGAGCTGGGCGCGCATCAGGTTGTTGGCGGAGTCGTAATCCCCGAAGTAACTGCCGAAGTGCATGGTGAAAACCACCTGGGTGTTGGTGCGGGCGAAATCCGCCGTGACCCCGACCCCGCTCTCGCTGGTGTAGCTACCGCCCCCGCAGGCGTGCCCCCAGAGGTAGCTGTTGGAGGCCAGGGTGGAGAACCAGGGTTTGGCGAAAATATTGGTCGCGCCAAAGAACGGCGCGAAATTGCGGTAGCCATTGCCGGCAAAGGCCTCCCCGCCAAAGGTGCCAAAGTGGTCATCCACAATCCCCCGGCGCGGGGGATTGAAATAGCCGAGACGAAACTGGTGGTGCTTGTTCAGGTAGCGCCGGAGCAACTCCTGCTCGCCCTCCGGAAACGAGGAAAGGTTGGCCATGTCCACCCGCCCCACCTGCAGTTCAAAGTTGGAAAGGGGGGTGGTCTGATCAAACTTGCCATCGCCGGGCGCGTTCCGGTTTTCGGGGCGGCTGGCGTTGGTGGAGTTGATGGAGCTATCGGTCCAGGTGCCATCCATGTCGGCATAATAGACATCCGCCGCCCAGGCGCCGCAGTGATCGCCGTGGCCATCCGGACAGAGCGAACCGGAATAGGGAACAGGCACCCGACCGAAGAGGAAGACAGACTTCACGTTCGCCGGATCGGCGTAGTAATCAGCGGTGATGAGGGCCTTGATCTGGGGCGGGGTGTTGGTGCGCCAGACATTGTGGCGCAGGACGGTCCAGCCATCGCCAGCCAGGTCCATTTCCAGCCGGAAGAGCTCGTTGCTGAGGGCGGCGGCGTAGGTGGATTCCACCAGCAGGACCACCTTGCCCCGGTCCTCCACCAGCGGCGCCTCAATGCCCGCGTAGATATAGCCGTACCCGGAATAACCGGTCGTCCCCTCCCGGGCGGACTTGACGATCCGGTACTCGTAGGTCTGGCCGACGGCGACGTTGGCATCAACATAGCTGGTGGCGTTGGTGGCCAGCACGATGCCGGTGCCCCAGGTGGTGTCGTTGCGGGCCTTGCGGTAGGCGGTATAGGTGAGGGCATCGACATCCGCCGGCCAGGACAGGGTGATCTGGGGCGGACTCGTCTGCACGCGGGCGCTGACCTGCACGGTGTAATCAGCCACCGAAAGCGCCCGGACCGGCAGAGGCGCCAGCCAGCCAAAAACGGCAGCCAGCAGGATGGCTGCCAGATAAGGCCTTGGATTCATGCGCCAAGGATGCGTTGGCGATTTTCATTCTGCAATGCTTTTCCCTAGTTGCAGTGCGGCGAGATTCCTGAGATAAACAGGCCAACAACATGACGGTTACATTGTTCATTCCGTGCTTTGTGGACCTGCTTTACCCGCAGGTGGGCATCGCCATGGTGCGCATCCTGGAGAAGCTGGGCCACAAGGTCGCCTGCCCGGAAGCGCCCGCGTGCTGCGGCCAGCCCGCCTTCAACACCGGCTATTGGCCGGAGAGCCGCTCCGTGGCCCACAAGGTGCTGGAACAGCTCAAGGATGCCGAGGTGGTGGTGATCGCCTCCGGCTCCTGCGGGGCCATGATCAAGGTGTTTTACCCGGAGCTGTTTGCCGGCACGCCGCATGAGGCGCTGGCCAAGGCGGTGGCACCCCGCTGCTATGAATTCTCCGCCTTCCTCGCCAACCGCCTCGGCGTCACCGAGCTCGGCGCCCGGTTCCCCCACAAGGTGACCTTTCACGATGGCTGCCACGGCTTGCGCGAGCTGGATAACAAGCAGCCGGCGCGCAAATTGCTTTCCAAGGTGAAGGGGCTGGAGCTGGTGGAGATGACCGCGGCGGAAACCTGCTGCGGTTTCGGAGGGACGTTCTCCGCCAAGTTCCCCCAGATTTCCACCGCCATGGGGGAGGTCAAGTGCGCCTCCGCCCTGGAGACGCCGGCCGAGTACATCGTCTCCAACGATTCGAGCTGCCTCATGCACCTGCAGGGCCTGATTGATCGCCAGGGCAAGAAAATGAAAACCATCCACCTCGCGGAAATCCTGGTCAGCCAATGAATACTCCCGCCACCGATTTCAAGCACGACGCCACCCGCGTGGCGGGCGACCTGCGCCATCGCCAGCTCATCCAGACGGCCATGGGCAAGTACGAGGTCAAACGGGATGAGAAGAAGGCCTCGTTCCAGGATTGGGCGGGGGCGCGCCAGCAGGCGGCGGACATCAAGTGGGAGGCGGTGAACCACCTGGACCAGCACCTGGACCAATTTGTCAAACACCTGGAAGCCCGGGGCACGCAGGTGCATTGGGCCTCCAACAGCGAGCAGGCGCGGGGGATCATCACCGGGATCATCAAGGCGGCCAAGGCCCGGGTGATCGTCAAATCCAAGGCGATGACCGGGGAGGAAATCCACCTTAACGAAGCCCTGGAGCACGCTGGCTTTGAGGTGGTGGAGTCGGACCTGGGCGAGTTCATCGTCCAATTGCGCAAGGAGGCTCCGTACCACATCGTCTTTCCCGCCATGCACCTCACGCGCGGGGAGATCAGCGACCTCTTCCACAAGGAGCTGGGCAGCGAGCCGACCAACAGCCCCGAGGAGCTGACCATGATCGCCCGCCGGGTGCTGCGCCGCAAATACATCGAGGCGGACATCGGCATCACCGGGGCGAATTTTGCCGTGGCGGAGACCGGGATGGTTTCCATCACAGAGAACGAAGGCAACGCCCGCCTGACGGCCGCGCTGCCCAAGACCATGATCACGCTGCTGGGCATCGAGAAAGTGGTGCCCCGGATGGAGGATCTGGCACTGTTTCTGCCCATGCTGGCCACGGTGGGAGCGGGGCAGTTGATCAGCGGCTACAACACCCTGTACGGCGGCCCCCGCCAGCCGGGCGAGGCGGACGGACCCGAGGCCTTTCACGTGGTGCTGCTGGACAACCGGCGCTCCGAGCTGCTGGCCGACCCGGAGCAGCGGGACTCGCTGCAGTGCATCCGGTGCGGCGCCTGCCTCAACGTCTGCCCCATTTACCGCAACGTGGGCGGCCACACCTACAACACCACCTATTGCGGCCCGGTGGGCGCGGTGATCACGCCCCATCTGAAGGATCTGGCGGAGTGGCAGCATCTCTCTTTTGCCTCCTCCCTCTGCGGCGCGTGTACGGAGGCCTGCCCGGTGCAGATCGACCTGCACCACCACCTGCTGCAAAACCGGCGCAACGCGTCCGTGAAGCAGCCGGTGTGGTGGCAGAAAATCGCCTTCAAGCTGTTTGCCCCGTTCGCCAACCGGCCATTGCTCTGGAAGCTGGTCACCAAGGGGGGACGCATCGGCCAGGTGTTTCACGGTTTGATCAAAGGCACCCGGCTGGATCCCGCTTACGCGTGGACGAAGACCCGTGACCTGCCGCCCATGGCCCGGGAGTCCTTTAAGGAATGGTGGAGGAATCGCGCATGAGTGAACGCAACGAGATATTCAACCGCATCCAGCAGGCCCTGACCCGGCCCGGCAGACGCCCGGAGCACGCAGCGGCCCATCACCTGGCCCACCGGCCCCAGCCGGACGATTTCCGCCGGGTGCTGCCGGCTGTGGGGCGTAATTTCGCCGAAAACCTGGCCCTGTTCCAACGGAACGCCGCCGACCTGAAGGCGGACTTTTTCCTGTTCGACAACGAGCGCCAGGCCCACGAGAAGCTCAACGAGATCAAGCTGGCCGATCGTTGGCAGAAAGTCGGCTCGCATCACGGGCGCCTCACCCAATCGGCGTGTGCGACCATGAACCTGCCCGTCTGCCAGGTGGACAAGGGGTACTCGGCGGATGACCTGGAGAGCTGCGACGCCGGCCTGACCGAGTGCGATGCGCTGGTGGCCCAAACCGGCAGCGTGCTGGTGACCAGCCGCAGCGCGGGCGGGCGCGCCCTCTCGGTGCTGCCCCCGCACCACGTGGTGCTGGCCCGGCGCGAGCAGCTGGTGCCCGGCCTGCCGGATGCCTTTGCCCTGCTCAAACAGCGCTACAGCGGCCAATATCCCAGCATGATCTCCATCGTCACCGGCCCCAGCCGCACGGGCGATATTGAGCGCATTCTGGTCCTGGGCGCGCACGGCCCCAAGAAGCTGACCATTCTTTGCTGGTAAGGCGGACCTCTACCGCCGGCCCATCAATTCCTCGAGCTCATCCACCTCGATGGGGATGTCGTCCATGAGGTCGGTGTTGACCCCGTTTTCGCCGATCAGGATGGTGTTCTCCAGGCGCACGGCAAAGCCCTCCTCGCGGATGTAGATGGCGGGCTCGCAGGTCATCACCCAGCCCGCCTGCATCGGCTCCGTGGTCAGGCCCACGTCGTGGACATCCAGCCCGATCGGATGCCCCACCCCGTGCATGAAGTACCGGCGGAAGGCCGGGCTGTCCGGGTTCTGCCGCCGGATCTCCGCCAGGGAGAGCAGCTTCAGATCCACCAGCTCCTTCTCGATCATCTGCTCGGCCTCGCGCTGCCATTCCTTGGTCCGCTTGCCGGGCACCAGCGCGCGGCTCATGGCGCGAAAGACCCGCAGCACCGCCTGATAGACCTGCTTTTGGCGGCGGGTGAAACGGCCATTGACCGGGATGGTGCGGGTCAGGTCGGAATTGTAATTCGCGTATTTGGCGGCCACGTCCAGCAGCAGCATCTGCCCGGTTTTGCACGGGGCCGAGTTCTGGATGTAGTGCAGCGCGCAGGCGTTCAACCCGGAGGCAATGATGGGCAGGTAGGCGAAGCTGCCGCCGCGCCGGATGAACTCATGGGCGAATTCGGCCTCCACCTCCATCTCGTTGACGCCCGGCTTGAGCATTTTCAGGACCCGGCGGAAACCGGCCCCGGTCAGGGCGCTGGCCTGCCGGATCAGCGCGATCTCCTCGGCTGATTTCACCACCCGCAGGCGGTGCATCAGCCGCGCCAGCCGGTGGTAGGCGTGCAGGGGATAACGCCGCTGGCAATCCGCCACAAAACGGGCCTCCCGCGTCTCCACCTCCACCACGGCCCGCTTGTGCTCGTTGGCGTTCAGGTACACCTGGTCCGCCTCGCACATCAGCCGGTGGAACATCTTGGGAAAGTCACCCAGCCACATGATCGTCTGGACGCCGCTGAGCTGGGTGGCCTCGGCCTTGGTGAGCTTGTGGCCCTCCCAGGTTTCCATCAATTCGGTCGGCTCCCGCAAAAACAGGATTTCCCGGTGCTTGGGTTCATCGGCGTCCGGATAAACCAGCAGGATGCTCTCCTCCTGCTCCACGCCGGAGAGGTAGAACAGATCGGAGGCGGGCTGGTGGGCGAGGCTGCCGTCGGCGTTGGTGGGAAGCACGTCGTTCGCATTCACCACGGCCAGCGCGTTGGGCAGCATCTGCTGCTTTAACCGCGCCCGGTTGGCCTCAAAAAGTTTCGCTGGAATCGCCTGATATCGCATGCCCTCCAGTTAAACCCATAATCCCTGGTCAATACAAACCTGATTTTTCGGGCGGGCGTTGCGTTATTGCGTTCATCCCAGGCACACTCACAACGTTCAGACGACAATGGCTGGGAAAAAGACCATTGCTCTGGCAAAGGCCCTCATTTCCGCGCCGGATGGAAATAGCGGTCGGTTTCGTTGGTGGTCATGCGCCAGGCTTTGGCGGCGGAGATGCCCTCCACGTGACCGTCCATGAAGGCGAACGGGATGCCGGTGTCGTGCATCTGGAACATGATATTGGCGGCATTCTCCGGACCCGGGGTGAACCCGGCGTCGGGCATCACCCAGGGGGCCAGTTGCGCCAGCAGGACCTTTTCACTCGGATTCGGCACCGCGTTGAGCGAA
>CAIYYI010000465.1 GCA_903930345.1 uncultured Verrucomicrobiota bacterium
GGTTGTCATCGGTATAAAAATCAACGCGCTGCAAGGCCGCAAAGTTGGTTGTGATGGTCGCCTCAATCGGAATGGGCGCTCCGATGTTGAACTCCGCGTGGTTGACCGGGGAGACCAGGGAAACGGAAACCCCCGCGCGCCGTTGTCCGCTTACTCCCCGCCCATCGGATGTCAGCACGATGAATGGCCTGCCGTTATTGGTGCCCATGGCTCCAATGCCGCCGCTTAACCCCGTGGCATAGGTCCAGGAATAGGGGCCGGCACCCACGGAACCGGACTGCGCATTGAAAACTCCCAGGACCGCATCCACCCCGGGATCGCTCAACGCCACCTGGGCCATGCGCCCCAGCCCGTTCAGCAAGGCCACCTTGTTGGTGCTGAGCGATTCGTTCCACAGACCCACATCATCAATCCAACCCGTAAAGGGATCGGCGGGCACTCCACGGGTCAGCGCACCGATGCCGAAACGATTTCGGTTGGCCAGCGGCACGCTGTTGGTGTTCGTCGTCCGCCACACGCCATCCACGAAGAGGTTTCGGGTGCCGGTGCCGGCATAGACGCCGACAATGTGATGCCAGTTGCCGTCGTTGATGACCGTGCCAAATTCCGCGCTGACGAGCGTGGCGTTCCGGGCATTGGCCTGAACCTTTTGCGCCGAACTGACGTTCAAGGTGTAGTAACTGCTTGCAGCCGTGCCATCGCCAAAGAACACGACGCATTTGTTGTTGGCGGCGGATGAAGTGGTCTTGATCCAGGCCGAGAGACTGAAAGGATGCCCAGGAGTGCTGCTGGCGGCGCCATAAAACATCTGGCTGACATCGCCGCTGGTCGCTGGCGCGAATTCGACGGCTCCCCCGATCATCCCCTGGCTCGGGCGCCATCCGGGAGCCGCATTGGTCGTATACGCATGGAGGGCATTACCGCTGACATCATTGGCAACATTGCCGCTGGACTCATTCAGGGGATAATGAACCACTGACCCGGCCAGGGCACAGGCAATGCTCAGGAGGAAAACGAAAAGGGCAATCACGGATGGCATGGTAAGGCGGAGAGAAGCACAGTCAAGCGGCCATTCCCCTGATGGGAATGCGGAATCCGACCGCGCCGGTTTTTCAGCGATTTTCCGTTTGCATTCACGGACGGCAACGGTGAAACCCGGCGCTGCTTGAAGTGGCTCTTGGTTGATGGGAGATAGTGGACCGTCAAAGAAGCATTTTTTGTTCAATTTGACAGGGTCACAATCCGATTTTGAGCACTCGATAAACTCTCGATTGGTCGATCAATGTGTTGTCAAATATGCATTGTGCCCCACCGCTTCCCGATAGTGGTGATCCAAGGTTTATCCATACTCCGGAACAAGCATTGGTTTGATACTGAAGTTGGTACTGTCTCCCAACTTCTGAGACCCATGAAACAGCGACTTCGGACACTTCTGACGCGCGCACCGACAATGCTGGGCGGACCAACGCCACCTGAACTGAATCCAACATCAAGTCTGAACCCGAGAAGTCCCCCGTGGATGTGTCAAGACACTCGATGGTGAGGGACGTCGTTTTAGCCTTGAATCCGAATTCTTGTTTAGTTCCGTAACCATGTCCTGGAGGCCTGGCAACGAGATGTCCTAGGGGTGTCCCGTCATCTGCCCGAGCAGAGACTGTGAGGTTCAATTGATGCTGCGGGTTGCCGATGGCCCCGACAAAGAAGGTAACAATATAGGATTCACCTGGCAAGGTTTCGAAGGTTTGTCGAATCCAAGTTCCAGATGGCCCACCTCCATCATTGAAGGATATCTGGTAGGAGCCGTCGATGGGGGGGAAATCCAAAATCGGAGGCAGCATGCCGTAGAAACAGCGAACCCCGTATGTTCCGCCGACAGTCCACCCGGGGTAGCCTCCCGAAACACCAGTGAAGGAATTAGCTGCTCCTCCCGGCAGTTCAAAACTGCCATTGAAGAACGAATTGTCACAAACTGGATCACGGTCAGCAACGGGCAGCGAGTTCTTGATGGCCAGGAACTGATTCATCTGGAGCGTTGACAAGGAACCGATTGGCCCAAGGCTGCTCTCCCAGTTTGGCCCCATGTCAAGGGTTACCACTCCTCCTCCGAGGACAACGTGCTGCGCCCAATTGACCCAGTCCTGAGTGGGGTAGCGCTGATCGCGCAGAGCCCAGCCATGCCCCAGGTAAGTCAATGCATGCCACTGTGACCCCGCAAGCCACCGGCACTTCGGAATCCAGCCGAAGGGCTCATTCAGTTCCCCTGCTGTGTAATCTTCGGCTCCTGCAAGGTGTGAAACCAGTATCCCTGGATTGAAGGCAACAATTGCATTTGGGTTCCCATGTTTCACCGCTTTGGAATAGACTTGAGCAATGTCGTCGTTGAACCCTACGCTAGCGTAGCCTCCGTCGAACCACCAGCCCGCGATGTTTGTGCTGTAGTGATCAGACCATTCCTGGATTATTTCTGCCCACCTAAGCGCAAAGTCGATGTTGATGGGAGCATTCCACACACCTTCTGCGACGCCAAACGCCTTTTGTGCTTGAGGGTCAGCGCAAGGAGTCTGGCAAGGTAGGTAGAGGAGGAGTTTGATCCCTCTGGAGGAGAGAGAAGCAGCAAGGTCCATGGGCAAATCCCTAGTCGAGCACCTCTCTCCTGGCAGGTACCCGGTGACTTGGGAATATCGGCTGTTGGGGGCGATGTAGTAACCGGAGTTTTGGCCGAGTGTGATGACGAGGTATCCTGCTCCAATGTTTGCAAGTTGGTCAGCCAATGTTTCCGTGTCAAAATGAGCGACTGCGGCCAATTGAGACGTTGTTGACGGCAAGAAATGCACGAAAGCTCCCAACCGAGCCTTTCTCATCCAGTCAGTGTCGGGGTTATAAGGAGCAGCGTCCACAGTGGTTGCACACGCCACAGAGACGATTCCAGCCAAAAGGCCATTCAGGAGGTTCTTGCCGTTGGATGCAGCAATCAAACCCATGATCTTGCGAATTGTTGTGAACATTACAGCCCTTCTGTGCGTGACCATGCAGTGTGCACCCCAGTCGATATCATTGAATTTAAATTAACCGTGGGCACCCTTTTGCCGCACAAGACTTGACGTGCAAAAAACCAGGTGCTCCGACCAGTCGAACCTGGTCTGCATTCAGATGCGATCATTATGCTACACACCTACAAGTGACAACAATTTATTTTAATATTTCGGTTTGATGGCGCGAGATGCCGCCCGTGCCCGACCTCATAGCCCAACTCCCCCCGAACGATTCGGGGGCGCCGTCTTCGACAATGGATTCGTTGAGACTCATGCACCTGCCTCCTGCTCCAGTTTCAGCAGTCGCGCCGACAAGTCCGCAGGGGCGACAAAGACCATTTGCCTGCCCTTCTTGCGTTTCTCCAAAACACCGCGCTCGCCCAGATTGAGCAGGTCTGTGCGGGCTGTTTGATACACCACGTTGTGGCTCTTTTGGTGGCTGGCGAAGGTGTAGCGCTGCCCGGGGTGTTTGAGCCCGTTGCGAATAATCTCCACCTGCCGATGATTGAACAAATCCAGCGCCCGCATGTGCGATTCCACGTCCTTCAAATCAGCCGTTTTTCGCCCGATGTAAGCATGCAGTTCGCGGACCGCCCGACGGATCACCTGCGTCTGGGCGATGATGAAATACGTCAGATCGTTATCATCCGTCTCCGTATAGAGGAAGGACCGGCCATATTTCACCGGTGCTTTGCGCAGGATGTTGGAAATCGAGATGAACTCGAAAAGCCAGTAGCCGCTGTGCAGCATGGCCCAGTAAAACAATGCCCGCGCCGTGCGCCCATTGCCGTCCATGAAGGGATGATCGTAGGCCAGCCAGAAGTGCAGGATGATCGCCCGCACGGCAGGATGCACGAAGTGCCCCGGTGTCTCGCCGTTCGCGAAAGCGCACATCGCCGCCATCCGCTCCGTCAGTTCCTCTGCTGGAGGCGGTGTGTGATAGACTTCGCCGAAGTCATCACCGACCACCCGATTCTCGTCGGCGCGGCGAAATCGCCCCGCTGCGGTCGGATCATCCAGTGTTTTCTCCGTCACCAACCGGTGAATCTGAAACACCAGTTCCGGCGTCAGCGCCGATGCTTTCAGCGCCCGGATGCGCTGCATGGTCACGTAGTTGTTCAGGATCATCTGCTCGCTGTTGTCGCGCGGCTTGCGGCCCGAACGGATCATCTCCTTGGCCACCTCTCGCGTCGTCACCGCGCCTTCGAGCTGGCTGGACGTGATCGCCTCCTGCATCAGCGAACTCACCAGGTACCGATCGCGCGTCTGGGGGTTCGTGATCGGCTCCGGGATGCTCACCAGCCCGCCCGCGCCGAGATCGATCTGGTGCAGTTCCTCCATCACCAATTCCGTGACCGCGAACTGAAAGGGCTGCCGTGCCGCGCCTTTCAGCGGGATCGGTTTCAGCGCATCCATTCGGGAAAGCTTTTGTACCATCCACCACTCCCGGTGGGTGACACCCGGTGGCGGCGTGTAATGCCGCAGCCTGTCCCAATGCAGGTAGTGCCTTTGCGTCTTCGCCTCCCGCAGCAGGGAAAAGAGCTGCAACAGCCGCTCGGGCGGCTTCACCTCAGCCATCAGCTCGTTTAGTTTCGGCGGTGTTTGCGGGATGCGCATCGGTTTCTTGTCATTGTTCTACTAATTCAGTTTAGTTTAGTAGAACGAAGTAAATGTGCAACATAATACTAAAATGTTTCTCTTTAGTAGTTTAACCCTCGTCGCGCGGCCTGCAACGAGACGGAATGCCGAACTCGGGGTACCCTCTCGGGCAGGCAGAAGCCTGGACTACAACCGGGGAAGCTGACGGTTCGGCAGTCCCGCAGAGCGGGCTCAACCGGGTTTTGGTTTCCCAGCCTGCTGGGGCAAAATATCTCCCGGATCTTCGGCGCATTGCCCGAAGCGGAGAAATATCAGCCCAGGACATCGAGGATGGAGGGGGGCATGTCAAGCGAATGGCATAGATTCTCCTTTGCAAAAGGAGATTTAACCATGTTATTCTCCGTGAGGAGTTCGAAGGACTCGTTGCACGCATATTTGTCGCACCTGGAGGACTGCTTCCTGGTGCGGACGATCTGTCTGGAAACGGGATCGGAACGGCAGCGGATGGTCAATCCGCGCAAGGCGTATCCAGTGGATCCCGGTTTGATCCCAGTATTTGACCGCACTGGCCGGGCGAATCTCGGGCACGCGCTGGAGACGGTGGTGCTGATGGAACTGGAGCGGCGGCGAATGGATGTCACCTACGTGCGCACCCCCGACGGATTTGAAGTGGATTTCCTGGCCCGACGTCCGGGCGAAGCCCCGGAACTGATACAGGTTTGCGCCGATCTGGGAACGCCCGAGACCACGGAGCGGGAGGTGCGGGCGTTGGCGGACGCAGCCAAGGTTTATCCCAAGATCACACGGCGATTGCTCACGCTGACCCGGGATGGCGTGCCCGGGCAGGTGCCTCCCAATGTGGTGGTCCAGCCGGCTTACGAGTGGCTGCTCACAGCACCGGTCTGAAATACTCTCCACGGCGCGGAAGGCGGAACGCCGCGTGGGGACACGCGGCCTACAACAAGCAACCGGGCTCACGGTTGAATCAATTCGACCTGCGGAAAGTAAGCAGACACGCGGGAGGGATCGCGGGTGACTAATTTCATTCCGTGCGCTTCAGCGTGTGCGCCGATCAGAAAATCGCCCAAGGGTACCTTTGACTTCGCCGTTTTTCCTTCGGCTTTGAGCCGGTCGAGATAAACCGCATAGGAGCGGGCTGCAGGCAAGGCGGCGACGACCGGCAGCGGCAGCAACGTGAGGCCAATTTCTTCCAGATGGCGCGCAAAGTGTTCCCGTTTTTCAACACGCACACTGGCCTCGGATATGACCACGGTGTTGACTGCCGCCCCGTCTGCGGCAACGGCCTTGGCGATTTGCTGTTTTGCCCATTCATGGAACGGGCTGTTGGGATCGCGCGCATCAATGACGACACTGGTATCAAAGAGTGTCACCGCACTTCCTCCTTCAAAGCATCCCAGTTGGACATGAACCGGATTGGGCTGGATTCGATGGCGGCCAAAACTTCAACGTGCGTCATCTGGCGTCTGGAGTGGGGCTTATCCGCGGCAACTGCGCGGAGGCGCTTGGCCAGAAACAATAATAATTCTTCCTTTTGTTCAGGCGGCAAGGCCTCAGTGGCGGCTTCGATTTCGAGCAGGGTGCTCATGCTTCGACTTTATCACTTGGTGGGTACTGTAACAAATCATTTTTTAACCGCGAATGGACGAATTTGAATGCAGCTCAGGGACTTCGGTTTGCGGATTGCCGAAGCCGGTCCGAACTCGGAACTCGGAGCGCGGAATCTGATGGCCAACCGGCATGAGGGAATTGCGGTCCTCGCGGGGTTGGGTAGCCCCCTCGGGCAGGCTGAAGCCTGGACTACAAACGGGGAAGCTGACGGTTCGGCAGTCCCGCAGAGCGGGACCAGCCGGGTTTTGGGTTTCCAGCCTGGTGGGGCAAAATATCTCCCGGATCTTCGACGCATTACCCGTCTGCGGGGGAAGGCGGAACGCCGCGTGGGGACCCACGGCCCACACAAGCAGCCGGGCGGATTCGGATTCCCCGGCTGCAATGACGGTTGACGTTCGAAGGCGGGTGGGCTTTGATTCGCGCATGAAATTGATTCCGCACCTGGTCGCCGCCCTGACGGCAGCCGCCTGCATCTGGGGAACCCCGGCGGGAGCCGAAAACTGGCCCGGCTGGCGCGGCCCACGCGGGGACGGGACTTCCACGGACAAGCAGGCTCCCACGCAGTGGAGCAGCACCAACAACATCGCCTGGAAAACCCCCATCGCCGGCCTGGGCCATTCCTCGCCCATCATCTGGGGTGACCGGCTGTTCCTCACCACGGCCCTGCCGGAGACACAGGAGCGGCTGTTGCTCTGCCTGGAGCGGGCCACCGGCAAGCTCCTGTGGCAGCAAACCGTCCTGCGCGCGCCGCTGGAGGCCAAGAATGGCGAGAACAGTTTCGCCTCCAGTACCCCGGTGACGGATGGCCGCCGCGTGTATGTGACCTTTCTGGATGGCAAAGACGTGGTGGTGGCGGCTTACGATTTCAGCGGCAAACAGCTCTGGCTGGTGCGCCCCGGCGGCTTCCTGAGCCAGTGGGGATTCTGCCACACCCCGGTGCTGCACGAGAACAAGGTGATCATTGTCTGCGATAGCAAAGGCGAGAACTTCATCACGGCCCTCAAGGACACGGATGGCCAGACGGTCTGGAAGACGATGCGCGACAACCCGAGCCAGAGCTACAGCGCCCCGCTGATCCGCACCATGGCCGGACGCCAGCAGATGATCGTTTCCGGCAACCGTTCCATCAGCAGCTATGATCCGGCCACCGGCAAACAATGGTGGCGTGTGAATGGCCCGTCGATCGACAGCGTGGCCACCCCGGTCTTCAATGAGGCGAGCGGCCTGGTGCTGGCGGGCAGCAGTTGGCCGGACAAAGTGGTGATCGCCATCCGGCCCGATGGCGAGGGGGATGTCACCGAGAGCAAGGTGGTGTGGAGTTCCAAGGTCGGGGCACCGTACGTGCCCTCCTTCCTGAGCGTGGGACCGTACCTCTTCACCTCCGCCTTCAGCCAGGAAGGTCACTGCCTGGAGGCGGCCACCGGCAAGGTGCTATGGAAAAGCCGCATGGGCTTGCACCATGCCTCGCCGGTCCTGGCCAACGGTCTGGTCTATTACGTCAATGACGACGGGGTGGCCCACGTGGTGAAAGCCGGGCCGGAATATGAGCTGGTGTCGCGCAATGAAATCGGGGAAAAGGTCTATGCTTCCCCCGCCCTCAGCGAGGGCCAGCTTTTCCTGCGCACCTTCAAGCACCTCTATTGCATCGAGGCGGGCAAATAGGCCTCCGGCAATCCCACGTAACCGGCCGCACCGCGACAGAAAAACGTGGGCGGTCGTTCGCCGTCCGCCGCCCCCTTTATTAGAACGCCGCACGCGGTGCACCGGGAGGGGGCCTTGCCGCTGCGTTTACAAACAGCTTACCCACGCCGACCCAAGGGGGTGGTAGGCTGCCGGCATGAAAAATCATCGACCGGCCACCCTCACCCGCCTCCTTCAATGCCTCAGTGCCGCCAGCATGCTGCTGGCCTGCGGCCACGCCCGACTCGGCGCCGGGGAGGCCACCGCGTCCGACCCTGAAAACCCGCACCTTTGGAAACCCCGGGTGGCCATCGTGACGGTCTTCAAGAACGGGCTGGGCTTCTTCCTGCGCGAGGGAGCCGTGAGCCTGCGCGATGGCTGGTGCGTGGCCGGAGAGGTGCCCCCGGCGCAATTCGGCACGCTGGCGATCTATTCCCATGCGGCGGATGAATTGGTGGATATCGTGGGGGCGGGGCCGGGCGAGGTGGTGGAATTTGACGGTGTGGATGCCGCCAAAGACACCGCAACCAAGCGCGCACGCCTGGAGGCCAGCCGGTACCTGAAGCTGGCCCTCACTTACACGCAGAAAGGCGCGGAGCGCACGGCCGCCGGCAAATTGGTCTCCGTGGGGCCGGATTTTGTGGTTCTGGAAAGCGAGAGCAGCAGTTTTGCGGTGCCGCTGGAGGGGATCCGGAAACTGCAGATCCTGGAGCGCCCCCTGCGCATCCACACCACGGGGGCGGGAGGCAAGAGCCCGGACAAGGCGACCCTCGGCATGGCCTACCTGCGCAAGGGCGTCACCTGGATTCCCGAGTACACCCTGAAAGTCCTCGACGAAACCACGGCGGAACTGACGCTGCGGGGCACGCTGGTCAACGAGGCGGAGGATCTGGTGCATTGCCAGGTGAACTTTGTCGTCGGGGTGCCGCATTTCACCCATACGGATTATCTGGCCCCCATCGCCGTGGGGCAGATGATCCGCACCATCGGCGCGGCCGTGGCGCCCCGGGAGATCATGTCGCAGATCGCCAACCGGGCGGCGTTCGCCAATGACGTGCGAGCCAATCAGCTCGACCAGGTGGTGGAGCAGCCGGTCGGCGGCGCGGGCCGGGACATCAGGGAGGCGCTGGGCAACCTGCCGCAGATGGAGGGGGCGGGCGGGGCGGACTTCACGGTTTACACCCGCAAGGACATGACCCTGCGGCGCGGGGAAAAAGCGATCGTCACGCTGTTCACCAAAAGGATCAGCTACAGCCATCTCTACCGGTGGTCGCCGCCCGAGGCGCTCCAGCATTACCTGGTGCTGCACAACCAGACCGACACCGCCTGGACGACCGGTCCCTGCCTGGCTTTGAGCCAGAGCGGCCCGCTCAGCGAGGACACGCTGAAGTACGTGCCGAAGAACGGCACCGGGGAGCTGCCGGTGACCACCGCGATCAACGTGGCCCAGGAGCAAAGCGAATCCGAGGTGGACCGCAAATTACGTGCGCACGAGCCGGCCCGGGAATTTTATCTGGACCTGGTGACCCTCCAGGGCGAACTCCGGATCAGGAATTTTGAGAAGACCGCGATCACCGTGGCCGTCACCGCCCGGGTGTCCGGCAAACCTCTGAACGCCTCGGACGAAGGGACCATCAGCGTGAACACCGCCAGGCTGCAACTGCTGGAACGCGAAGGCACCCTGCGGTGGAAAGTGAAGCTGGAACCGAACGAGACCAAGCCGGTGACCTACAAGTATGAACGCTATGTGCCGTCAAAGTGATAGTGCCTTGATCTGCTTGGACGCGGGGTCACCCATTATGTTTGAAAATTTTTGCTTTTCTGTGTCAAAATTTTAGTCCTTGAAGGTCTGACCCCGAAGCTGGACTCTACTCGCTAAACTGTTACTTTCAAATGAGAAAAGTAGATGCGGGCCAAATCTGGGGAGGAACCTGCTTCGATCTGCTCGCGCGACGGTTGCCCGGCGCGCTTGAGCAGGTAATCGACCGAAATGGCACCTTCATAAAGCGCGCGGATCAGCAAATTGATGCTGCGGCTGGGGCGGTGCTTGCCGGATTCCCAGCGCGTCCAACTCTTCTCGCCAACTTGGAACAGCGCACCCATTTCCTTCTGGGTGTAGTGGTAACGCTCGCGCAGTTCTTTTAGTTGGTCAGGCAACAGCAAACCCATGTGGCGAGCCTTGGTGTCCTCAACAATCCGGTTGGCCTCCGGCCCCATCAACCACAGTTTAAGCTCATCATCCCACTCAAGTGGGATGGTGACTGGAACTTTACAGGCAATTCCATCACCTTCAAAATTGGGAATGCAGACCTCAAAAATCTCGCTCTTGGTATTCATTGTTGGATTCGTTGGCTTAATCGTCCATCTCGCATGAAAGCTTTGCAAATGCCGGCAAATGGGCCGAAAAGACAACTATGCGTCTCCGATCCGTGCGTAAAAGAATTTTGCCGTAAAATTTCCGGCCCTTAAATTGAAAGAAGAAATCGTAAGTCTCCCCTGGTGGCACATCCATAACCTTATGGCAACCTGTCGGATGTAGCTGTAAAAGGTAATGCCTAAATGCATCGTGAGCCTCATAAGCCCAATCGCAACCGGGTATGGCCTCATAACGTTTTCTCCCAGTCGGTTCCCAGTAAATCAGCGCGGCATCACCACTGGCCAGTGCGGCACAAACGGCTTTTCGCCACTGCTCTGGTATCTCCTGTTGTGCCATTACCTGCTCCTTCCAATCGCATGTTCTGCCGTTTCATGTGAGCAATATGGTATCAATTGATACCGCGCGTCAAGACAAATCCTTGGATTTATGTTAAGGCAAGGCATTGAACGCAACTTGCTTGTCACAGGATAGTTGCAAAACATGCGCAGTTTTAAAATGGCATATTCAAGGTTTGTGGTGTATCCGGACGGTTCCATATCTGATGCAAGCCGACTCATGCTCGGGTCTTCTCCACGATTTTGATTTCGTCAGGCGTAAGGGCATGGAGGTGAAACACGATTCCATCCGCCGAGGACGGCAGTCACGATAACTCGGGCGTTTGTTGGATCCTTCATCATGGGTCCGACCTACAATACCACAACGGTTTAGGGTTAGAGAGGTTAACAAGGGGAGGTGGGGGTGGCTAGGAAAAAGGTTTCATGATGAAGAGATCGA
>CAIYYI010000466.1 GCA_903930345.1 uncultured Verrucomicrobiota bacterium
CACTGCATGCGGCTATGGCAGCGCCCAAGACGGGGACGGCCCATGCAAATGCGGATTGCGGATTTGAAGACGGGGACGGCTCGGCAGTCCCGCAGAGCGGGACCCACCAACATTGAGCCACACGAGCTTGAGGGAATTCCGGACCGCGAGGAGCTGGGTACACCACGCGGACAGGCTAAAGCCTGGACTACGAGCGGAAACGGGGTCGGGCGGCGGCAGGTGCCATCAGTACGCCGCGTGAGGACATGCGAGCCATATCAACGAACGGGATCGGACAGGTTCTTGCGGACGGCCACCGGTGATGGCTGAACACGGGGATTTTTGGACAAGCGAATGAAAGTCGGGGTCATTTTGATCAGGGCATATTGGGTGACAATACTCAGCCCCGGAACCAGACAGCTTTAAGGATTGGCCGCAGGGTTATACTAAATACTCCCACTGCAAGTCTGTCTTGACGACCGGATAAGTGGCGGCTACCCGTCTAGCCAGACCGGCAAATGAGTCGGCCTCAGACGGCGGAAGTGTAATCCAGAAAATGTGGTGGCCCCGTCCGGTGCGCAGGGAAACTCCAGACACCCCGAAGCTAACGATGCAATCCGGCAAATCATCCCACAAGAGCGGAAACTAAATCTGCTCGCGCAAACCAAGGACCTCTGGCTGGGTGAAGAAGCGTAGATACCATGGCTGAAGCTTCGACGCTGGCTTGCTTAGCAGACGTGGCGACCCGTAACTGCCCAACACGCCAAGCAAACGAGTGAGCACGCCACCGGCATCAGCATCCCATTTCTCATAACCATCACCAAAGTCTGTGAAGCCCGCCTTCTGAAAACAAACATCGGGATTCACCGGTGCCGGCCAAAGGGCAAACAGCGACAAGCTTTCGTCAGCCCGCGGAACGGGTGACCAATGAATAGTAAATGTCTGCATTTTGCGAAATGGCCTGGCCCACAGCGATTCGACCTTTAGAGCCGGGCTGACGATTCGTCTTTGTCTGAGCCGGAACCATGCAGTAGGAGTTGATATTTCATGCGGAATTAGCCGCTGAAGACCGGGCGATTTTCTACTGCATTGCAATTGGGAAACGGGCTCAGGATTTTCTCCCAAAGCCGTCGCCACCAGTTTATTTCGCGGCGCGGCACGGCCAGCTTGAGGGTGGTTTTCCCGGCTGGATGACTGATGATGCCCGCAGTCGTAAACAGCCAGAAGCGCAGGCTCTGGATGGTTACCTTTTGCCGCCAGCCGAGATGCCGCTGAAAGAGCACCGTCAGGTTGTAGGTCAGGGTGGCCAGCGACAAAGCCGCCTCCGTGGCCCAGAAGCACCGCAGGCAAAGGGTGGACAAGGCAAACCCCGATTGGAGCTCCTTGATAACGTTCTCGCAGTCGGCCCGGCCATTGTAGTAACGCCACACCGCCAGGGGGCTGGTATGGCCCGGCAGACTGGTCACCAGCGCCTGAAAGAGGTAGCCGGGCACGTCCAGGAGCCGCTTGCCGCCCGCCCGGTCTTTGTCGGCCACCCGGTGCCGGATTAAAATCAACCGCCGGGGTTGGGCCCAGTGCAGCCCTTGATACATCAGTTCGGCCACCTCGGTCCCCCGCACCTCCGTCGGGGTCCACTTCAGGTCGCCGCGCAAGAGCCGTTGAATCGGCTGGCTCAATTGCGCCACCACCACATAGGGCACGTGCAGGCTTTCCCACAAGTCCAGCAGGGCTGGCAGACAAAAGCCCGCATCGGCCCGCACGCCGCGCAGGCGAAGGTGCCGGGGTAGCTGCCCCCACAAATCCAGAAAAAACGCCAGGACGTTGCTGCCGCAATGCGCGTTGCCGGGTCGCAGCCAAAGCTGGGCCACCAAACGCACCTCGGCCACCACCGCCAGGAGCGGATGCAGGCACGGCTTGAGTCCCCGCTTGGTATACCCGACAGCCACGCCCTCTTGCTGGCCGTCTTCATGAAGCAAGCGGGTCGAATCCAAGTCCAGCGTATAGCCGCCCCTGGCGCTGGGCAGGCGGTCCAAGCACCAACGCCACAGCGGGCGAAAACACCGCAGGTTGGCACCCGCCGAGCCAAAGCCTTGGAAGAAGCGCGTCAGCCCCGACTGGCTGGTGATGCGTTTGATCCCCAGCAGTTCAGGCGCGAGCGGATCACGCCGCAGATAGGCGACGTGGGTCAATTTGCGGGCATCGCACAGCAGCCCCTGCATGAACGCCAGGGCTTTGTCCAGCGGCAGCAGGTGGTTGTTCGAGGCGGGCCGCGGATGCGGCAGCACGGCGGCCAACTGCTGACACCAGTTCAAAGGTCGCAGCCAGCCCCAGAACGCCGCACTGCCAGCATGGGGCGAAAGCCGCTGCTGGGTGAAACCAATTGAGATTGCTTGGCCGTTGGATTTAAATTCTAATGTCTTGGCCACCGATTGGTGACCCGGGCGTGTGCCCGACGATTGCGTTGTTTTCATCTACCACCAATCAATTCCCAATCGGTGGCCCTTTTTCAACTGCATGGTTCCGGCTAAAGTGGCCGCCAATCAATGTGTCGTCTTGAGGGTGACG
>CAIYYI010000467.1 GCA_903930345.1 uncultured Verrucomicrobiota bacterium
ATGTGATGACGGGCCGGGTTTTCCTGAAGGACCGACTGCGCCAATATTCGTATGAGTGTGGCCCCTCAAGCCAAACGTCGTCCAGCGGCAGTGCCTTCGTGCTCCCCGTAATGACCTCTGATGGTCGTTTTGTGGCTTATGCGGATATCCACAAACGTTTGGACCGGACCCATACCAACGGCATCATGCGGGTTCTGCTTTATGATCAGCTCTTGCGCAACTCCATTGTGTTGCAAGAGGCGTTCCCGACGGATGCTTCCATACAGGGCAGGTCCATGGAGCCCGTTTTTTCTGGCGATAATCAAACGCTGACCATTACCACCGGACCTAGTGAAATCATTGGCTCCCCATTGAACCAGTGCCTGAGCCTTTTCCAAGTGCGCCTGGTGAATGACGACACGGACCACGACGGCTTGAATGACGCTTGGGAGCTGGCGTTTTTTGGTTCCCTGGAGCAGGCGGCCAACGGGGATTTTGATCACGATGGGATGAGCAATCTCCAGGAACTGCAGGCGGGAACCAATCCGGCCAGCGGCACCTCCCGTCTGGCCGCCACCATTCTGGTGGATTCCCTGACCTCCAGTTCGACTCTGGCCTGGCAGGCGACGCCGGGAACAGCCTACCGCATCGAATACAAAAACGGTCTGCAAGACCCGTCGTGGAGGGTGCTGAAAAGCAACTTGCTGGCCCAGGCCGAACAGGAGGTCTATGTGGACCCCACTCCGGTGACCAACCGATTTTACCGGCTGATTGTGCTGCCATGAATATTTCCCCGACTGAATCCAAGCCAGCCAATGCCTCAGGCCTCACCCGTTTGGATGTGGTGACGGCGATGGGATCCGTGGCGTTGCTGCTGGTCTGTTTCCTCCCCTGGGCAGGCCAGACATCCACGACCAGCAACAGCATTCTGTGCCGGAGCAATATGGGGCGACTTTCCCTGGCCTGTCTGGTTTACGCCTACGACAACGAGCTATGCCTGCCTTGGGCACCATCTGACAATATGTCGGGCCGAAACCTAGCCACACCCCAGGTGTTTGCCCCCGGAGGGCCTGGCACCAATCTGGTTGTCGGCACTGAAATTTCGGACTCAAATTACGCCACCAATGCTGACTTGTATGCCATTCATTCAGAGTCTGGTTCCATCTATTGGTATGCCACTGGCAACAGAAAATCCTACTTTCCCCTTTGGACCGGCTACAAACGCAGTTCGACCATCTATCGGTGCCCCGACACCGGTATCAAAGGCGAAATCTTGCGTGTCAACTACAGCATCAATCGGTGGACTCATCCTGGTTTTGGCAAGGTGGGTCCATTGGGGGCGGTGTTGGATGTCGTGCCCAATCCCAATGAAAAGGTTTTGCTGACACAACTGGCCCCCTGGGTGATGGCGGATGCCGGGTTCACCCCGGGGGAGGGGGCGGGCACCAATACAGCTTTCCAGCTGCACGACACCGGCATTCCGTTCGCCTTCATGGATGGCCATGTGGAGGGCGTCTCCGGCGCCAAGGCCTGGCGCATGACCACCAACGAAACAGACCGCTATTTCCATCCGGCGCGGAGATAAACAGAACTACCCATGAAAACACTCCTTTTACGTTGCTTCCTTGCTTTGTTGGTTGCCGCCACGGTGGCTGGGGCGCAGACCAACACCGGGTGGCTTCCGGCCCAGTGGGTGAACGCCCCGGCTGTTCAAGGGACCACGGGCAATGGGCCGTCCTTTGCCCCGCAGTTCAGTCCGGATGG
>CAIYYI010000468.1 GCA_903930345.1 uncultured Verrucomicrobiota bacterium
TAGGTAGGGTCCGCTGTCCCCAGCGGACCGGGAATGTGGGTGGGTCTTGATCGCAGACCTTGCGGCCTGCTGTGGACAGCGCGGCCCTACCTTTCCTTTCTGGTTTTATCAGTAAATTATCAGCCTAATTATGGGGAGCCGCCCCTCGCTTTTACACATGCATTGGGCCCTTGAACCGAAAGCGCCGCGTGAGGGCACGCGGCCTATATTATTTATTGATTTTTGCTCTGTATTTTTGCAGATTTGGCTTTACTTACTGACAGTTTACTGACAGTATTCGCCCATGAGCAAAAACAAGTTTCCGCTGGTCGTTAAACGGGGTAATGTCCGCGTTAAAATCTATAACACTCCTTCCAATGGCTGCGACGCTTTTACCGTCGCTTATTACTTCGCCGGGAAACGGCAACGCAAATCTTTTGCCAAGTTGCAGCTGGCCCGGCAGGAGGCGGAATTGGTCGCCAATCGCATCTGCGCCGGGGAATTGGAGGTGCTTAAGTTGACGAGCGCCGATCGGACCGCGTATGTCCGGTCCCTGGCCATGCTGCAACAGGCCGGGACGCCGCTCGAAATGGCCGTCATGCAGTTTACGGAAGCCATGAAGCTCCTGGGCAGTACGTCGCTGCTGGAGGCGGCTAAGTTCTATCTCCGGCATCATCCGCGCCATCTGCCCGCCCGGACGGTGGCGGAGGTGGTCGAGGAGATGACCGCCGCCAAGGAGGCCGAGGGCTTGAGCGAGGCGCATGTGCGCGATATGCGCGGGCGGCTCCGGAAGTTCGCACAGAAGTTCCAATGCCCCATTGCCATGGTGCTGGGGCCGGAGATGCAAGCGTATATCCTCGGGCTTAAGGGCGGGGGGCGGACCAAGAATAATGTGCGCAAGCATTTGAAGAATTTGTTTCATTTCGCCCAGCGCCGGGGGTATTTGCCCAAGGGGCTGTCGGAGGCGGATGAGTTGACCCGGGTCAAGGAGGCGGCCAAGCCGATCAGTCTTTATCAACCCGAGGAGATGGCCAAGCTGCTGCGGCATGCGCCGGAGGATATGGTTCCGTTCCTGGCCATTGGCGCGTTTGCCGGGTTGCGGCATGCGGAGATTTTGCGGCTGGATTGGGGTGAGATTGATTTGGCGGGGCGGTTGATCGAGGTGAAGGCGACCAAAGCCAAGACGGCCAGCCGCCGGCTGGTGCCCATGGCGGAGAATTTGTATCAATGGCTCGCGTCCCGGCAGCAGGAGTCCGGGCGGGTGATGGCGGTCGAGCAGGTGAGTGATAAGTTGCGGCGGTTGGCCGGGCAGAAGGCGGTGGGGCTGAAATGGAAGCGCAATGCGTTGCGGCATTCGTTTATCTCGTACCGGGTCGCTGAGACGCAGAATGTGGCGCAGGTGGCGCTGGAGGCGGGGAACAGTCCGAAGGTCATCTTTTCCAATTACCGGGAGTTGGTGAAACCGGCGGCGGCGGGGAAGTGGTTCGCGATCAGGCCGGAAGAGAAGTGCCTGGAGCAGGAAGCGGGGAGCCGGGTTCCGGCGAATGTCATTGCGATGCCGAAGGTGGCGTGAGGGGGGGGCGGGGATGGGATGGAAATCCGAAATCCGACCAGCCGAAATCCGAAGGAAGCCCGCGAAGCGCGAGCCGTTTTCCTGGGAGCAGGTCGGGCGGTTGATCGAGCATGCCGAGGGGGAATGGAAGACGGCGATTATGCTGGGGGCGTTTACGGGGCAGCGGCTGGGGGATTGCACGACGATTGCCTGGGAGAATGTGGATTTCGAGGGGTCTGTGACGTGACCGTGACGCCTCTCTCACAAGTGCATTTTACTAAACAATATGACTCCCAATTTGACGCCTTGAAAACTGCTCTACCCCCTGAATTGAACTACTCTAGCCGTTGAACTTGGCGTAACAGGCTTCGTGCAGTTCGGCCTCGACGGCCCACGGGCTTTGGGAATGGTTCTGCCGGATGTTGCGGAAGGCCCGCACGGCCTCGTCCCACCGGTGCGCGTTCCAGAGCTCCATCGCTTCACCCATTTGCTGGTTATAAGCGGCGGTGAAGTTCGTGCCCACGGTCAACAACAACCCGCCCCGCTCCCCGGA
>CAIYYI010000469.1 GCA_903930345.1 uncultured Verrucomicrobiota bacterium
TGACCATGCGAAAACTTGAACTGCGCTGGCCCCGAAAGGCCAATGTGATGGTCACAGACCGGGGAGTTGAACACCGTTTTTCCAGCAAACCATGATGCCCACAAACATGATCAAACCAACCGATCCTTGTGCTGAACGGCCAAGGTTGCCAGCGTCGATATTTGACATTGCCTCAAACCCATCCATCGCGGTTGGAAACAACAACTCCTCGTGGGGAAGATCCATGGAGCGTGATGCCCAGTTCTTTCAAAACCCCATGCTGGAACAACTTCAACTCCGTCCCTGCCATGGCGTGCTGCTGGAGGGGCCGTTCGACGTCGCAAATCTGGTTCAGGATTTTTACCCACACCTGATCCGTTCGGAAACAAGCATAAACCGCTATGGTGTCCCATCCATTGACATGGTTTTGTTCCAATTTGATGATGGCGTTATCGTCTTCGTTTCCCCGCCGAATCTGAGAATGTACGCCCCGACGCTACAGGCGGCGGAGTCCCGCGCAAATGAATTCCGCCGCTACCTCAAGTCAACTGAACCGTCTAAACCGATTTTCTACGTCATCAGCATCTCTGGTGATGGGGCAACCGCCCAGCGGGTCACGGTGGATCGGGCGGTTTCGGCCGAAACCCGGGATTTGGCTCTGAATTACGGGGACGATTTTCCGGGCTGGGAAGAGCAGTGGATGAAAAAGATGCAAGGTGGCTCAACCGGGTTGAGTATTTTGTACGGGCCACCTGGCTGCGGGAAGACCAGCTATCTTCGTGCGCTGATGGCCCGGATGTGCGCCACCGCAAACTTTTATTATATACCGGTGGCCAACGCCGAGATGATCTCAAATCCGGCCTTCGTCGGTTTCTGGGCAAGGCAATCCAACCGGTTCCCCGGGCGGCAAAAGGTTGTCATCCTTGAGGATGCCGAGGAATTGCTCCTCACCCGGGCTGGGGGCACCCGAAACCGGGTGAGCAGTCTTCTGAACATTGCGGATGGTTGTCTTGGGGATTGCCTGGAAATGCAGGTTATTGCCACAACCAATGTGGAGTTCACCCGGTTGGACCCCGCCATTATTCGGCCTGGTCGCTTGCTGGGAGCCCGGGAGTTTCGCCGCCTGAACCGTCAGGAGGCGCTCAGGCTGGTGGAGGCCAAGGGATTGACGATGCCCAAGGTATCGAATCAGTCGGACTTCAGCCTCGCCGAATTATACTGCCCCAGCAATGAACTGGCCTTTTCCGGTCCAAACCAGCGGATCGGGTTCGGTTGACCGCCATGACAAGTCCACCTGGGCGGATCATTTGGAGGTCCAACCAGAAGGATTCCCCAGCGACCGCCATCAGCGCCGGAAGATCCGCTCCAACTCCGCAGTGTCGGTGATGTAGTGTGAATGTGCTTCCCGGACGAAGCTCGTCTGGCCCGCAGGCAGCGTGAAGGTCTCTTTGACCGCCTTTTTCACGGTCGTCGTCATCAGTGCCATGTCCATGTAAACAACGAACTTCCTGTCCTCCTTCAGGAAGAGGACACGTCCGCGCGGCACAGACTCATAATCCAGTGGCACAAGCGCTGGATACTGCCGCTGGAAATTCGGCCAAGTCGTAACGTGGTCGAATGGGCCGTTGACTGCCACCGGGTCGGAAATGCCTTGTTCAAAAGGAACGCTGGCAGCCAGGAGTTGCCCTCTGTGCCACCAAAAGATGCCGACCCGACCGGCTGAAGTGTTTGCCGAAACACCGAGCGGGGTCTTCGGTTTCGGGTGTTTATTCAGAGTGCCAGTCGCGCGCCCAAGGCTCCGTTTTGGTTCTGAAGGCTTTTTTGTCACAGCCCGGCTGGTTACCAGTTTCACCGGCACGAGTCACGTACAATGTGCTCCAGCAGCAAAAGTGTTTTTCTGTAAAACGCCCGAACATCGTTTTGGCGTTGGAAATGTTATCAACATAAAATCCATGGCTACCCATACCGCCCAAATCCTCGTCGGTCCCTCCCATCCCTATCACGATGGCATCATTCCGTCACACGCCCTGTACCTATCAGAAAATTCCCGCCCGGGATGGATTCTGAAGACCATTGGCGGTGCCATACAGAGCGATGTGGCACCGGTGGGAACTGGCATCTGGATACCAACCCTTGAAACCATGATTGATGACGGCATTCTCATGGCGGTTCTGGGCGTCCTCAAGGATCCGACCATCGTGGAAATGGCCAAAACCCATTTTCACCAGCATGATCGCGGACAACCCACGGAACTCTACCAGGACA
>CAIYYI010000470.1 GCA_903930345.1 uncultured Verrucomicrobiota bacterium
CAAGAACCAAAAGGTGTTCGTCATCATCTCCGATGCGCTGCGTTACGAGGCAGCGGCAGATTTCGCCCAGCGGCTGCGTTCCGCCAATCGCTGGACCGCCGAAGTGGACGCGGTCTTGGGCGTGCTGCCGTCCTACACCCAGCTTGGCATGGCGGCGCTCTTGCCCGGCAAGCAGTTGGCCGTGGACGCCGCAACGGCGACCGTCACCGTGGACGGCCAAAGCGCCACCGGCACCGAAAACCGGGCGAAGATTTTAAGTCTCGCCTGCGGCGGCAAGGGGACCGCCATTCAGGCCGAGAATTTCCTGGAGCTGAACACCAAAACCGATGGCCGTGCGCTCATGCGTGATCACGAGGTCATTTACATTTTCCACAATGTCATTGATAAAATCGGCGATGCTCCCGGCACGGAGGGCAAAACATTCGATGCCGTGGAACAGGCCTTTGAAGAGTTGGACCTGATCATCAAGAAGGTGGCGAACATCAACGGGAGCAATATGCTGCTCACGTCGGATCACGGCTTCCTTTTCCAGCAGGATGATGTCTCGGCAGACGATGCCACGCCACTGCCCGCCGCCCGCGAATGGACGTTCCGCAACCGGCGGTTCTCCTTCGGTCGCGGCATTCCGGCTGCCGCCAGAGTCAAAGTCTTTGACAGCGTCGCCCTCGGGGTGGGCATCGACTGGTCGGCGGCGTTTCCGCTCTCGCTTGGCCGGTTTCCGCTCCAGGGTTCTGGGATGCGCTACGTTCACGGCGGCATCAGCCTTCAGGAGGTGGTGATTCCCGTGGTCAAAATCCACAAGGCCCGGGTGGACGACACCGGGAGGGTGGAGGTGGAGCTGCTGCGCGTGCCCGCCAAGATCACCACGGGGCAGCTTTCCATCGCGCTGTTTCAGGACCGGCCAGCCATCGCCAAGGTTCTTCCCCGCACCCTCCGTGTCGGCGTCTTCGCCAAGGACGGCACCAGCCTGTCCGAAATCAAGACGCTGGCGTTTGATTCCAAAGAGACTGAAGCGCGCCAGCGTGAAACCACTGTGCTTATCGTGCTCTCCCCGGCCGCCGATGCCTTCAATAACCGCGAGGTGGATCTTCGCCTCGAAGAAACAGTGCTTGGGACCGCCCAGATCGTCACTTACAAGGCGCACAGCCTTAAACTCCAGAAACCATTCACCACGGATTTCGAATGAACCACGATTCCCAAAGCGAACCCGCACCAGCGTCCACGTCCGTCGTGAGCCCGGCTGAATCCTCGGAGCCATTTGTTGCCGCGCCCCGCCCGTTGAGTCCGCTGGATCAGAAAATCGTCAAGCATTTCGCCGGCCTTGTCGTGCGCAAAGACCTGACCAAAGGCCTGAAACAAAACGCTGTCGTTCCGACGTATGTGCTGGAATACCTCCTTGGCCAGCACTGCGCCACCGATGACAACGACGTCATCAAGGCGGGCCTCGAATCGGTGCAGAAGATTCTCGCCAAGCATTACGTGCATCGCAATCAGGCGCAGTTGGTGAAATCCACCATCAAGGAGAAGGGCCGCCACAAGGTCATTGATAAGCTCACGGTCGAGTTGAATGACAAGGGCGGCTTCTACGAAGCCGAGTTCACCAATCTGGGCCTCAAGAAAGTGCCGGTGTCCGATGATTTCGTGCGGCGGTTTCCCAAGCTTTTGGTCGGTGGCATCTGGTGCATTATCGATGTGACCTACGAATTGGCCGAAGATCAAAAAGTCAGCCCGTGGCAGATTGACACGCTAAAACCCATTCAGGTGGCTGGCGTGGACTATGAGCA
>CAIYYI010000471.1 GCA_903930345.1 uncultured Verrucomicrobiota bacterium
CAAAGGCCAAACCCACCGTCCTCGGTTCAATCCTCATGTTCATAATTTGCCTTTCGTTTTCTCCTCCTCCGACCATTTCAAAACCTCGGCGCGGGTCACATCCAGATCCTGTCCACCCCTTCGCCACCAATGAAACCGTTTCGGGCTGGCGAACGGAATACACACTGACCCATCCGCCCTCAGGTACGGCATGATTTCCTCCGTCTCAGGTTTGCTTTCCGTTCGGACGTCTCGGACGCCCTCGCCAAACTCCTTTAGCGTGTCCACATGGGTATTCGTTTCTTTTTCAGCATATGCGCGAGAGTAAGAGAGACCCGTCCGTGCCGTCCGGGATTCCATCGGTTGCCGTGCCTGGTTGCCGCTGCTTTCCGTTTGGACTTCATTCGCCCCGTCCGAGCCGTCCGTCGTTCCTGCGCTTGGGGTAGGGGCGTTTGCAACTGAGAACACCCGTCCGAGCCGTCCGAAAATCCCTTTCACCAATGGACCGCCGGCTTTGGTCATTCCCGGTCGCACCTGGATGCTCCTTGGCGCTCGGTCCCCGGCCAGGGCAAAAATCCGTCGCCGGTGCTCGCGGTCGCGTGCATGCACACAACAGCCGAACTTGCCGCCTGGATAAATCCTCAGGTGGTTGCCAGTCTGGTCTTGCCCATTCTCCGCACAAGCCGGGCAGCGAGCCTGGCATATGCCACCGTCCAGGGTGACCACATTCTCCAACCTCTCCAGGTTTAGGCTCATGGCTCACCTCCGGGCACGAATTTCACCCCGCTGAAACCCCGGTGCGACTTTTCCCGGCGCTCAATGTCATGGCGTTTCGTAACGCCGAAGAGCTCAAGCATCATCCCTTCCAGTTTGTTTTGCACCTCCGTGATCGGCAGCGCCTGCCATTTCCTTTCCGGGCAGTAGGCCGCGTATCCCTCCACGATCTCGGCCACCGTCAGGTCGCCGGAGCTGTCCGCCGCGATGTTTTCCCGCAGAAACCAGCGCAGGCTGTCACTCTCAGCCAACAGCGAGTTCACCGTGTCCCGTTGCCGCTGGGTCAGTTGCAGGTCGCCGCCCTCATCGGGAATCTCGCTCAGCACCATTTGCGCCCCCATCAGCGCCCAGTTCAGGATGCCGCTCCCCTCGTTCTGGATCAGGAATCCGCCAAAGTCATTGATCTTCTTTTTGGGCGGCGGCGCCTCGTACCGGACGATATTCAATCGCCGATTCCATGCCCCCAAATCCCCCTGCAGCCGCACCCGCAGGCGGGAGTTGGAAGTGATCAGGCAATTGAACACCCCCTGCATCTGGTAGCTGCCGGTCCCCCCCTTGCGTTCCGCGTCGAACCAATCCCCACCCACCAGCCCCTTCAGCGTGGATGCCCCTTTGGTGCTCAGAAAATCCGCATCCACATCCACCCCCACCAAAAGCGTCTTTTTCAGGTACCGGTACAACTCGAACCGATCCGCCAGGAATCTGGTGCGCAGTTGCGTGACATTTTCCATGCCCACCAACCCCTGCATCACGTTCGCAAACTGGGTTTTACCCCGTACGGCCTCACCGTCCAGAATCAGCAGCCGTTGCGCCCGGTTGTACCCCAGCAGCAGCATCC
>CAIYYI010000472.1 GCA_903930345.1 uncultured Verrucomicrobiota bacterium
GCCCGAACACCACCTCCGTCTCCGCCAGGAAGTGCAGCAGGTTCGCTCGCACCGACCCCGGGGGGTGCTGGTGCGCCCAGTGCGCAAACCGCTTCACGCAGAACGTATGCAATACCGCCAGCCCAAACAACACCGTCGCCAGCAACTCAGAGGGGCTCGGATTCATACACCATTTGTGTCCCATAACAGCAGCACCTCCACGCATTCAGTCCCCGGCACCCAGACGCGCAAGCGGCACCGCGTGTCGCCGAGATGCGTGGCCACCACTTTCACGCGCGGCGCATTCATCGTGCCCGGTGCTCTTGCAGTAACCGCAGAATCCCCTCGCAGGCGGCTCTGACGAAGGTTGGCTCACTGGCCAGATGATCGCCTAGTTCGTCCACTGTTCGGTGGAGAAGATAGATAACCAGCAGCGCCTGCAATTCTTCGTCACTGGCCGGCAGGAGCGGCGAATGACCGAGCGTGTCGAGGTAGCCCTTCAAGAAGGCCACGCTCACCCAAAGCCGCCAGCAGCCCGCCCAGGGGGTGAGCCGGTGCCGCTCGGCCGGGCCCAGCCGGCCCAACTCAACCTGCCGCGCCAGCGCCGTATCCGCAGCATACTGGAAGGAGCACAGCATTCCCGCAATATCCCGCAGCACCAGCCGCTTGATCCGACGCTCGCTGGCTGGCTGCCCCGGATGGCCTTCGAAATCCACAATCACGAAATCCTTGCCGGTGTGCAGGACTTGTCGCAGCCCATAGTCTCCATGGCAGCGAATCCGCGCCGCGCCGACCCGCAGGGCCAGCAGCGAGTGGAAGTGCTTCAAGATCTGGGGCTCCAGGTCCAGCACGCGCTGAGCCGGCGTCTGCGCCTCCGCCAGCAGGCCGGGGTGCGCTTCCCGCAACTTTTGCAGGTTGTGCCGGGCGCTGTTGCGCATGGTCTGATAGAGGCTGCGCTGGTAGTAGGTCGTGAAAGGTTCGGGGGCGAACTCCGGGTTCTTCCCGGCGGCGGCCAGCGCCAGGTGCAGTTCCGCGGTCCGCACCCCCAGCAGTCGCGCGGATTCAAGATACGTGCCCACCAACTCCGGCACCTCGGCCGGGAACCCCTGCCGGACGAGCTGCATCAGCGGCTTGCACGCTGGCGAAACCTTCCGGCCTTCCGCCGCCAGCGATAGCACCCGCTCGTAATACCGATCCAGGGCGCGCAACGTATATTCCCAGCCGCTCTCCGCCTTGGCCAGCCAGCCGTGAACCGCCGCCAATGCCAGGCGCTCCCCATCGGCCCGATGATACTCCAGGGCTCCCGCCAGGGGTGGCGCATGGGGGAAGGAGCGCTCGGTGAGGGAGCGCCCCAGCTCCAGCTCGGGATTGATGCCCCAATGGAGTCGGCGGAACAGTTTCAGCACAAACCGTTCGCCGTACCGAATCGAAGTGTGCCGCTGCCTTGTCTGCACCGGCGCGCTCTCCAATGCCCCCGCCGCCCTGCGCGAAAGCGCGCGCAGCAGCGGTCCGCGCCAAGCTACCACGTTGCCACCTCGGCCTTTGAGACGCCGCCGCCGCGCAATAATATCCAGCAACGCCAGGTCGAACTCGTGCAACCCCAGCGCGTCATAGAGCACCCCTCGTCGCCCGGACCGCCCAATCGTCACCTCAGCCACCACCCGCTGCGCCTCGTCATGGCGCAAGCGTTCCGCGTTGCGGCCCAGGGCGAAGGCCAGCGGGACCGCATACCATTCCGCGTCCGCGCCCGCATATTCCACCTGCCAGAGCGTCAGAAAGGCATTCGCCGACCCCAGCGGCAGCGCCACCGCCTCCTGCAACGTGGCCGCCTTGATGGTACTGGTGCCGGCGGTCAACCAACTCACACCGTGCAGGTAAGGTGTAAACGCCTTCTCCAATGCCGGCCGCAATGGCTCGGAAAAGACCTCTTCCCAGTGCCCCCCGACGCTCAGCGTGGTGCGCGCCTGCCGGGCCCGTTGCTCGGTCCGGGTGATGGCGGAGGACTGCGGTTCGAGCGAGAACCAATAGAAATTATGCGGCCCAAGGGTGAGGAAGAAAGGCAATGTCCCAATGATCGGGAAGGGTGTGCGGCCAAACAATTCCACCGGCACGCGACCCTTGAAGGCCGACAGATCAAGCTCGACCGGCTGGGGAAACCGCGAGAGGTTGGCCACCACCAAGAGCGTCTCGTGCTCGTGCCGCAGCACATAGGCGAGGACCTTGCGGTTCTGGGGCGTGAGGAATTCAACGCGCCCCTCGCCCAGCGCGTGCCAGCCTTTGCGGAGGGCTAGCAGCCGCCGCATCCACCATAGCAGGGAGTGTGGGTTGCGGAGCTGGGCCTCCACGTTTACCGCTTCGTAGTGGTATTCGGGGTCCAGGGTGATCGGCAGATACAACCGCTGCGGGTTGGCGCGCGAAAACCCCGCGTTGCGGTCGGCGCTCCACTGCATCGGCGTTCGCACGCCGTTGCGGTCGCCCAGGTAGATATTGTCGCCCATTCCGATCTCGTCGCCGTAATACAGCACCGGGGTCCCCGGCAGCGAAAGCAACAGCCCGTTCAACAGTTCAATCCGCTTGCGCTCATTGCCCAGCAGCGGCGCCAGCCGCCGCCGGATTCCCAGGTTGAGCCGCGCCTGTCGGACATGCGCGTACATCAGATACATGTAGTCGCGCTCCTCGTCGGTCACCATCTCCAGGGTCAACTCGTCGTGATTCCGGAGAAAGAGCGCCCATTGGCTGGTCGGCGGGATCGGAGGCGTCTGCTCCAGGATATCCACGATTGGGGTGCGGTCCTCCATCCGCACCGCCATAAACAGGCGCGGCATGAGCGGGAAATGATACGCCATATGGCACTCGTCTCCCTGGCCCTGGCCGAGATACGCCACCGCATCCTCCGGCCATTGGTTCGCTTCCGCCAGCAGCATCCGGTCCTCATACTCCGCGTCCACATGGGCGCGCAGCCGCTTCAGGAATTCATGCGTCTGGGGCATGTTCTCGCAGTTGGTGCCCTCCTGCTCGTAAAGGTACGGCACTGCGTCCAACCGCAGCCCATCCACGCCCAGGTCGAGCCAGAAATCCAACGCTTTAATCATCGCCTCATGTACGTCTGAACTGTCGTAGTTGAGGTCCGGCTGGTGCGAGAAGAACCGGTGCCAGTAGTAGGCCCCCGCAACGGGATCCCAGGTCCAGTTCGAGGTCTCCACATCCTTGAAGATAATCCGCGCCTCCTTGTATTTGTTGGGGGTGCTGCTCCACGTGTAGAACTTCCGCCACCGGCTGTCGGGTGCCGCGCGCCGCGCGCGCTGAAACCACTGGTGCTGGTCCGAGGTATGGTTCAAAACCAGTTCGGTGATGACCCGCAGCCCGCGGCGATGCGCCTCCCGCAGGAAGACCTGGAAGTGCTTCAGCGTTCCATACTGGGGATGGACATCACAATAGTCGGCGATGTCATACCCGTCGTCCTTAAGCGGAGAAGGGTAAAACGGCAGCAGCCATACCGCCGTCACCCCCAGGTCTTTCAGGTAGTCCAGCTTCGCCGTGAGGCCCGGAAAGTCCCCGCAGCCGTCCCCGTTGCCGTCATGAAACGAACGCACCTGCACCTCGTAGATGACCCCGCTTTTGTACCAGAACGGGTCCCGCTGAAGACCATCGCGATTTCGATCATTCACAACTACGAAGTATCGTGCAGGGTCACCAGGGATTAGTCAAATCGCGCTCGACCGCGCCGCTGGGAGGTTGGGATGAGGTGGTCCCGGCGCGGGGCTCATCCCTCGATCAGGCGCGCTCTGGCTCAACTCACGCAGCACCCGCCGCACCGCAGTGTGGTTGCTCAGGTAATATTGCGCCACTGTATCCGCCAGTCCCACCCGCACCGTATACGCGCTCGGCGGCAGCGCGCGAAACAGATCCTCGTCTGTCCAGTCGTCGCCAATCGCCAGGATAAACTCGGCGGCCAAGCCACCCAGCCACTCCGTGGCCGCGCTCCCCTTGCTCACCCCGGTATTGCGCACCTCCAGCACCTTGTTCCCCTCCAGCACCTGCATGTCAATGTTCCGCGTGAGCCCGGCCAGGGCGTCGAGCAGTTCCCGAGCCCGGCGCGACGCCTGCTCCGGGTCCGCTCGCCGGTAATGCCAGGCCAGCGAGAACTCCTTCTCCTCCAGTAAAGCCCCCGGCAAACGATCCACGTAAACTTGCAGAATCGGGCGCACCCGCACTTTCCATTCCGTGGTGAGCACCCTGAGCATCCGCCAGTCGCCCCCTTTGGGTCGCAGCCATACGCCATGCTCCGCCACCAAGCCCACCGGCAAAGACCCAAACCATTCATCGAGGTCCCGGCGCGGCCGACCGCTTACGATACTCACCTCATTGCCAACGGGCGCAGTCAGCGCGGCGAGCAGTTCCAGCAACTCCGGGTCCGGTCGCGCCTGTCCCGGGTCCACCACAAAGGGCACCAGCGTCCCGTCGTAATCCAGCAACAACGCCCGCCGCGCCGCCGCCTGATACGCCTGTATAAACCCGGCCTGAACTTTTCCGCCCTCCATCAAGTGTTTCCGCAGGTTGCGCATCCCCGTCCTCCTCAAACCTTCGCTAAAGTCGCCGGAGCAATCCGTATTCTTGTGAGTTCTTCAATCAAATTCCCTGCCCAGCGGTAGATGTTGTGCTCCCTTAAGGTTTCGCGCATCCGGCGCATCCGCGCCGACTCTTCTTCCGGATCCATCTCCAGGGCAACGCGAATGGAATCAGCCAATTGCTCCGCGTCGTAGGGGTTGACGATCAACGCGTCCCGCAGTTCCTGCGCGGCACCCGTGAAGCGGCTTAATATGAGCGCACCACCTTCGTCCGCGCGCGCGGCCACGAACTCTTTGGCTACCAGGTTCATCCCGTCGTGCAGTGATGTCACCATGCACACGTCTGCCAGGCGATAGTAGGGCAATATCTCCTTGTGGCTGTGGTGCTTCATCAAAAGCAGGATGGGCCTGTAATCCTTGGTCTTGAATTTCCAGTTAATGCGCTCGGCTTCCTGCTCCACCTCGGCCAGGAAATCGTGGTAACGTTTGATGTGCGTGCGGCTGGGCGCGCCCATTTGGACAAAGGTGAACGCGCCCTGATAGCATGGGTACTTCTCCAAAAAGCGCTCGATGCCGTGAAAGCGCTCCAGCACGCCCTTGGTGTAATCCATCCGTTCCACGCCCACGCCCAAAAACTTCGTTTTAATGCCCAGCTCCTTCAACATCGATGTGCGATCTTCCGTTGGCGCACCTGGTTCGGATGGCACGTCCTGAAAGGCTTCCGGAAAGGCCACACTAATGGGAAAAGGTTTCACCAGTGTGGTGTGGCCCCCCTTCTTCACCGCAAACCGTTCCCAGTCAGTGCGGCTTTCCAGTGTCCGGTCCACCGTCTCCAAAAAATTGTTGCAGTGAAACTGCGTGTGAAAGCCCACCAGATCGGCACCCAGCATTCCGTAAAGCAGCTCTCGCTGCCAGGGGCAGATGCCGAAGGCCTCGGGGTTGGGCCATGGGATGTGCCAAAACACCGCAATTCGGGCGTCGGGGCGAAGTTCTTTGATCATCCGAGGAAGCAGGGCGAAGTGATAATCCTGAATCAGCACACAAGGCTCCTCCACGCCATTCAATTCCTCAACCACGGCTGCGGCGAACTTCTGGTTGGCCGCCTGATACTGGGACCAATCCTCGGCGCGAAACACCGGCCGCGTATGGGCAATGTGACAAAGGGGCCACATCCCCTCGTTTGAAAAACCATAATAGTAGCCGTTCTCCTCTTCTTTGGTGAGGGGTACGCGTCTTAAAGTGTAGTGGGGATCGTCGGGAGGGACCCTCACGCGGTTCTTGCCGTCCACCACTTCAAAATCCGCATCGCCTGCGCCATGGGCAATCCAGGTGCCGCCTGAGGCACGCAACACCGGCTCCAACGCCGTCACCAGACCACCAGCGGGCACAATGCACTCCACCTTGCGTCCTTTGTGCATGTGCATGTAGGGCTCCCGGTTGGAAACCACAAAAAGTGGCCGCCCGTGCAGCTTGGCCTTCACGTGCTCCTTCAGTCGCTCCGGCGTCCACAGCGCTTCCGCCGACTGGCGGAGGCGTGCCTCTTCCCCAGCGGCAGCCTTAGCGGCGGACAAATGCCGGGCAAAGGTGCTCACCTCTTTGGTAATGGGAGCGAACAAGTCTTCCTTGGGCAGGGCGAAGGTCGGCACCGACGCCTCGCCTGCGCGAAGTTGTTTCATCCATTCCGCCATTTTGGCGATGGGGCCTATGATGCTCCAGCGAACCACCAGGAGCGTCACCAGGGTGATGAGAAGTACCTGGACCAGCACACGGAAAAAAGCGATCCGCCAGATACGGGCGAGTTGGGTCTGGATATAGGTGGCGTCTTGAAGCATTACCAATGCGCCTACCGCCACGTCCTTGGCAAGGAGGGGCATGACATAAACGTACATCCGCTTGTCTCCGGTGGTTTCAAAAGTGCTTACGTCAACGCGCCGGTCCAGGGCATCCGCCACCAAACCGGGCACAGCGGATAAATTGGGGGCTAGCTTTTCCGTCACCGCCAATGCGTTCCCCTTCGCGTCATAAATGGCCACCCCACTGACCCGTTCGCGATTGCCAAACCTCTCCACCAACCTCTGGAGGTTCACGGCGGTCCCCGCTTGAATGGCGGGCAGCGCAGATTCCTGCAAGCTCTCCGCCAACAGCCGGGAGCGGCGTTCTATTTCGTCTTTCAAGCGCGAGCCCTCCTGTTGCACCTGGAAATAAGCTGAAAAGGCGGCCACGACAGCTACGGTTACCACCAGCGACACGATAAGACGCAAGGTTATGCGCATAAAATACCCCCCCGTGAGCTTTGGTCATTCATGCGGCCTGTTTCGTAACCTGGCTAACCCCCGCCGCGATCAAGGCCTGCAGTGCTCCAAACTGCGCCAGCGGCCACCAAAACCCTCCCAGTTCCCCTTTCCAGACCTGATACGCCGCTTGCTGGACGGCCACGCTCAGCCCGACACCCACAATGAAGCCCAGCCGTCCTCTGCCCATGCTCATCAGCACACTCCCCCAGACGACCACTGCGCTCAGATAGGCCGCGACCACATACGCGATGCACCTTGGCCCCAAAGCAAAACTCACCGCAGCCAAGTGCAGCCCGCCA
>CAIYYI010000473.1 GCA_903930345.1 uncultured Verrucomicrobiota bacterium
GCAGATGAGATTTGTCACGGCGGGTAGTTCTCCCCCGCTGGCTCCACCTTCGGAGGGTGTGGAGTTGTAATCTATGCGCAGGTTTTAAAAGCACTTTTGCGATTGTCAGGAACGGTGCTAACCCGAAAAGCTCACAAAGGGAAAAGAAAATAGCGACATTGGCGGCGTAAGCCGTTATGGTTGAGAGTGTTCAGCAACCAACCAAACCCAATATCGCTATGACAGAGTGTAGGCAGGAAGTTTTTGAATTTCAAGGGCAAGGAAGCCGGAAAGTGACGGCGGATTTCAGCGGGGGGCATTTGAGCAGCGATGGAGGATTGGTCTTTATCCGGGAGATGGAGATGAAGCGAGGGACGCTTGGCAGGCTGGCCGGGTGTTTCACGGATTTGAGGGAACAGGTTTTTGTGGAGCACAGCGTGGAGGAGTTGTTGCGGCAGCGCGTTGGGGCGTTGGCGCTGGGATACGAAGACCTGATCGATCACGACCGGCTGAGGCATGATCCGCTGTGCGCGTTGATGGCCGGGAAGGCGGACGTGCTGGGAGAAGATCGGCTGTGCGAGTCCGACAAAGGCAAGGCGTTGGCAGGGCACTCGACATTGAACCGGCTGGAACTGGGGGCGCATGGCGGAGACGGGCGCTACAAAAAGATCCTGGCGAGGCATGAGGAGATCGCGGCGCTGCTCTTGGAAGAGGGGGTGAAAGCGATCCCGCGCAAGAGCCGCGAGATCGTTTTGGATTTTGACGCAACCGACGACCCCTTGCACGGGGCGCAGGAAGGAGCGTTCTTCCACGGGTATTACCGCAACTATTGCTATCTGCCGCTTTACTGTTTTTGCGGGACGATCCCGCTCTTGGCGAAGCTGCGCGACGCCAAGCGTGATGCGAGCGAGGGCACGGTGGAGGAGCTGAAGAAAATGGTGGCGGCGATCCGTCGGCGCTTCGGGAGGAAGGCGCGCATTGTTGTGAGGGCCGACAGCGGGTTCGCGCGGGATGAGATCATGGCGTGGTGCAAAGAGAACAGGGTCTTCTATTGCCTGGGGTTGGCGCGCAACAACCGTCTTGTCGCCCGCTTGGGCAAAGCCTTCGGAGAGCTTCACGCGGAGATCAAGTCCGGGCAAAGGCCAATGCCCGCGCGCCGCTTCGAAGACTTTGAATATCGCACGCGCAAGAGCTGGAGCCGTGCACGCCGGGTGGTGGGAAAAGCCGAGATCCTGGACAAGGGCCAGAACCCGCGCTTCATCGTCACCAACCTGAGCGCGGAAGAGAACGCCCGGTTTGAAGCGGGTTGTCTTTACGAAAAGTTTTACTGCGCACGCGGGGAGATGGAAAACCGGATCAAGGAAGCGCAGCAGGATCTTTTCGCCGACCGCACGAGCACGCACTGGATGGCCTCCAACCAGCTGCGGTTGTGGTTCAGCGCGTTTGCGCACCTCATGCTCTCGGTTCTGCGGGCCGAGGTGCTGCGCGGCACGGAACTGGCGCAGGCCACCGTGGGGCAGATCCGGCTCAAGCTCTTCAAAATCGCCGCGCGGGTGAAGATCAGTTGCCGGCGCATCCACCTGGAGTTGGCCAGCGCCTATCCTTACCGGGAAACCTTCCGGCGGGCTTGGACGAACATGGCGGCGATGCCTGCGGGCTGAAAAGTCCTGCGAAAATCACCGCTTGAAAGCCGGTCGCCGCCGACCTTGAACTCTCGCGTCTGCATCGCAGGAAAATCAGCCTGAGGATGCTTGGAAAACGGCGAAAATCCCCGGAACGCAGCCA
>CAIYYI010000474.1 GCA_903930345.1 uncultured Verrucomicrobiota bacterium
ACCAAAGACACAATCCCGTCCGTTTATGTTTTTTGTCAATACTCTTGGGACGGGCTGACAACCACCAACCGGACAAGGCTGGTGGTTCGCCAATCCCCCATAATCACTGCTTCAGACGCAGACGGTAAAACCGATTTTGACCGCCAGGGGCCGGTTCGGCAAACGACAGGGAGCCACCCGCGTTGGTGATCGTGGTAATCGTTCCCCAGTTTTTCAGGTCGCTCGAGACTTCAATCTCATAGCGTCCATCCATGCCTCCTGCCGCAGAGAAACCAAAGCGGGCACCTTCCATCGTCAGTGAGGATGGCAAAATACTGATCGCCGGACCACTGTTGACCGTCGTAGCGGCAGCCAGACTGCCTGCGGCAGGGCTCACCACCAGGTTTTTCGTCACCGCCACCGCCGCCAAGTAGTTGCTATTCCCTGCTTGCGACGCTTTGATCCCGGCTGTGCCCACACCCACGATGGTGACGATATTTCCGCTCACCGTCGCCACCGTGATCTTGGAACTCACATAGCTTAGCGGCAATCCGCTGGAGGCTGTGGCACTCAGGGCAAATGGGGCACTCCCAAAGGCCTTGGTCGGCAAAGCGGCAAAGGTGATCGTCTGGCTCGCCTTCGCGATCACCAAAGTCTTCGTCACGCTCCCTGCATAGTTGGCATCGGTAACCGTTGCAACCACCGTGTAGCTCCCCGCGTTCACCGGCAGATCCGCACTCCCGTTGTACGTCAGGCTCACACTCAACCCCGCTGGGGTTGTTGTCACAGTCACCGCCTTGACCGTCGCATTGTACGTCGCTGCCAAGCCACCAACGGTCACTGTCGCGCTCGCCCGGTTCACTGTCAGCGGCTGCGTCACCGCCACCGCCGCCAGATAGTTACTGTTGCCCGGCTGGGACACCGTAATCCCCGCCGTCCCCGCCCCCACGACGGTCACCGTCTTCCCGCTCACTTTCGCCACCCCCTCGTCGTCGCTCGCGCCGCTCACCGCCAATCCGCTAGAGGCTGTCGCCACCAACGCGAAGGGCGCAACTCCATACGTCTTCGCCGCCAGCGCCCCGAACGTGATCGTCTGGCTCGCCTTCCCGATCACCAGGGTGTTCGTAGCCCCGCCCGTGTATTTCGGATCCACGACCGTCGCCACCACCGTGTAGCTCCCCGCGTTCACCGGCAGGGCAGGACTCCCATCATACGTCACAGCCACACTCAATCCCGCCGGCGTCGTCGCCACACTCGCCGCCCGTCCCGTCCCGTTGTACGTCGGTGCCAGATTGCCCAGCACCACCGTCGCCTCCGCCTGGTTCACCGTCAGCGGCTGCGTCACCGTCACCGCCGTCAGATAGTTGCTGTTGCCCGCCTGCATCGCCTTGATCCCGGCCGTGCCCACGCCCACGATGGTGACCATGTTTCCGCTCACCGTCGCCACCGTGGTCTTATCGCTCGCATAGCTCACTGTCAACCCACTCGAGGACATCGCTCCCGGCGCAAACGGCCCGTCGCCGTACGACTTCGCCGCCAAGGCGTCAAAGGTGATCGTCTGGCTCGCCTTGGCAATCACCATCGGCCTCATCGCGCTCCCCACATAATTCGAATCAGTGACCGTCGCCACCACCGAGTAGCTCCCCGCGTTTACCGGCAGGTCCGTACTCCCGTTGTACGTCAGGCTCACACTCAACCCCGCCGGGGTCGTCGTCGCGCTCGCCGCCTTGCCCGTCCCATCATACGTCGGCGCCAGATCGCCCAGCGACACCGTCGCGCTCCCCCGGTTCACCGTCAGCGGCTGCGTCACCGCCACTGCCGCCAGGTAGTTGCTGTTGCCGGCCTGCGTTGCCGTGATCCCCGCCGTCCCCGTCCCCACGATGGTCGCCGTGCTCCCACTCACCGTCGCCACCCCCGCATTACCGCTCGCATAGTCCACCGCCAGCCCGCTGGAGGCCGTGGCCGCCAGCGCGAAAGGCGCCGTCCCACACGTCTTCGCCGCCAGCGTTCCGAACGTGATCGTCTGGTTCGCCTTTTCGATCACCAGCGTGTTCGTCGCCCCGCCAGAATAATCCGGATTCGTGACCGTCGCCACCACCGTGTAGCTCCCCGCATTCACCGGCAGAGCCGCACTCCCGTCATATGTCACAGCCACACTCAATCCCGCCGGCGTTGTCGTCACACTCGCCGCCCGGCCCGTCCCGGTGTACGTCGGCACCAGATTCCCCAGCACCACCGTCGCCACCTCCTTCCCGATCACCAAGGTGTTCGTCGCCCCGCCCGAATAATTCGGATCCACGACCATCGCCACCACCGTGTAGCTCCCCACGTTCACCGGC
Source organism: uncultured Verrucomicrobiota bacterium (assembly GCA_903930345.1). GTDB lineage: Bacteria > Verrucomicrobiota > Verrucomicrobiia > Limisphaerales > CAIYYI01 > CAIYYI01. The sequence goes on from CAIYYI010000474.1 coordinate 2,319, forward strand.
AGGGCCGTCCCCCCATTGTACGTCACCGTCACATTCAATCCCGCCGGCGTCGTCATCACGCTCACCGCCCGACCCGTCCCGGTGTACGTTGGTGCCAGATTCCCCAGCACCACCGTCGCCTCCGCCGGTTTCACCGTCAGCGTTTGCGTCACCGGGAGCGCCGCCAGATAATTGCTGTTCCCCGCCTGCATCGCCTTGATTCCCGCCGTGCCCATACCCATGATGGTCACCATGTTTCCGCTCACCGTTGCCACCGTGGTCTTGTCGCTCGCATAGCTTACTGCAAGCCCGCTCGAGGATGTCGCTCCCGGCGCAAACGGCCCGTCCGCAGACGTCTTCACTGCCAAGGCGCCAAACATGATCGTCTGGCTCGCCTTCGCGATCACCATTGGCCTCATCGTGCTCCCCACATAATTCGTATCGGTGATCGTAGCCACCACCGAGTAGCTCCCCGCGTTCACCGGCAGGTCCGCACTCCCGTTGTACGTCAGGCTCACACTCAGCCCCGCCGGCGTCGTCGTCGCGCTCGCCGCCTTGCCCGTGCCATCGTACGTCGGCGCCAGATCGCCAAGCGACACCGTCGCGCTCCCCCGGTTTACCGTCAGTGGCTGCGTCACTGCCACCGCCGCCAAGTAGTTGCTGTTGCCCGCTTGCCTTGCAGTGATCCCCACCGTCCCCGTCCCCACGATGGTCGCCGTGCTCCCGCTCACCGTCGCCACCCCCTCATTGCCGCTCACATAGTCCAACGCCAGCCCGCTGGAGGCCGTGGCCGCCAGTGCGAAGGGCGCCACCCCATACGTTTTCGCCGCCAGCGCCCCGAACGTGATCGTCTGGTTCGCCTTTTCGATTACCAGCGTGTTCGTCGCCCCGCCCTCATAATCCGGATTTGTGACCGTTGCCACCACCACGTAACTCCCCGCGTTCACCGGCAGAGCCGAACTCCCATCATACGTCACAGCCACACTCAATCCCACCGGGGTTGTCGCCACGCTCGCCGCCCGGCCCGTCCCGGTGTACGTCGGCACCAGATTCCCCAACACCACCGTCGCCACCTCCTTCCCGATCACCAGAACGTTCGTCGCCCCGCCCGAATAATCCGGATTTGTAATTGTCGCCACCACCACGTAGCTCCCCGCATTCACCGGCACCGCCGTACTCCCGTTGTACGTCAGGCTCACACTCAATCCCGCCGGCGTCGTCGTCACGCTCACCGCCTTGCCCGTCCCGGTGTAAGTCGCAGCCAGATTGCCCAGCACCACCGTCGCCCCCGCCTTGCTGATCACCAGCGTGTTCGTCGCCCCGCCCGAATAACTCGGATCCAAGACCGTCGCCACGACTGTGTAGCTGCCGACGTTTACCGGCACCGTCGCACTCCCGTTGTACGTCAAGCTAACGCTCAGCCCCGTTGGCGTGGTCGTCACGCTCGCCGCCTTGCCCATCCCGTCGTACGTCGCTGCCAGATCACCCAGCGACACCGTCGCGCTCGCCCGGTTCACCGTCAGCGGCTGCGTCACTGAGGTCGCCGCCAGATAGTTGCTATCCCCGGCCTGTGTCGCTTTGATCCCCGCCGTCCCGGACCCCACGACAGTCACCGTATCACCGCTCACCGTCGCCACCGTGGTCTTGTCACTCACGTAGCTCACCACCAGCCCGCTCGAACTGGTGGCACCCAAGGCGAACGGCCCGTCCCCATACGTTTTCGCCGCCAAGGCTCCGAACGTTATCGTCTGTCCCGCCTTCGCGATCACCAAAGTCTTCGTCGCGGTCCCCACATAATTCGAATCAGTGATTGTCCCCACAACCGTGTAGCTCCCCGCGTCCACTGGCGCCGTCGCACTGCCGTTGTATGTCAGGCTCACGCCCAGCCCGGCCGGCGTCGTCGTCGCGCTCGCCGCCTTGCCTGTGCCGTCATACATCGCCGCCAGACTCCCCAAGGTCACCGTTGCGCTTGCCCGGTTCACCACCAGCGGCTGCGTCACCGCCACCGCCGCCAGATAATTGCTATTGCCCGTCTGCCTTGCCGTGATCCCCGCCGTCCCAGCCCCCACGACGGTCACCGTCTTCCCGCTTACCGTCACCACCCCCTCGTTGTCGCTCGCACAGCTCACCGCCAACCCGCTAGAGGCCGTTGCCACCAGCGCGAAGGGCGCTACGCCATACGTCTTCGCCGCCAGCGCCCCGAACGTGACCGTCTGGCTCGCCTTTTCGATCACCAGCGTGTTCGTCGCCCCGCCCGAATAATCCGGATTCGTGACCGTCGCCACCACCACGTAGCTCCCCGCGTTCACCGGCAGAGCCGCACTCCCGTCATACGTCACCGCCACACTCAATCCCGCCGGCGTCGTCGTCACGCTCGCCGCCCGTCCCGTCCCGGTGTAAGTCGGCGTCAGGTTCCCCAACACCACCGTCCCCACCGCCCTGCTGATCACCAACGTGTTCGTCGCCCCGCCCGAATAATTCGGATTCACGACCGTCGCCACCACCGTGTAGCTCCCCACGTTCACCGGCAGGGCCGCACTCCCGTTGTAAGTCACAGCCACACTCAATCCCGCCGGCGTCGTCGTCACGCTCGCCGCCCGGCCCGTCCCGGTGTACGTCGGCGCCAGATTCCCCAGCACCACCATCGCCTCCGCCGGATTCACCGTCAGCGTTTGCGTCACCGGCACCGCCGTCAGATAGTTGCTGTTGCCCGCCTGCATCGCCTTGATCCCTGCAGTTCCAACCCCCACGATGGTGACCATGTTTCCGCTCACAGTCGCCACCGTGGTCCTGTCGCTCGCATAGCTCACTGCCAGCCCGCTCGAGGATGTCGCTCCCGGCGCAAACGCCCCGTCCGCAGACGTCTTCGCTGCCAAGGCGTCAAACGTGATCGTCTGGCTCGCCTTCGCGATCACCATCGGCCTCATCGTGGTCCCCACATAATTCGAATCGGTGACTGTGGCCACCACCGAATAGCTCCCCGCGTTGACCGGCAGGTCCGCACTCCCGTTGTACGTCAGGCTCACACTCAGCCCCGCCGGCGTCGTCGTCGCGCTCGCCGCCTTGCCCGTCCCATCATACGTCGGCGCCAGATCGCCCAGCGACACCGTCGCGCTCCCCCGGATCACCGTCAGCGGCTGCGTCACCGCCACCGCCGCCAGGTAGTTGCTGTTGCCTGCCTGCCTTGCCGTGATCCCCACTGTCCCCGTCCCCACAATGGTCGCCGTGCTCCCGCTCACCGTCGCCACCCCCTCATTGCCGCTCGCATAGTCCACCGCCAGCCCGCTGGAGGCCGTGGCCGCCAGCGTGAAGGGTGCCACCCCATACGCTTTCGCCGCCAGCGCCCCGAACGTGATCGTCTGGCTCGCCTTTTCGATCACCAGCGTGTTCGTCGCCCCGCCCTCATAACTCGGATCCATGACCGTCGCCACCACCACGTAGCTCCCCGCGTTCACCGGCACCGCCTCACTCCCGTCGTACGTCACCGCCACGCTTAATCTCGCCGGCGTCGTCGTCACGCTCACCGCCCGGCCCGTCCCGGTGTACGTCGGCACCAGATTCCCCAGCACCACTGTCGCCCCGGCCTTGCTGATCACCAGCGTGTTCGTCGCCCCGCCCGAATAATTCGGATCCGTGACTGTCGCCACCACCGTGTAGCTCCCCACGTTCACCGGCAAGGCCGCACTCCCGTTGTACGTCAGGCTCACTCTCAGCCCCGCCGGCGTTGTCGTCACGCTCGCCGCCTGGCCCGTCCCAGTATACGCCGGTGCCAGGTTGCCCAGCACCACCGTCGCCACCGCCTGGTTCACCGTCAGCGTTTGCGTCACCATCACCGCCGTCAGGTAGTTGCTGTTGCCCGCCTGCATTGCCGTGATCCCCGCCGTGCCCACCCCCATAATGGTGACCATGTTTTCGCTCACCGTCGCCACCGTGGTCTTGTCGCTCGCATAGCTCACTGGCAGCCCGCTCGAGGATATCGCTCCCGGCGCAAACGGCCCGTCCCCGTACGCCTTCGCCGACAATGCGTCAAAGGTGATCGTCTGGCTCGCCTTCGAGATCACCATCGGCCTCATCGCGCTCCCCACATAATTCGAATCGGTGACCGTCGCCACCACCGAGTAGCTCCCCGCGTTCACCGGCAGGTCCGCACTCCCGCTGTACGTCAGGCTCACACTCAGCCCCGCCGGCGTCGTTGTCACGCTCGCCGCCTTGCCCGTCCCGTCGTACGTCGGTGCCAGATCGCCCAGCGACACCGTCGCGCTCGCCGGGTTCACCACCAGCGGCTGCGCCACCGCCACCGCCGCCAGGTAGTTGCTGTTCCCGGCTTGGGACGCCGTGATGCTCGCCGTACCCGCCCCGACGATAGCCACGGTAATCCCGCTCACGGTCGCGACACTCTCATTGTCGCTCGCATAGCTCACCGGCAGCCCGCTGATGCTGGTGCCACCCAACGTGAACGACGCATCCCCATAGGTTTTGGCCGCCAACGCCCCAAAGCTGATGGTCTGGGCCGCCTTCCCGATCACCAAGGTGTTGGTCGCACACCCCACATACATTGCATCGGTGATCATAGCCACAACGGTGTAGGCCCCGGCGTTCACCGGCGCCGCATCACTGCCGTCATAGGTCACGGCCACGCTCAAACCCGCTGGCGTAGTCGTCACGCTCGCCGCCTTACCCGTCCCATCATAAGTCGATGCCAGATCGCCCAGCACCACGTTCGCAATCGCACTGTTTACCACCAGTACTTGCTGAACCGGAGCTGCCGCAAAATAATTGTTATCGCCCGGTTGCGACGCCGTGATGGTAGCGGAGCCAACCCCCACAATGGTCACTGTATTCCCGCTCACCATCGCCACGTCCGTGTTATCACTCGCATAGCTAACCAACAACCCGCTGGATGCACTCGATCCCAAAGCGAACGGGGCATCCCCATACGTCTTCGCCGCAAGTGCCCCAAACGGGATCGCCTGGCTCGCCTTGCCGATCACCAAGGTGTTCGTCGCGCTGCCCACATAAAGCCCATCGGTGATCGTTGCAATCACGGTATAGCTCCCGGCATTCACCGGTACCGCAAGCCCACCGTCATACGTCAGGGCCACACTCAAACCCACTGGAGTGGTGGTTGCGCTGGCCGCCTTGCCCGTCCCATCATACGTCGCCACAAGACTGCCCAAAACCACCGTAGCGCTCGCCGGGTTCACCGTCAGTGTTTGCTGGACTGAGGCCGCCAAATAATTGTTGTTTCCCGATTGCGACGCCGTGATGGTCGCCGTGCCAGCCCCCACGATGGTCACCACATTCCCGCTCACAGTCGCCACGCCCTCATTGTCGCTCGCATAGCTCAATGTCATTCCAGTGCTGGATGCGGCATCCAGCGCGAATGGCGCATCCCCATAGGTTTTCACTGCCAGCGCCCCAAAGGTGATCATCTGGCTCGCCTTGCCAATCACCAGCGTGTTCGTCGCCCCGCCCACGTAACGCGGATCCGTGACCGTTGCGGTTACCATGTAACTCCCGGCATTGACCGGCGTCATGGCACCGCCATCATACTTCACCACCAGGTTCAAGCCCGCCGGATCGGTGATTACCGTCACCTGCTTTGGTGTCCCGTCATAGGTCGCCTCCAAATTGCCCAAGGTCACCGCCACCCTGACCGGACCCGTCCCCCACTGCACAGTCGGACGCCCGCCAAAGGTCGCCCCCCAGCCGGTCGTCCCCTGCAAATAATACACCGTCGCATTGTTATCATTTAAAAATACATTGGAGCCCAAAGTGGGGGCATTCCCCTGGCAATAGACCACCGCGAGACTCGTGCAATAGGCAAACGAGCTGCCCCCCAGACTCGTCACACTGCCGGGGACCGAAACAGTCGTGAGATTGGTGCACGAATAGAATGCATAACTTCCAATGCTTGTGACGCCACCGGGAATCGTGACGCCGGTCAAGCGCTCAGCGCTGGAGAAGGAACCGCTGGCCAGGCTGGTCACGCCATTCGGAATCGTATAGCTACCAGCTTTCCCGCCCGGATATTGCATGAGAATGGTCTGGCTCTTGTTGAACAATACCCCACCCACACTGCTATAAACCGCATGCGCCGCATCAACGTTGATTCCCATCAAGCTGGTGCAATCAGAGAAAGCATACGTCCCTATGCTGGTGACACTGTTGGGAATCGTCACATTGGTCAACCCGCTGTAAGAAAATGCATCACCTGCGATACTGGTAACGCTGGATGGGATCGTCACACTGGCGAGGCGAGAACAACTGGAGAAGGCCCCGGTTCCAATGCTCGTGACGCTGGCGGGAATCGTTGCATTTGTCAGACTGACGCACGTATAGAACACCCGATACCCAATGCTGGTGATGCCGTTGGGAATCACCACCCCGGACAGACTGGTGCACCAGTTGAAAGCGTAATTTCCAATGCTCGTGACGCTGGCGGGAATCGTCACCCCCGTCATACTGGAGCACCCGGAGAAGGCCCCGCTTCCGATGATGGTCACGGTGCCCGGGATGGCATAATTTCCGATCCTGCCCCCGGGATATTGCATAAGCGTGCTCTGGCTTTTGTTGAACAGCACCCCATCCACGCTGCTGTACACTAAATTCTGCGGGTCCACGGTGATAGCCATCAGACTGTTGCAGTCGGAGAAGGCATAGGTTTCGATGGTGGTGACATTCTTGGAGATCGCCACACCGGTCAGGCCTGAACAATAAGAAAACGCCTCGGAAGCGATGCTGGTGACGCTGCTGGGGATTGTCACGCTAGTCACAGCAACGTTCTGAAAGAACGCTTTGGCCCCAATGCCAACGACCGGCATACCATTGATCATACTGGGAATGACCACCGCACCACCCGCACCGGTGTACTTCGCAATGGTAATCGTCCCGTTATTCGTCGTGTAATTGAAGGAGCCGATTGGAATCACCAACAGCGTTTGCGGCACTGATGGCGCCGCCAGATAGTTGCTGTTCCCCGACTGCGTAGCCGTGATGGTTGCCACGCCCGCCCCCACGATGGCCACCAGATTCCCGTTCACCGTCGCCACCCCTGAGTTGTCACTCGCAAAACCCACTGCCAATCCACTGCTCGAGGCGGCATTCAACGTGAATGGCGCATCCCCAACGGTCTTCGCCGACAACTCCCCAAAGGTGAGCGTCTGACTCGCCTTCCCAATTTCCAAAGTGTTCGTCACGCTGCCCACGTAGCGAGGATCCGTAACCGCTGCCGTCACCAAGTAGCTCCCCGCATTGACGGGAACCATCGCACTGCCATAATAGGTCAAAGCCACGCTCAAACCTGCCGGAACAGTGCTTATGGTAACCGCCTTGGGCGTTCCGTCATAGGTTGCAGACAAATTACCCAAAGCCATAGTCACGCTGACCGGACCAACCCCCCACAACACCGCCGGACGCCCACCCAAGGTCGCCCCCCAGCCAGTGGTTCCCTGCAAATAGTAAACGGTCGCATTGTTATCATAGTAAAATGCGCTGGCACCCAAACTGGGTGCATTCCCCTGGCAATAGACCACCGCGAGACGCGTGCAGTAGGCAAACGAATCAGCCCCCAGACTCGTCACACTGGCAGGAAGGGATACGCTGGTGAGGTTGGTGCACCAATAGAAGGCCCCATCACCGACACTGACCACACCGGCGGGAATCGTGTAGCTTCCGGCTTTGCCACCCGGATATTGGATGAGTGTGGTCTGGCTCTTGTTGAACAGCACCCCGTCCGCACTGCTAAAGACAGAATGGGCGGCATCGACAGTGAAGCCCACCACCTTCGTGCAGCCATAAAGCGCTTGGGCGCCGATGCTGGCGACACTGTTGGGGATCGTCAGGCCGTTCAGGCTAGTGCACCAGTAGAACGCATAACTCCCAATGTTGGTGACGGTGTTCGGAATCACAATGCCAGTCAACTGCCCACAACTGGAGAATGATCCGCTTCCCAGGCTGACCACACCGTCGGGAATCGTATAGCTGCCAACCTTTCCGCCCGGACATTGGATGAGCGTGGTCTGGCTCTTGTTGAACAACACACCATCCACACTGCTGTAGACAGAATGGGCGGCATCGACGCTGATGCACAGCAGACTGGTACAGTCCGCGAAGGCAGCGGCTCCAACGCTGGCTACGCTGTTGGGAATCGTCACGTCGGTCAATCCGCAGTAAGAAAACGCGTCGCTTCCAATGCTGGTCACACCGTTGGGAATCGTCACTCCAACCAAACGGGAACAACCGGAGAAGGCCCCGCTGGCGATACTCGTGACAGTGCCAGGAATCACCACATTCGTCAGACTGATGCACTCATAGAACACCCGATACCCAACGCTGGTGATGCCGTTGGGAATTATCACTCCGGGAAGACTGGTACACCAGTTGAACGCATAATTTCCAATGCTCGTCACGCTGCCGGGGATCGTCACCCCCGTCAGACTGGAGCAACCGGAGAACGCCCCGCTCCCGATGCTGGTGACAGTGCCAGGGATGGTATAATTTCCGATCCTGCCCCCGGGATATTGCAAGAGCGTGGTCAGGCTCTTGTTGAACAGCACCCCCTCCACGCTGCCATAGACAGAATGGGCCACATCAACGTTGATGGCCAGCAGGCTGTTGCAGTCGGAAAAGGCGTAGGTTTCGATGTTGACGACGCTATTGGGGATCGCCACGCCGGTCAGGCCTGAACAGTAAGAAAAAGCCTCGGAACCGATACTGGTGACGCTGTTGGGGATCGTGACGCTTGTCACGGTGGCGTTCTCAAAGAACGCTTTGGCCCCGATGCTGATAACCGGCATGTCACCGACCACGCTGGGAATGGCCACCGCTCCACCCGGGCCTGTGTACTTCGAAACAGTAATCGCCCCACTATTCGTGGTGTAAATGAACTGTGCCTGCACCACGGAGGGCAACAGCAGCAGCAACGCAACGCAAGCGGTCTTGAGAGGTCCGCAGGACGTCTCCACGCGGTTCATCCTCGCAAAAAAGGCTTCTTTTTTCATGATTTATCAGTTGTTAAAGTCACAGCGACCATATACAAAGCATGGGCAATGTAAATCATTTTCTTTGAGCAGTCGTAGTCAATCAATTCGACAAAGGAAGGATATGGCTTACATGACAGGTTCATAAATTATAAGGCCGCCATCCCCTAAAAATCGCGCTCCGTTAGGTTGCATAGCGCCAACGCCTACACGGTTTTTGGCATGCCGAAAGCAAGGATAAGCTGGCATTTTCATCGAAAAAGAGAAAACACCAAAGGCCACAACCTCGGATCTTCCTACGCAATCTCGACTCATGACGCCCGCCTGAGCGATGGCACGGCGCACACTAGCAGTACAGCTAATTTTAGTAATTGAATTATTTATGTTAAAGTCACCAACCTTAGTTCATTTATAATCAGCCTATACCATCGTTTTACTAACTAGTGTTAAAATAACACTAAGTCATTGCGGCTAATCATTTTCCCTCCGGAGCAACCATGATCAGGCCATGGGGCTTTGGCGTTTTTGCGAAAGACTTTCTTGCTTTTTGCCCGCACTACTGGCTCCCTTATTCAACTCTGAAGCTTAGAGTGAAGATGTAGATATCTGCTGACACTTTTTCAGCCATAAATCCTAAAAGACATGGATGCGCAACCCATGCCAACTTCGGGGATTGTGCGTGGTGAGAACTGGATCACCAGCCGCCGCCTCCACAATATGCGTTGTTTTTTATCAGAGCTTGTGTGGTTGGGTGCTTGGTTTGGCATCATCACCTCGGCTACGGGGGTTACTCCGATCTTGTTAAAGGCTCAAGTGCAGGACTTGGTGGTTCCCTTCTATACCCGGGATGAATCGGAGGCCATTGCAGTGGCTCAGGTGGAGCGGATTTTCAATGATCGTCAGCGACGTGGATTCCTCAAGATAAATGTTCTGCATTTAACAGTGATTGAAGGAGTTGTACTTCATATTCGTCGTGAGGACAGGGCGCAGGAAAGCCTGGCTGCCGCAGCCTCTTGGTTTGTTTCAAAGAGTGCCGCCCAAGCGCATGAACTTCGGCGAGTAACCATTTTCTTTGAGAATCCGCAAGGCACCAATCGATTGTCTGCCGCACGGGCAAAAATACAGCCAGGCGGAACTTGGCAGTTGCAGCAAGCATCGTTGCACCTGGCTGGACAGTTGCCACTGGAATTGGCCTCCTCCACTTTGTTTATCCACGGCCCAAATACCGGCACCCTTGCGTACAACGCGGCTGGCACTGCCACCGCCTCGCCCTTGTGGAACCGTTCAACTCTCCGCAATCCTCAAAGACAACCAAACCCATGAACAGTCACACTCTCGTTGTTACATTATTGCTGGCTGCCAGCGCAGGCAGCAGCCCGGCACAGACAGCGGCTCAATGGGTCACCCAAGGGCGCGTCAGTCTCGCCGCACATGACCTAGCTTCAGCTCAGGCGAAATTCACCTCCGCCGTGACCGCTGATCCTGCCAACGAGACCGCTAACACCCTGTTGGGCACCACCCGGTTGCTCGCCCTGTACCAGCATCCCCAAGCCCAGACCCTGATGGATGAACTGAGTGTTGGCGGCAACGGTCGGGACATCTATGGGTGGACCGCCAAAAGCACCCGGGATGCCCAAGGCATTCCGATACCCACAGCGAACGCCAACCTTAATGACCAGAAGATTTTCCTGCGAGTCACGGTGTTACCCGAAATCACCCTGGCACTCGAAAACCTTGCCAAGGTCAAGAGCAGCAATTTCACGTTGACACTGGCTAGCAATGAGACAGCGATTGCTGACACCACCATCGATTACGGTGACATCCTGCTGATCAGAGCGGGTGTCCATGGGCTTCAATATTTTTTGAGCACTCTCGCAGCGCATGACCTGCAGCTCGGCCTCGTAACCCTCCGCAGCCTGTACGATGGTGAGTACTTGGACATGGAACGATTGCTTGCCAGCCATCCCCAGCTCCTGCGCTACACCCACCCGGCTGAGGCTGCAGTTGCCCGCGCTGCGTTCGCCAATGCCGTTGATTGTTACCAGGCTGCCTCAGCCTTCCTCCGCGCACGTCCGCTTGGCACTCCGTGCCTGTTTGAATTGGCCGCTGAGCAACGGCAGTCGGAGGAGAAGTTCCGCACCACCCTCGGGGATTTGAAAGCATCTCTCCAGCAGGCTGTCACGCTGCAAGTGGCTGATGACTACACCTTTTTCATGGACGCGCATTTTACCGGAACCCACGCCCTGAGAGACCTCCTGCCCGCCTTCAATAAATATCGTGTTGTCGATGGTTCCCTGCCCGACCCGACTATGGGCGGGGTGCTGCCCAACCGGAGCCTGGGGGCGACAGAAAAGGATTTGCGTGACGTTCTTCAGTACCCCTCGGCCCCCTCACTCCGCTCCTTGACCGGTGCCAGCACCGGACGCATGCAGTTCACTCTCCATGGCAACCCCTGTCACGGCTACGTGCTGCAAAGCTCCACCGACCTGCGGACCTGGCAGACGGAAGCTGGCCTGACCCCGGTGGAAGGGAACGTGGTCTGCACGCCTGCCCCGAGAGGGCCGGAGAAGAACCGCTTCTACCGCGTAATCGATGATTCCTCCAGTATGCCGGCACCGGCAAACGACTTGCTGGCCAACCGCCTGACCTTGACCGGCGCGCAGCCGGTGGCCTATGGTTACACTTGGGAGGCGGGCGTTGAGGCGAGTGAATATCCCTCCAGCGGTGGCTCCGTCTGGTATGATTGGAAAGCCCCGACGTCCGGAACTTATGGCGCACTGGTTGATGGCTGCCAAGGGAGCTTTCTGGTCAGAGTCGGCACCGGCACAACGATGGCCAACCTGGCCATGCAGGGGAATTTCTTCGGCGCTCAAGCCGGCACCACCTACATGATTCAGGTCTATACCCCATCCTGGAACCAACGCGGTGCCTTCAAATTGGTACTCTCCCAACTTCCGAATCTCGCCATCGCCCAGCCGTCTCCCAACTCGATATTCTACGGCCCCACCAATATTGCTTTGGCTGTCAACGCCAGTGATAATGATGGCACCATCCGGTCGGTAAAGTTGAGCGTGGACCACTACGTCAATTCACAATGGCTCACAGATACTTATGAAATCAAGCATCCCCCCTACCAACTGACCCTCTCCAATGCTCAGCCAAGCAGTTCCAGTTATCATGTTTATGCGGATGCCACCGACAACCAAGGGTTGCACTCGTTTGCCTCGATCTCCTTCCAGATTCTACCTCGACCACTGATTGTGCAACCTGCGAACGATTTCTTCGCCAACCGCATCACTATCACTGGCAGCAGCGCCACTCTGGTTGTCCCCAGCACCCTGCTCGCCACCAAGGAAACCGGTGAACCAAACCACGCTGCGGCAGCGGGGGGCCATTCCGTCTGGTGGACTTGGACCGCACCCAAGACTGGCACGGTAGAAATCTCAACAGATGGCAGCCTCGACACCACCGGCAATGTTCTCGACACGACCATGGGGGTTTACACAGGCAATTCCTTGGGCACACTGTTTGTGGTCACGTCGAATGACGATGGCGAGGGGGTCGCCCCCAACAGCCTGCTCACCTTCACCGCCACCCAAGGCGTCACTTATCAAATTGCGGTGGACGGCTTTGGCGACGCCACTAGCTTCACGGGAAGCATTCGGTTGAATTTGAGCCAACCGTAATCTCTGACCTCAAAGTTCCGGGGGTAAACAGAGCGAGACAAGGGCGAGTTCATTTGCCCTGAGTTTACCCCTTACATTTTGAGGACTAAACCTCCCGTGCACATCCCATAAATGAGCCATATTGACTCTTTTACTACCAGAATCACCATTAAGTATTAGTGTCTTTTTGTCTCTTAGGTTGGGGATATTGGCATGGGTTCCCATCTTGAATCTTCCATTAATCACTTAATTCAAACCGCTTACGGATTTCTGTAATGACCAGCACCTGTTTGGTATGCGATTTGTTTATAATGTTCACGTTGAGAGACTGAATGTTTGAGCCAAGCGATTTAAGCAGTAAGCCGGCTCAAACCAACGATCAAACCGCACAAGAGAAAGGCAAAGTTATGTTACTGGCTCGCTACGAAAAACCGTGGAATCCCTTCCGGGAAATGGAATCCGTGCAATCCCAGATGAACTCCCTCATCAATCAACTTTGGGGACGTCAACCGGTCCGTACCGAGAATGGTGAATCGCTCGGGGTGACGGAATGGGTGCCCTTGGTGGACATCGCCGAAACGGATCAGGCCTATCTGATCAAAGCCGAACTGCCGGAGATCAAACGCGAGGAAATCTCCGTGAAGGTGGAAAACGGAGTGCTCTCCCTCACCGGCGAACGCAAATTTGAGCAGGATGAGAAGAAGCAGAAGTTCCATCGGGTGGAACGTCTGTATGGGAAATTCACCCGCAGCTTCACGCTGCCGGATGATGCGGACGACACCCAAGTGCGCGCAGAGTTCAAGGACGGCATCCTCACCGTGCAGGTGGGCAAGGCGGAGAAAACAAAACCGCGCCAGATCGAGGTGAAAGTTTCCTGATCAGGCACTGGCAAGGGGAGCCGGTAACCCCCAGGAAGAGCAAAAGCGGCCGCCGGGTAATGTGAGCCCGGCGGCCTGTTCTTTGGCCGCTCTTACCGCCGGTTGAGCGGTTCCACCGTGGTGGTGAAAAGCGCCTCCCGGCCGGTCGTCTCCAAGTAAAACGCGTCGCGCCGACGCGGCGGGGAATCTGGAGCCGAGGCGTGTGTGAGCCGGAACGGCCCGGTCACCTGGAAGGTCACCCGGAACCACTGCTTGCCGCACAGCACCTCGAAGACCGCCCGGTCGCGGAAGGTGGCGGACCGGGGATCCTTCCAATACGAGAAACCCACCGGACGGCCGGTGGCAAACTGGGCCTCCGGCAGCAGCCCGGGCGGCACGGTCACCTTGCCCTGCACATGCAGCACCAGCCCCAGCTTGCGCGGCGCGCTGTTGGTGGCCATCTGTACTTTCACCACATCCACCAGCCGCGCCTCGTCCAGACGCAGCTCACGCGTCACCGAGGCGTCCTTGCGATAATTCGACTGCCGCGCCGCCACCCGGCCGGCGGCCGGATCAAACACCAGGCATTCGCCCGGCTGCCACGCCTCCTGACCCAGACCGTCAATCAGCGGCACATTGTGGGAGAGGCCGGTGGTGTAGTAGCCCCGGTGCAGGGGTGAGCCATATCCCACCGTGCCGGGATCATGGGAAAGATCGGTGTCGCCATGGCACAGCTCAAAATTCAACGCCTCCGCCTGGGCATGGGAGGGGTGTACCTGGCCGTAATGCAGATAGACCTGCCATGGCCCCCGCCGCAACAGCACCGAGCGGGTGGATTCCAGATGGTGGCTGGTCACCGGCGGCAGCGGTGGCACCACGGCGGGTGCCCGGGGCGGATCCAGCAGCGTGGTCCAGCTTTTCTGGCGGGCCGCCTCGGCCAGTCCTGCGGGCGTCGGATAGAGCTGCGAAAAACCGGCCAGCGAACTGAGGTTGGGGGCGTGACCGGGCCCCCCGGAAACATCCGCCGGGTTCGGCAACTGGCCATTCGGGAACCGGATGGAGAGCGGCGCGAGCATCAGGTTTTCCACCGTGGCGATTTCCACCCGCAGCTCCGCCGTCCGCCCCGCCTGGGCCGCGTACTTGAAAAACGGCGTGAGGGCCGCCACCACAAAGCTGTTGTAACCCAGCGATTGTTCAAACCAGAAATAATCGCTGGTCACCCCGTCGGCAATCTGCCGCCGGAGGCCGTACGGACCCTTCACCGCCTGCTGCCAAAGCGCCTCGTCCTGCCCGTACAACGCCACCATGCCCGCCGCCGCCCGGTGCCAGCAGGCGATGTTATGCACGCTTTGGAACGTCTCCTCCAGCAGGGCCGCCTCGCGCCGCAGCAATTGAACCAGCCAAAGCTGTTTGCGGGCCGGGGTCACCATCGGTTCCAGCAGCCGCGCCGCCGTGACCAGGCGCACGGTCAGCGTGGCGTCGTCCAGGCTCTGGTGCATCAAACGCGCCTTGACCTTGCTGGTTTGGATGGGCCACTTGAGATAGTTCGTGGCGTAGAAATCCAGTTGGCTGGCCGCCCATTCGCCGTACTTCGGCTCGCCGGTCAGGCGGAAGAGATGCGCCGCCTCCACCATTTTTTCCACGTGCCGTGAGCGAAAACCGAACACCCAGGCGGCCAGAAGCTTGGGCGTGAGCCTCACCTTGGGATCGGACCGGCTCGCCAGCGTTTCCTCGCCGGGCACCTCGGGTGTCCAGACCAGAAAGGAGCCGTCCTTTGGGCTCACAAAATCATGCCACCACCCCGCCACCCACTCGGGACGGTCCTGCCGACGACTCATCCAGTCATCCACGGAGGCTCGCTGGTCGCGCACCCATTTTTGCCAGCTGGGCTCAGTGGCCCGCTGACGGGCCCCGGCCCAATCCTCCTGCGGCACCCGCCAGGGCAAACTGTCAGCCCCATACACTTTCAGGTCAGCAAAAGCCTGTTCCGGCCTGACTTTTGGAAACGGCGCACCCACCGGAGTGGCGGCATCAGCCAGTTGGAGACCGCAGCCCAGCAATAGGCTGCACAATGGGCGGCACGCAATTTTGTGCATAAAACGTTCTCCCGCCACTGACGTTGCGCCGCCGTTCCTATTCAAAAAGAAACCGGTCAAAACCGACGCTGAATATTGTGCCAACTCCGTTGCCGAATCGCTTCCAGCCAGACCCTGCCATGGCTGCCTTTACTTTTTCCGGGCCATCCGCTGTTTCATCGGCTTGTCAATCAGCCGGAACCCCAAATCGGCCTGGGCATTTTCCAGCTTCTGATAAATCTCCTCATCTGGCACCCCGACCGCACGCGCTTGTGCCATCCAATTGACTGGTACGGGCACTGTTCCCGTCGGTAACAATTGCTCCGGATCCTGGCCGGTCTTGGTTGCTACAGCTTTGAGCAGGACTATGTCGCTATATTTGAGTCCCTGCTCACGCAACGCCCTCTCCACCAACACGGATTTCAATTCCACGGTCGCCGCCAAGTCGGCCAGGATCAGGGGTAAATCCATTTCCTGCACGTAGCTGTCCAGATTTTGGACGGCCTCAGCCAATTTGGCATCCACCGGAGTTTCCGCCCCGCAAACCATCATCCCACCCAGCAGCAACGCCAGCCAGATGGCCGCACTATTATATGTGTTGTTTTTACGCATATAAGCAAAACCAGCATCGCGCGTGCCACTCTCAGATCCTGACCGGGCTGAACTCCTCATTGCCGCTGTCGCATTACGGACTCAGTGGCCTTGGCACAATCCCCCCCGGGGAGGGGTCCATTTCTCCTCTGACCGACACACTCCTCTGAGACACCGTTAAACCATCAGCGCTGATTCGCTTGTTGGACAAATTGGCTCAGCCGTTTTTCAGCCAAAGCCAGGGCTGGACGAATGCGACCGAACCGGGGGTCCTGTAGCCAATCGCGCAACACATTCAATGAAGCCCTGTCGCGATTGATCAACTCCGCACGAGTCAAACCGGAAGACTGGGTCAACAGGTTGTTTGACACGAAAAAGTTGGCGTTGGGGAATGTGCTGGCAAAAGCCTCCAGTTCAGGTGAAGTCATCTCCGACCGGAGCAAATAATCCTCAACCAACTTTCGCTGGCCTGCCTCAGCAATATTCGCCCGGGCAACCATGTTTCCCCGTGCCTCGACTCTGTGGTTCAGTGCACCTGATTCTTGTAGCAACGCATTGAGGGCTGCCTCTGGTCGTTCGATGACCAAGCGATCCAAAGCGATGAAAGCCGCATGCGCAACGGCCTGATTATCCATGCGATTGGCCAATTGGCTCAAATTCGGAATGACTTGGGGATCGCGAAGGTGAACAAACACATCGAACGCCTCCAGAAACCCCACCGATGGACTCCCCACCCACGGATCGTGGCGGATCATCTCCATTGCTTTTTCCTTCAGGAACCCACGGCTTTCAGCGTCCTGCCGCACCCTGGCTAGGTTGCGCATTGAAACCGCCCATTCATCAGGCGAGTCCTTGGATGCCAAGATGGTTTCACTCCAGGCAACCGCCATCATCGGATCCTTTTCGGTCAGCAAATCGAGCAAAAAGGTCCGGAGGGTTGGAGCCTCAAGCAGTCTGCCATCCGGTTTCAATTTGAACCCCATCCGGGTGGGGGCATCCAGGCGAAGGTGGAGGCAATTGCTGATCCATTGTGCGGCCGCCACCTTGCCAGCCAGTGCCAGTTCATCCTCGAGGGTCCCCAACAACCGACGCACCTCCTCGGGTGTCGCCCCACCGGGTTTTGGTATTCCATCCTGCTGGGGTAAACAATCTCCCGGATCATCGGCGCGTAGTACTCGAAGCAGAACAATGTAAAAGAACACCGGCAGCAAGCCTGGACTGCAAGTGGAGATGGGGGTGGCCTGACTACCAGTGTTTCTGAAAATCGGCACTTCCCTGCGGCCCCAATCTGGGGTAATTAACCAGCGTGTATTTGGAATACTACGGATTAAAGGAACCGCCGTTCGACATTACGCCGAACCCGCGTTTCCTTTTTTTTAGCGCCAAACACCGGGAGGCCCTCAACCACCTGCTCTATGGCATCCGTGAACGCAAGGGGTTCGTGCAACTGACCGGGGAGGTGGGCTCCGGCAAAACCACCCTGTGCCGCGCCCTGTTGGAGAAGCTGGGCAGTGACCACTATTGCACCGCGCTGATCATCAATCCGGTGCTGGATGCCGACCAGCTCATGAAGGCCATCGCCATGGAATTCGGCCTAGAGGTGAAAGGCAAGGACCGGCTGGAAACGGTGGCCACGATCAATCATTTTCTGCTGGCCCAGGTGGAGCACCGAAAAGATTGCGTGCTGATCATTGATGAGGCGCAAAACCTGACCAACGACCTGCTGGAGCAGGTGCGGCTGCTCTCGAACCTGGAAACGGATGACCGCAAGCTGCTCCAGATCGTGCTGATGGGGCAGCCGGAGCTGCGCGAGCGACTGAATGACCACCACCTGCGGCAACTGCGCCAGCGGATCACGGTCCGATACCATTTGCGCCCCCTGAGCCGCGCCGAGCTGGGTCACTATGTGCAGCATCGGCTCCAGGTTTCCGGTGCCAACGGCACCCCCTCCTTCACGCTGGGCGCCTTGTGGCGCATCCATCGTTACAGTCACGGCATCCCCCGCCTGGCCAACGCGGTGTGTGATAAATGTCTGCTGGCCGGGTATGTGCAACAAAAGGAGGCCATTGATTTCCGGATGGTGGGATTGGCGATCCGCGAATTGGAAGGTCAGATTGACGTATGAGCCTGATAAATGACGCTTTGAAACGGGCCAAGGAAGCCCAGAAACAACCCGCTCCATCCCCCCGGGTGGCCACCCCTTTGCAGCCGATCGAACAACTACGACGACCCGGCCAAGGCAGCGGCGGTACGCCGTGGCTGATACCGGTGGTCCTGCTGGCTCTGGGGCTCCTGGGCGGAGGCTTGATCTGGGGCTGGTTCCGGTCGCGCTCACCGCAGACACAATCAGTGGCCGCCGTCACCACCGTCAATACCCCAGCCCCGGTCATCCCGGCCGCGCCCCCCGCACCCGCGCCGCTCCCGGTCGTCAACCCGGCGGCTCCGACCCCTGTCCGCAGCACGGTTCAAATCAACACGACGCTGGTCACCCGCGCGACGGTGCCACCGCGTCCCAATCCGCCGGTGGTCCCTGTGGCGGCTCCAACCACGCCAGCCGCCGCCGTCCCCCGCCCAATGCCGGAGGCCACCCCGGTCAAGGTCGTCGCCGCCCCAACCCAGCCCATTGAGGCGGCTGCTCCAGTGGGGCCAACCACTCTCCCGGCTGTCGTCACACCGGCTCCGGTGGCAGTGGCTCCCCCGGTAACCCCGGCTCCCGTGGCGGCCCACGTCCTCCCGGCAGTGCCCGTCGCGCCCACCCCGAAAAGGCCCTTCCCGGAATTGAAATTGCAGGGCATTTTTTACCGGCCCAACAACTCTTCTGCACTGATCAGCGGCCGCAACCTGTACGTGGGGGATGACGTGGAGGGCTCCAAGGTCATCAGCATTGACCGTTCCAGTGTGAAAGTGGAATCCGGCGGGGAGACCCGGGTTCTGCGCCTGCGGTAAACGCGTGCCCTGACGATTGCCCTCAGCCCCCCCATTACCCTTATGAGCACTCCGCCCAATGCCGCTGCCCTTGACCGCGCCTTGCTGGTGCGGGCGGCACCCTTTGTCCTGCTGGTGGTGCTCACCTCGCTGCAAACCTCGTTCGGGCCGGGTGGCGCCTACTGGTTGTATCTGGTCAAAACCGTGCTGGCAGGCGGTCTGCTATGGTGGTGGCGCAAGGAGATTCCGGAGCTGCGCTGGAATTTCAGTTGGTCAGGCCTGGCGGTGGGGGTGCTGATCGCCGTGGTTTGGGTGGGGCTGGATGATCGCTATCCCAAGCTGGGCGGACAGGGCACCCCTTGGAATCCGCACCTGTATTTCGGCGAGGGATCGCCGGCGGCCTGGTTTTTCGTGGGGGTGCGCCTGGCGGGGTCCACAGTGATGGTGGCCTGCCTGGAGGAGGTGTTTTTCCGGTCCTTCCTGTACCGCACGCTGCAGGCGCGCGATTTTGTCGCCGTGCCGCTGAACCGGATCAGTTGGGGTGCCCTGGCCATCACGGTGGTGGTGTTTGGGATGGAGCACCGCGAATGGCTGCCGGGTTTGGTTTGCGGGGCGGCCTACCACGGGCTGGTGCTGTGGCGCAACCGGCTGGGGGATGCCATCCTCGCCCACGCGGTCACCAACTTCCTGCTGGGCCTCTGGATCATCCAGCGCGGCGCCTGGCAATTCTGGTGATTCCGCTGGCTCCCGGGCCCGCCCTTGGTTAGCTTCAAACCATTGCGACCGCCCTTGGTCATCTTTGAGGACGAACATCTGCTGGTGATCAACAAGCCAGCCGGCCTGAACACCCATGCCCCGGAACCGCACGCCCCCGAGGGGGTTTACGAGTGGCTGCGCCATCGGCAACCGGAGTGGGCCACGCTTTCCATCCTGCACCGGCTGGACAAGGAAACCTCCGGGGTGCTCGTCCTGGGAAAATCCACCCTGGCCAACCGTTCCCTGACCCGGCAGTTCACCGACCACCAGATCGAGAAGGTGTATGGGCTCCTGACGCGGCAGCGGCCGCGTGAGGCGGAGCTGCGCGTGATCACCGCGCTGGTGCGGGCCGGGGATAAGTACCTGCCCCGCCCGCTGGCCGCCGGGGGCTTGCGGGCGGAAACGGTTTTTCGCCTGGCCCAGGAGACGCCGTTGCCCACGGGCGAATGGCTGGTGGAGGCCCACCCGCAAACCGGGCGCACCCACCAGATCCGGGTGCATGCCGCCGCCAGCGGGTTCCCCATCCTGGGCGACACCCTGTATGGCGGACCACCCTCTGACCGGGTGCAATTGCACGCCGCCTCCATCCGTCTCACCCATCCGGCCAGCGGAGAGCCCGTCACCTTCACCGCCCCCGCCCCCTGGGGCCAGGATGCGCGGGCGGCCTTGCGCACAGCGCTGATTGATCCGGCGGAGACCAATGCCTGGCGGCGCATCAACGGCGCGGCGGATGGCTGGCCGGGCTGGCAGGTGGATCAACTGGGCGCGTACCTGCTTTCCCAATCCGAACACCCCCTGTCCGACGCCCAGCGGCAGGCGTTGGAGAAATGGCTGGCCGGGGACGCGCGCCTGTGCGGCGTCTATCACAAGGTGCTCACCACCCGGGTGCGCCGCACCCAACCGGAGGAGGTCTGCCCCCAACCGGTCCTGGGCGAGGCCGCCCCGGAGCGGTTTGTCATCCATGAAAACGGCGTCGCTTTTGAGCTGAGCTTTGGCGAGGGGTATTCGGTGGGCCTGTTTCTGGACCAGCGGGACAACCGCCGCCGCCTGCTGCGCCACCAGGTCGGCGCGGGCTTTCCGCTGCCGGAAGGGGGCTGGCAGGGGCGGGAAGTGCTGAACACCTTCGCCTACACCTGCGGCTTTTCGGTTTGCGCCGCCCGGGCGGGCGCGCGGGTCACCAGCCTGGATTTGTCCAAGAAATACCTCGATTGGGGCCGCCGCAACTTTGCCCTGAACCAGTTGGATCCGGCGGCCCATGACTTCATCTTTGGCGAGGTGTTCGATTGGCTGCGGCGGCTGGCGAAAAAGGGTCGGTTGTTCGACCTGGTCCTGCTGGATCCCCCCACCTTCTCGCAATCCCGCGAGCAGGGCGTCTTTCAGGCCGCGCAGGATTATGGCCGGCTGACTGCGGCCGCCCTGGCGGTGGTGCGCCGGGGAGGCTGGCTGTTCGCCTCCACCAACGCCGCCCAATTGCCGCCTGAGAAGTTTCTGGCCCTGGTGGAAGCCGGAGCCGCGGCCGCCAACCGGCGCATAACGGCCCGCCATTTTGTGCCCCAGCCGCCGGATTTCCCCGCCTGCCGGGAGCAGCCCGCCTACCTCAAGACCGTCTGGCTGCGCCTGGACGACTGATTTCAAGTGGCTGAGCGCCGTCGGAATCCCTTGTTTCCCCCCGTTTATACGCTAAAATACCGCCGTATGATTTGTGAGCCGACGTTGGATGAGCTGCGCCAGAAAGTATGGGATGGCCACCGGGTGACCCGGGAGGAGGCCGTGCGCCTGTATGCTCTGCCGCTGGAGGAGCTGGGGCTGCTGGCGGACCGCCGCCGCCAACAGGCCAAGGCCCGCGCCTATGCCGGGCGCGGCAACGAGATCGTCACCTACATTGTCGATCGCAACGTCAACTACACCAACATCTGCAACGTCTATTGCAAGTTCTGCGCCTTCTATCGCGTGGAGGGGGATGCGGATGCCTACGTCATCAGCCAGGCGGAGATGGATCAGAAGATTGAGGAAACCGTGGCTTTGGGCGGCACGCAGATTCTGCTGCAAGGGGGGCACCATCCAAAACTCACCCTGCAATGGTACCTGGACCTGCTCTCCCACATGAAGAGCCGCTTTCCCCAAGTGAACATCCACGGTTTCAGCCCCAGCGAGTTCATCCACTTCCGCGAGGTGTTCGGGCTGTCGCTGGAGGAGATCCTGCGTCAGTTCAAGGCCGCCGGGCTCGGGTCGGTGCCGGGCGGCGGCGGCGAGATCCTGGTGGATGAGGTGCGCCAGCGCGTCTCCCCCCTCAAGGCGATGAGCGACGATTGGCTGGAGGTGATGGATGTGGCGCACCGGCTCGGCCTGAAATCGAGCGCCACCATGATGTTCGGGCATGTGGAGACCGTGGCCCACCGCGTGGAGCACCTGGACCGCCTGCGCCAGCAGCAGGACAAGTCCGGCGGTTTCACCGCGTTCATCGGCTGGACCTTCCAGCCCGAGAACACCAAGCTGAAGGCCCCCACGGTGGGGGCGCACGAATACCTGCGCACGCAGGCCGTGGCCCGCATCTACCTGGACAATTTTGAGAACGTGCAAAGCTCCTGGGTCACGCAGGGGCCGGAAATCGGCCAGATCGCCTTGAAGTTCGGCGCCAACGACCTGGGGAGCATCATGATCGAGGAAAACGTGGTCAGCCAGGCGGGGGCCACCTTCCGGATGAACGTCAAGGACATGCGCCGCCTGATCGCCGAACTCGGGTACGAACCGCGCCAGCGCGACAACTGGTACCGGCTGGTGGCCTGACAAAGTCCATCATTCGCCTGTTGCAGAGCGCCCGGCGGTTGGGTAATTTGAGGGCAAGTTTATGACGTTAACCGAGAAGATTTTGGCGCGCGCGGCAGGCAAGGCAACGGTCACGGCCGGCGAAAACATCTGGGTGAGTGCCGATGTCCTGATGACGCACGATGTGTGCGGACCGGGCACGATTGGCGTGTTCAAGCGCGAATTTGGCAAAGAGGCCAAGGTGTGGGACCGCCAGAAAGTGGTCATCATTCCCGACCACTACATCTTCACCTCGGACTCCAAATCCAACCGCAACGTCGATATCCTGCGCGAATTCGCGCGGGAGCAGCAGATCCCCTATTTTTACGACGTGATCGACAACCCGAATGGGCGGTGGCTGTTCGACGCCGTGAAGGGCGACTTCGTGCGCCAGTTCGGCTCCCATTATGCGGGCGTCTGCCATTCCGCCCTGCCACAGAAGGGGCACACGCGCCCGGGGGAGGTGCTGTTCGGGACGGACTCGCACACCTGCACGGCGGGCGCGTTCAACCAATTCGCGACCGGGATCGGCAACACGGACGCCGGCTTCGTGATGGGCACGGGCAAGCTGCTCATCAAGGTGCCGGAGACCATGCATTTCCGCCTGGAAGGCAAACTGCCGGCGGGCGTCATGGCCAAGGACATCATCCTGCACGTGATCGGCGAGGTGGGCTTTGACGGCGCCACCTACCGGGCCATGCAGTTTGACGGGCCGGGGGTGAACTCCCTCTCCATGGACGACCGCATGACCATTGCCAACATGGCGATTGAGGCGGGCGGCAAGAACGGCATCTTTGAATTCGACGCCCAGACCCAGGCCTACGTTGATTACCGCACCAAGCTCAACGGCACCAAGTCCACCTATGAACCGGCGGAACGCGACCGGCAGGAGACGTTTTTTTCCGAGCTGACCGTGGACCTCTCCAAGCTTGAGCCGACGGTGGCCTGCCATCCCGACCCGGGCCAGCGCAAGCTCGCCAAAGAAATGGGCGACACTCGTCTGGACCGCGCCTACATCGGCTCCTGCACTGGCGGCAAGACCAGCGACTTCCTGGATTTTGCGCGGATCGTGCGGGGCCGCAAAGTGGTGATCGACACCTTT
This sequence comes from uncultured Verrucomicrobiota bacterium, assembly GCA_903930345.1. Taxonomy (GTDB): domain Bacteria; phylum Verrucomicrobiota; class Verrucomicrobiia; order Limisphaerales; family CAIYYI01; genus CAIYYI01. The sequence goes on from CAIYYI010000474.1 coordinate 26,055, forward strand.
GGCGTGCCGGCCACCCCGGAGATCATCCGCGACCTGCAAACCACCTACTGGGATGATAAAACGGTCTGGCAACTGCTGTTGGATGCCGGCGTGAAGATGACCGAGAACGCCGGCTGCGCCGCCTGCCTGGGCGGTCCGGTGGACACCTTTGGCCGGATGAACGCCCCGCTGAAGTGCATCAGCGCCACCAACCGCAATTTCCCGGGTCGCATGGGCCACAAGGACAGCCAGGTGTTCCTGGCCTCACCCATGACCGTGGCCGCCAGCGCACTGACGGGCAAGGTCACGGATCCGCGCGAGTATATTTGCTGACGCGCCGACCGCGTCGGGACACAGCAGACCGGGGTTAGAAACCTGCGGCACAGTTCCGCGTTCGGCATGGAAGGCAAAACCTCAGCTTGCCCAAAGGGAGCCCGCGCTTATAGTGGGGGGGTGGACCGGACACGCATTGACCGATGGCTGGAGGGCGGCATTCTTGCCCTGCTGCTGGCCATCATCCTAATTGCGCCCCTGGCGTTCGGGGCGGTGCTGCCCCGTCATTTCCTCATCATCCAATGCCTCACGCTGGGGATGCTGGGCCTGTGGCTGGCCAGGGTGTGGGTAAAACCGGACGCCAGCCTGCTGTGGGCGCCGGCCTGCTGGACCGTGTTCGCCTTTGCCGGGTATGCGGTGGCGCGCCACACTTTTGCGGACATCGAATATGTCTCCCGCCAGGAGCTGTTGGCCATCGTTGTTTACGCCAGCGTGTTTTTCACGGTGGCCAACAATCTGTACCGGCGGCAGCCGGTCTGGTGGGGGGCGGGGGCACTCATCGCGGTGACCGCCCTGATCTCCGCCTACGCGGTGTTCCAGTTCATGACCCATTCCACCCGCGTTTGGACCGTGCTGCAGCCCGCCAACTACGCCAACCGGGCCTCCGGCACCTACATTTGCCCCAACCACCTGGCCGGCCTGATCGGCATGGTGCTCCCCATGGCGCTTTCCCTCACCCTGGCCGGCCGGATCAGCCACGTGGCCCGGCTGCTGTTGGGATATGCCACCCTACTGCTGGTGGCGGGTTTGGCGGTCACAGTCTCGCGGGCGGGTTGGCTGGCCGGGGCGCTGGCGGTGGCCACCCTGCTGCTGGTGCTCGCCCGGGAAAAGAAATTCACGATCACCCTGGCGCTGGCGGCCACCGTGCTGTTTGCCGCCGGGTATTTCTTCTACAACAACAGCGACATCGCCCGCAAACGAGCGGCCGCGATCAGCGCCAATGTCGCGACCGCCGATCAGGATAACCGCAGCCACTACTGGAGCACGGCGGTCAAAATCTGGGAGACCAGCCCGCTGTGGGGTGTCGGCGGCGGACATTACGACCACCGCTACCGCGCAGTACGCCCGCCCAGTGACCGAGCGCAGGGGCGGCCAGGCTGGGTGCATAACGACTATCTGAACACGCTGACCGACTACGGGGTGGCCGGGCTGCTCCTAGTGCTCGCCACCCCGATCCTGGTGGTGGCCGGGATCATCAAGTCCTGGCGCTTCATCCGCCGCTCGCCTGATGGCTCCGGCAAACGGGCCGGCAACAAGACTGCCACGGTGTTGGGATACGCCACCGCTCTGGTGGCCATCGCGGTCCACTCGTTTTTCGACTTCAATCTGCACATCCCAGCCAACGCCCTGGTGCTGGTCATCTGGCTCGCGTTCGCCACCACCTTCATGAGGTATATCGGGGAGGATTACTGGCATGGACTGAAGATCCCGGGCCGCGTCCTGACCAGCCTGGTTCTGATGGTGGTGATGGGCTGGCTGGGGTGGCAATCGTGGCGCGGGGCGCAGGAGCAGCACTGGTTGCGTGTTGCGACCCGCAGCAGCACCCAGCTCGAAAAGGTGGCCGCGCTCAAGCGCGCCCACGCCATTGAGCCGCTGAACCCGGAGACGGTTTACAATCTGGGGGAAACCCTGCGCCAGATCAGTTGGGAGGGGGCTGATGATTACGCCCAATGGGCGCAGCAGGCCATGGATTGGTTCAAGCTGGCCATGCCGCTAAACCCGTACGACCCCTATAGCCGGTTGCGCTACGGCATGTGCCTGCACTGGATCGGCCAGCACGCCGCAGCGCAGCCATACTTTGACCAGGCCCTGGAACTGGATCCCAACAGCTACTACATGCTGGCCCACATGGGCTGGCATTATTTCCAGTTGGAGCGCTACGTGGAGGCGCGGCGGTATTTCATGCGTTCCCACCGGCTGAACTGGTGGAACAATCCCATGACCCTGAGCTACCTGCGGGTGATTGAGGAGCGGGAAAAAGAAAAGGCAGCGCTCGCCCCGCGCTGAAG
>CAIYYI010000475.1 GCA_903930345.1 uncultured Verrucomicrobiota bacterium
ACCTGATTCCAATGAGCTTTCAGGATGAGCCCAATTCGCTTGTTCTTTGGGCCGTTGGCGTTGTTGCTCGCTCGTTACAGATCGCTGCGGATATGCGCCTCGCTCGCGCCTCGCCAGCGGCCCAAAACCCGGCGCGCCTTAGGCTCATCCTAAAAGCTCATTAGAATGAGGCGGTGGCCGGCTTTCCCGGCGATTGGAGTTAGTCGGATGCCTGCCCCACGGGAAACCCGACCTTCGCCAGCGCCTTCACGGCGGTCAGGTAGGCGAGAATCTCATCGGTCTCCAGCGCACGGTCGAGCACGACCACCTCGTCCAGGATCATGGCCAGGCCCTTGTGAAACCATGAATTCAACATTTTGCTATTTTCCAGAAAATAGATGCTCAGGCATCCGGTGGGAAGTGTTTTGCGGGTGTTTTTGATGTACTGTTGACCTGATTTCCATAGTATTGAACCCACCTCACCACGGTCGGCGCGAACAGCCGGACCGTGCGGGTGGCGTCAGTGATTTTACCGAGAAAGTCCTATGCGAAAAAAACTGCTGTTGGTTTCAATGTTGGCCTGGTCGCTCGTCGCCGGTGGAGCCGAGGGGAAGATTGAGGCGTTGAAGTCCGATCTGAACTTCTTCACCGATGCCAGTGGCAGCCAGTTGAAGGCGGGGGTGAATTCCAACCGGTTGGCTGCCTTCAAGAGTGAGCTGCTGAAAACGGTGGCGGCCGGGTTGCTGGATGGATCCCATGACCGGACTTATCGGGCGGCCGGCTACGCGGCGTTTCCCTCGCCGCGCGAGCTGGGCAAAACCCTCAAGCTGGGCGATGGTTTCAGCCGCTATGAGAACATCACCGGCATGCACCTGGAGGCGGGCGAGCATGTGGTGCTGGTGGGTCCGACGTCGGGCCGGAAGCTTTCTCTCCTGATCCCGGACTGGATGCGCAAGCCGCCCGAAGGCATTGAGCCGACCAAAGACCCCAACGGCTGGGGCCTGCACAAGCAGGAGGTTGAACTCCAGGAGGGGGTGAATGTCATCCAGGTGAAAAAGGGCGGCAACGTGTACGTGAGCTACTTTGATGACGATGCCGGGCATGCTCCCAAGGTGGTCGTGCACTTCCCCACCGGGCGGGTGAACGGCTTTTTCGACGCCTCGAAGCAGACCAATGAGGACTGGGACCGGCTCCTGGACCAGGCGGTGAGCCCGATCATGGATGCCCGCGGCAAACATATCCAGGTGGCCTACCCGGTGGAATGGTTCAAGGTTTACACCCGTGGCAAGGGGGTGGAGCTGATCCGCAATTATGATGCCATGCTCAACCACCACTATACGCTGATGGGTCTGGTGAAGTACGACAAGGTGCCCAGGAACCGCATCCTGGCGCGGGTGAACTTCAACTACTACATGTTCCGCGACGGCGATGGCGTGGCCTACCTGGGCAACAAAGGCACCATGCGCATGGTGGCGGATCCGGCGGTGGTCATCGCCGGCGATCCCTGCTGGGGTTTCTCCCATGAGGTCGGCCACGTGCTGCAGATGCGCCCGCAAATGAACTGGGGCGGCCTGGGCGAGGTGAGCAACAACCTCTTCTCGCTTTACACCGTCGGCAAGATGGGCAACCCCAGCCGCCTCAAGGCGCAGAAGAATTATGCCTCGGCGCGCGAGAACATCATCGGGGCCAACCCCCAAAAATCCTATCTCGCGGAAAAGGATGTGTTCAACCGGCTGGTGCCCTTCTGGCAGTTGCACCTCTATTTTTCGAAAAACGGCCGGCCTGATTTTTATGCCGACGTGATGGAGGAGATGCGCCGCCGCCCGGATGCCGGCAAGGGCAATGACGCCATTCGGAACCAGTTTGAGTTTGTGCGGATTTGCTGTGATGTGGCCCGGCTGGACCTGACGGACTTCTTTGCCCGCTGGGGGTTTTTCTGGGTGGGGGAGCTTGAGGTGAATGATTACGGCAAATACCGCTACACCATCACGCAAGACATGGTGGATGAGACCAGGGCGGCGATCGCGGCCAAAAAATATCCCCAGCCACGGGAGGACATCACTTTGGTCGAGGAATAATTCCACTGAGCCCGGACTGATATCAATCCAGAGGAAATGAATGCCGACCCTGCGGTCGGGCTCAACGGCTTGGAAACGAGGCCATGCGAGGGCAGGGGGCCGATGGGGTGGCTCCGGGATTGTCCGGACGCACGCACTGAATTATGCAAGGGCACGAATTTTTCAAACAGATTGCGGGCCGACCGCCGTTCACCCGGTTGGATCCCCGCATGGCCGCATTTTTCAGGTCGTACCTGGAAAACGAAAAGGCCGTGCGGTTTGGGGACCAATGGGTGGTGAACACGCACTTTCCGCCCTACCCCGGCCGGGCGTTCGACCGCCTGGCCGAGCAGTTCGGACTGCTGGGCGATGCGGACCGGCGGCGGCTTTTCTCCGTCACGCTGGCGGTGACGAACCGGTGCCCGTTCAATTGCTGGCACTGCTACAACGCGGGCCGCAGCCAGACGGATGTGCCGCTGCCCACCCTGCGGCAGGTGGCGCACGAGCTGCTGGACCTGGGCGCGGTGGTGGTGACGCTGACCGGCGGCGAGCCGTTGCTGCGCCGGGACCTGGAGGAGCTGGTGGCCGGCTTCGACGCCCGCTGCTCCCTCATCCTGGGCACCACCGGCGCCGGCCTCACCCGGGAGCGCGCCGCCGCGCTGAAGGCCGCCGGGCTCTTTGGCGTGGGCATCAGCCTGGATTCCGACCAACCGGAGGAGCACGACCGCCTGCGCGGCCGGGCCGGGGCCTACCAGATGGCGGTGGCGGCCGTGGGCGTGGCCCGGGAGGCCGGGTTGTACCCGTATGTGGTGACGGTGGCCACGCACGAGCTGCTCCCGCGCGAGCGGTTCATCCCGTTTCTCTGGCACGCCCGCGACATCGGCGCGCTGGAGGTGCACCTCATGGAGCCCAGCGCCACCGGCAACCTGGCCGGCAACACTGGCGCGCTGCTCAGCGCGGCCGAGCGGCAGCAGTTGATCGAGTACCAGCGGGAGGCCGCCCGGGACGAGTCCCTGCCCATCGTCTCCTCCCTGGCCTACCTGGAATCCGCCTCGGCCTTCGGCTGCGGGGCGGGTCTCACCCACCTGTACATTGATGGCAGCGGCGAGGTCTGCCCGTGCAACCTGGTGCCGCTCTCCTTCGGCAATGTCACCCGCGAGCCGCTGGCCGCGATTCTGGCGCGCATGGGGCAGCACTTCGTCCGCCCGCGCACCGGGTGCGTCGGCCGGACGCTGGCCCGCCACACCCGGGGCGGGCCGCATCCCCTCCCGCCGGAGCAGTCCTGCGGGATTTGCGGGGCGCACCTGCCCGCCGAACATCCGCTGCCGGTGTTCTTTGAGCTGCAATCCCACCCCTCCGCCCGCGTGGGCCGCGCCGAGCTGGAGCAGGCCTACAACCAGGTGGGGGAGGTCTATGACAATTTCTGGCTGAGCGAGGCGGCCGGGCCCATTGAGGCACTGGCCGGCCTGGTGGACTGGCGTGGGGTGGACCGGGTCTTTGAGGCCGGGTGCGGGACCGGCTACGGCACGGCGCTGCTGACCTCCCGGGCCGGGCACGTGCTGGCGGTGGACCTCTCCGCCGGCATGCAGCAGCAGGCGCAGGCCCGGCTGTCCGCGCTGGGCTGCGCCAACGTGGAATTCCGCCTGGGGGACGCGCTGGCCGCCCTGCGGGAGACCGGCGGCTGGGATGTTGTGTTTTCAAGCTGGGTGCTCGGCTACATCCCCCTCCAGCCGTTCCTGGAGGCGGCGGCCCGGGCTCTGCGGCCGGGCGGGCAGCTCGCCTTTGTGGTGCACCGGGACGGCTCGCCGCGCGAGGCCACCGGCCTGTTCGCCGAACTGGTGGCGGAACAGCCGGACGCCCTGGAAAAACAGGTCGCCTTTGACTTCCCAGCAGATGCGGCCCGGGTGCGCGCGCTGCTGGCGCAGGCTGGGCTGGATGTGGTCCACCTGGCCGAGGGCGAGATCGTCTTCCGCTGCGCGGATGCCCCGGCCGTGCTGGAGCACCTGCTGAAATCCGGCGCGGGCACCGCCTTCCACGAGGCCCTCGCCCCCGCCTGGCGCGCGGCGCTGACGGAGCGCTTTCTGTCGCGCCTGGCCGCCCGGCATGCGGGCGAGACGGAGATCCCGGTGCCGCACGAGTACGTGATCTGCGTGGCGAGGAAACCGGGGCCAGATGAAATCCGGACTGCGTCCGCGCTTGCAATGCCAAGCAGCTTGGCATAGGTTGGGATCATGAACGAGATCATCGCCCGCCATTACGCCCGCATTGGCCGTCGGGGTGGCTCAGTTTCTTCGCCCGCCAAGCGCCAGGCGGCGCGGTTGAACGCCCTCAAACGGTGGCGGGGAAAATCCCCGGCGGAGATTCTTGCGCCGGACCTCCTGCTCGATGGGGTTTGGTACCGGGGCAGCGGACGCAACGCCCCGGTGGGGGTCTGGGATGCGCGCGCCCAGTGCTTCTGGACCGTGGCCATCAATGACTTTGCTGATCCCGCCACCTATCCTGCCGCGCCGCACCGCCAGGTGCGCCTCAAGCGGGAGGACTACCATTCCAAAACCCGCGGCACCTTCAAACCGGTGGCCCCCCTCAACGCCTGACCGGGTATGTTCAACACCAAGGCGCAAATTCAGGAAGCCCTTTCCCGCACCGGCCGCCACCTGGCTCTGGCGGATGCCGGAGAGTATGCGCTTCTGATCTGTGGAGGTTCGGCCCTTTGCCTCTCCGGGCTGAGACAACGTCCCACCCGCGATGTGGATGTGCTGGGCATGGTCAAAGAGAAAGAGGTCGCCGTGGTGGTGTCTGAATTCCTGCCCGAGGAAATCCTCAGGGCGGCTGAATTAGTGGCCGGAGATTTGGGACTCCCCGAAAACTGGCTTAACGACGCTGCTTTGGAAGTTCAGCGGCTGGGCTTGCCATCCGGAATTCTCTCCCGCGCCTCCAGGCACGAGTTCGGACCATGCCTTACGGTTTTCCTGATTGGCCGCCAGGATCAGGTGGCCTTGAAGCTCTACGCTTCCATCGACCGGCAAAAAGGCCGCCGCCACTTTGAGGATTTGGCCGCCATCAAACCAACCCGGAAGGAAATGGAGTTTGCCATTCATTGGTTGCTGGATCGCAAAACCTCTGCCGAGTTCCGCGCTGCCATCAGCAGCGTGGCGGATGCCCTCGGATTTCGAAAGTTAAAGACATTGACGGCCAAACCCCCTGATCAACAATGAAAACACCTCCCCCTCAATGGCTTCTGCTTCTATTCTCCCTGGCGCTGGGCGCGCTGCGCCTGGCGGCGGCCCCGGACGACGCGCCGATCCTGCCCATACCCCTCGCCAGCCCCGGACCGGAGTATGCCGATCAGGACCGGATGTTCCAGGGCATTCCGGCGATTGAGCGCGCCCCCAACGGCCGGCTCTGGGTCGCCTGGTACGGCGGCGGGGTCACCGAGGACCGCCACAACTACATCCTCCTCGACACCAGCGGCGACGACGGCCGCACCTGGACCCGCGCGCTGGTGATTGATCCGGACCGCGACGGGCCGGTGCGCGCCTTTGACCCCTGCCTCTGGCACGATCCCGCAGGTCGGCTGTGGCTCTTCTGGGCGCAACGGGGCGAGGGCGGGCTCCCCCACACGCTGGCGATCACCACTGCGGACTCCGGCGCGGCCCGCCCGCAGTGGACCCCGGCGCGCGTGGTGCAGGAGGGCATCATGATGAACAAACCGGTGGCCGCCGCCGATGGGCGCTGGCTGCTGCCCCAGGCCCTCTGGCACATGGAGGACAGCGTGCGGCTGGTGGCTTCCACCGACCAGGGCCGGACCTTCGCCCGGGTCGGTGCGGCGTCGGTGCCCGTCAAGGCGGATCGCAACTGCGACGAGCCAATGCTGGTGCAGAAGCGGGAGGGTGCCCTCTGGTTCCTGGTGCGCACCCGGTACGGCATCGGGGAGAGCCTCTCGCGGGATGGCGGCCGCACCTGGCCCGCCGTGACGCCCACCGCCATCCCCCACCCGGCCTCCCGCTTTTTCATCCGGCGCCTGGCCAGCGGCAACCTGCTGCTGGTGCGGCACGACCCGCCCGGCACCGCCCGCTCCCGGTCTCACCTCAAGGCGTTCCTCTCTGCCGATGACGGTGCCTCCTGGCAGGGCGGCTTGCTGCTGGATGAGCGCAATGCGGTATCCTACCCGGATGGCGTGCAGGCCTCCAACGGCCTCATTTATGTCATCTACGATTGGGAGCGGCAGCGCGACAAGGAGATCCTGCTGGCCACCTTCCGCGAGGAGGATGTGCGCCAGGGCAAGCCGGTCTCGGCCGACACGCGGCTGCGGGTGCGCGTGAACCAGGCCAAGGGCGAGAACCCCGGCCTGACCGCCGCCGTGAAGATCGCCGCCAACGCCGACGGCCAGCCGCTGCTGGCCGGACCGGCGGCGGAGCTGGAGTTTGGCGAGGGCCAGGCGGATATCCTCGCTCCTGGCGCCCAGCTCTTCCTCGACCGTAACTACGTGGTGCGGGAGGTTCCCGCCACCCTGCGCGGCAGCCCTTTTGTGCGGTTCAACATCACCGGCGGGGAGGCGCGCTGCCGCCAGCCCGGCGTGGTCTGGCTGGCCACGCCCTCGGCCGGCCGCCAGCGGGACAGCCTGGCGGAGACGCTGACCCAGCAGGGCTTCACCAAAGTGAATCTGCCCGAGTTCCAACTGTTCGATGGCGTCGCCAATCTCAGCACGGTCTATCAGAAACGGCTGGCGGCGGGGGAGAACCTGCGCTTCGGGAAATGGGCCGTGCTGGTGCTGCCTGCGACCGGAGGAAAACCGCGCCGGGTCTCCTCCGTGGAGCTGGCGGCAGACCCGGCCCTCCTGCCGGTGTGGGATGCCCGCGTCCCGTTCCCGTCATACGAGGAGATGCCGGACCTGGCCGCCGTGACCCACGTGCAGGTGGAGCGCGCCCAGCCGGGCGGCTTCCATTACCTCCATGAGTCCGCCCTCGCCTGGCACCAGGGCGTGCTGCACGCCGGCTGGGCTAACCACCCGCGCTTCGAGATCAACACCCGCGATGAGGTGCTGCGCGGCACCACCAGCACCGATGGCGGCCTCACTTGGCAGCCGGTCCGGACCTGGGCCGAAAAGCCGTGGCTGGGGGGCGAGTCCTTCAACCACCCCGTGCTCTTCTCCCATGCGGGCCGCCTCTGGGGCTTCTTCACCCGCTGGGAAAAGGAGCAGCCGCGCACCGAGATCTGCACCTGGGACGCGACCGCCGCCGCCTGGCAGGCCACCGGCCAGGCCATCCCCGGCTTCATCCCCTTCACGCCGCCCCGCCAGATGCGCGACGGCCACTGGATCATGGGCGGCGAACTCTCCTGGTACGAGGCGGCGGTGGCCCTCAGCCAGGGGGATGATTTCACCCGGTGGAAAACGGTCCAGATCCCCCGGCCCGAGGAAATCCGGCTGCAATTCCCGGAGACCACCCTGCTGGAGCAGGGGGACAAGCTGGTGGCCCTCTGTCGGCCTCAGGGCGAACGCACCGCACCGGCCTCGGTGAGCGCCGACCAGGGACGCACCTGGTCGCCCCTGCGCCTGAGCAATTACCCGCTGGCGGCCAGCAAGCCGCTCTGCGGACGCCTCAGCACCGGGCAGCAATACCTCATCGCCAACAACCTGGAGCAGGGCCGCACCTTGCTCAGCATCGCCGTTACCGCGCCGGGGGGCTCCCTCTTCCGGCAGGTCTGGAAAATCCGCCACCAGCAGACGCCCAAGCGCCGCCTGCTGGGCACGCCGGAGGGCAAATCGCTGGCCGGGGGCAACACCGAGTGGTCCTACCCGGCCGCCGTGGAGCACGACGGCCGCCTCTGGGTCATCTACACCCAGGGCAAGGAGGACTGCGCCCTCTCGATCATCCCCATCCGCGCCCTGGCCGCGCCGTAGGGGGAATGGGCACTCCCCGCCTGGCCCCCCTGGGGCGGGGGCAAACAAAAGGGACGCCTCCCGGTCAGGCAGGCGTCCCGTGAAATTCGTCTCGTGGGAGACGCGGATCAGATGAACTCGTTGATCAGGTTCTCCAGGTATTCCTGGCGGCCGCTGGTGTTGGCGGCGGCCTCACCCTGCTTCAGGATGTAGGCTTCCAATTCCTTGAACCCGGCCTTGCCCTGCTCAATCTGTGCGCCGATGCCGGCATCCCAGGAGCTGTATCGGTCCTTGACGAACCCGGCCAGACGGCCGTCCTTGCGGATTGCGGCGGCGATCTTCAGGCCACGGGCGAAGGTGTCCATGCCGCCGATGTGGGCGTGGAACAGGTCGATGGGCTCGAAGCTCTCGCGGCGCACTTTGGCGTCGAAGTTCACGCCGCCGGTGGTGAAGCCGCCCATCTTGAGGATGGAGAGCATGACCTGGGCGGTGAGATAGACGCTGGTGGGGAACTGGTCGGTATCCCAGCCGATGAGCTCGTCGCCGGTGTTGGCATCGATGGAGCCGAGGGCGTTGGCGGCAATGGCGACCTCCAGCTCATGCTGCATGGTGTGCCCGGCGAGCGTGGCGTGGTTGGTCTCGATGTTGAGCTTGAAGTCGTTCAGCAGGTCGAACTCGCGCAGGAAGTTCAGGCAGGCGGCGGAGTCGGAATCGTACTGGTGCTTGGTCGGCTCCTTGGGCTTGGGCTCGATGTAGAACTGCCCCTTGAAGCCGATGGACTTCTTGTAGTCCACCGCCATGTGCAGGAACTTGGCCAGGTGCTCCAGCTCCCGCTTCATGTCGGTGTTGTAGAGGGTGGAGTAGCCTTCGCGGCCGCCCCAGAAAACATAGCCCTCGCCGCCCAGCTCGTGGGTGACCTCAATGGCCTTCTTCACCTGCGCGGCGCCGTAGGCGAACACATCCGCGTTGCAGGAGGTGGCGGCGCCGTGGCAGTAGCGGGGGTTGGCGAAGAGGCAGGCGGTGCCCCAGAGCAGCTTGATGCCGGTGCGCTTCTGCTCGGACTTCAGCACTTTGACAACGGCGTCGAGGTTGCGGTTGCTCTCCTTGAGCGACTGGCCTTCCGGGGCGACGTCGCGGTCATGGAAGGCGTAATAGGGGGCGCCCAGCTTCTGCATGAACTCGAAGGCGGCCTTGACGCGGTTCTGGGCATTTTTCACCGAATCCGAGCCATCATCCCAGGGGCGGATGGCCGTGCCAGCACCGAACGGATCGGCCATGCGGTTGCGGAACGTGTGCCAGTAAACCACGGAGAACCGCAGGTGGTCCTTCATGGTTTTGCCCTCGACGATCTCGGAGGCATTGTAGTGCTTGAACGCCAGCGGGTTCTTGGACCCGGGCCCCTCGAAGGGGATCTGCGATATTTTCGGAAATGCAGCAGCCATATTAGGTTAAGTTTTCGGACAGCGTTTCAGGTTAAGTGTTTTCGGTGCTGTCAGGCTGAGTTCCTAAACAAAACTCAAGAATGTGGCAAGCGTAAAGGGTCTTCCGGCCCGGGATAATGCACAGTGCTGACGGCGTCGGACGGGATTGAGGCGGTGGAGATACTCCAACAGCACCAGGTGGAAATCCACTGCGCCCTGGCCGATAAGGCCTGAGCGTAAAGGGGATACCTGCAAAGAGATCCTCGGTTTTATTGGTCGGTCTTGGGCCGCGGGTTGGAAGCAGCCGGAGTTTTTAGCGCTGTTGACTCGTAAAAATCCGGGAAGAAGGATTTGACGCAGTCCGGGCAGATGCTGTGAGTGAACTGGACTTCAGAATGGGTACGAAGATACATTTCGATCCGGTTCCAGTAGCCTTTGTCGTCGCGGATACTCTTGCAGTGGGAGCAGATGGGTAAGAGTCCGCTGAGGACCCTGACCTCCGCCATGGCATTTTCCACCTTGCGCATTTCCTGAGTGACCCGGTCACTCATCGCCCGGTATTCGTGCATGCGCTTGGTCAATTCGGTCACGTCCTCGACCGAGATCAAAGCGTGGTGGTGCGATTCGTCCTGAAAGGCGGACACACTGGTGACCGTCGTGTGCTGAACACGAAGCGTGCCGTTGGGCAAGGGCGAGGGAAAGATGTGTTTGTGCAGTTGAGACGAAAAGATCGCCGGCGCACCACCCTGGAAAATGGTTTCCAGTCGGCACCGGTATTTGGGCTCGTGCAAATGGGGGAAAAACGAGCCGATGTCCTGGCCGATGATGGTCTCGCGGGAAAGCCCGGTCCAATCCTCAAGGCAGGTGTTCCAGAAGCAGACCGTATAGTCGCGCCGCAGGACGCAAATCCCCAACGGAACGGAATCTAGCAAGGCAAAATGACGCTGCTCCTGGTCGGCCATGTTCATGCTTTTGCCTGGGCCTGAACATAGTGGTCAATCGCAGCCAGAAGGGTATCCAGGGCGGGGAGCTGCAGGAAAACATTGATGTTGCCCTCCGTCTGGAACTGTTCAACCCTGAAATGCGTGCGCGCCAGGAGGATGACCGAATCCTTGGTGATATCACTCAGGCACCACAAATGGCGATAGTTTCCTTCCGCATAATTGGGCACCGCAAAGGAGAACCGCAGGGCAAGGATGTTGCTGAAGCTTCCCATGACGCTGTTGAGCACGACGTTGCCGATTTCACAGAGCGTTCCGGCGCGCAGCGCGTCAATGTCTTCGGTGGGGGGATCCTCGTTGGTGAGCGCGGTGATCAGTTTGGCCGCTTCGCTGGCGGTAAACATCAGCTCGGCGGAGCCGGCGAAGGAGCCTTTAAACCCGAGCCGCACCACCGCCAATTGTTCCTCGCTGAAGGCTCTCATCTCCTGGGCCAAATTGGCGGCCGCGATGATCCTGAGGGAGGGTGATACCAGGCTGATGTGGGAACTGAGCATGGTGTTCAACACCGAAGCCCCGCGCCCGACACCAATGTTGACCAACTCGGTCAGCGCGTCCATTTGGTCAGGATTCAGAATCATAGCGCACTCGCTGCGGGGGTTCCCAGGTGTTGGCGAAGGGCAGCCAGAAGGAGTTCAGGTTTGGGCGGTTTGTTCAGAACACAGGCAGCACCCAATTCCTCGCATTGGCGGCGGGTGGTATCCTGAATGTCGGCGGTCACCACGATGACGGGAATGCGAATGCCGCGTTGCTTCAGGGAACTCAATACCTCCAAACCGTTTATTTCCGGCATGACCAAGTCCAGGATGACACAGTCGGGAGCATCGGCTTCAATGCGTTCGAGGGCCCTGCGACCGTTGTTCGCATCAATGATCTCATGCCCTGTTTCAGCCAGAATCCTGGCCATGGCTTTGCGAGCCAAGGAGGAGTCATCAACGGTCAATATACGTGCCATAAATTGTTCCATTACAACAGTTTTTAGCGAAAGTGTTTCCCAGCGGGAAGACGCCGCACTGCCCAGGCCATTAACCAGTCACACCGATGCAACTTGCGCTGCCCGGAGAACGGAGAACTGGTCGCTGTGCACACACCGCTTCACACATTGAAGCAGGATCACTATCGGCAATCCGGGGAAAAAATTAAGGCTTTAGACAAAGTATGGGAAATTAGTGTGGTGAAGCGATGTTGGCGCAGTCACTGAAGTGGCGAACAAAACTTTGGTGGTGGTGTCCCCGACGCGGGGGTCCCTCAGTATATTTGAGGGGATTACGAAAGTTTTTGTAACCATCACGGCAACAGTCGAATGCATCCAATAATGCAGGGTGGGGTCTTTGGCACCGGCCTGGCATCTCAGCGCAGCTGATACACCACCAAGCTGCGCCGGGGCAGTCGGTCGCGGAGTTCGCCGCTATAGGCCGTGGCGCTGCCCGGCTCGAACAGAGGCCGATCAGCGGCGGCCTGCTTGACACGCTCGTCGTAAGTGTAACGCACCCACTGGCCCTTGGGCAGGCCGGTCTCGGCGGCCAGGTCAACGTCTCCGTAGGATAGGTTGAGAACGAAAAGGAAACGCCCTTCGGGCCCCTGGGCGAGCATGGCTTTGACCAGGTCTTCCCCCGCTGTGACTTCGACCTGGCTGAGCCGGCTGCCCCGGGTCATAAAACGCGTAAAGAGGGAATAAGAGAACCAGAGGGGTCGAGGTTTCCAGTTCTCATCCTTGAATTCCCATAGCCCATAGTCCATGAGGTTATCGGCCGAATAATAAATGCGGTGAAGACACCAAATGCTGGCCGCATCCACACCCAAAGCCACCTGGTCAAGGCAAAGCGAAGCCATGGCCAGGCCGCAATCAAACGTGCGCATATACGCGTTGTGCTTGTCGGTGGTGGCGGGAGCGCGAACGCCAAACTCCGTCACGATGTATTTCTTCTTTGACCATTCCGGGTCATAGGCCCGCATGGCGGCGAGGTAGGCCACGTTGCGTTCCCGGACCTCCTCCACATCCAGGTCTTTGGCGTAGCGGCTGCCGCCGTAGGCGCCCACCCAGGGGGAGGTGCGCCGAACACTGTCAATGAACCACTGCAAGCTTTCCGAATCGCCGCTGCCGATTATCTGAACGGGCAGCCGCCGGGCCTTGAACTCGGCCAGCATGAGTTCCTGGATCCGGACGAAGCGGTCAAAGTCATATCCGGTTCTTTGGGTCCAACCGCCATCAGGCTCATTGCAGACCTGCCACCAGCGAATGCAGGTGAAGCCCTTTCGCTTGATGAGATGCTCCACGACCGCGCTCCAGGCTTGGACAGCCTCGTCCGGGCCGGGCGCTGCAGGACCGTCCCAGAGGTGATTGGGTTTGGCACCAAAGGCCACCGGGCACAGGATCGCCTCGATCTGATTGGACTGGCAGAGCCTGAGCGTGTGCTCCAGGCTCCGCATGCCGTCGCTATCCCAGGTGAAGGTCCGGTGATCCTGCGAAGGATTGAAGCACATCTTATTGACAAAAATGCGCGCCAAGGACAGGCGCATTTCCCGCACCCGGGCGGCGATGAGCTCCGTGTCGCGATCAGTCACCCCCTTGGAACGGTGAAGCTCATTCCACAGCCAGGGGTCCATTTCCGCCCCAAAACCGCCAAAGCTCTCCTTGCAGACAACCCCCGTAGGGTGCAGGCGGACCAGCCCGGCTTTGAGGCGCGGCTCAGGCTCCCACCCATCGACCCGAACCAGGCTCGCATCATCAAACCAGGCCATGCCCGGCCCGTGAAGAATGAGGCGGCAGATCATGGTTACCGTGTTGCTCGGAATGTTGACCTTCGCCGACACTTTCATCCAATCGCCATTGCCGTAGAGCGCCCGGCTCATGGTATGGGAAACACGTTTCCCATCCGCGCCCCGATAGTCCAAGCTGAGATAGGCCATGGAGGCTGGCTGCGCCTGGGCCACGCGCAGCCAGACCGAGGCTTCGTAGCGTTGACCTTCCTTAACCCCAGTCACCTTTTGCTCCCAGGCCGGCCAGGCGCGTTGGCTCGTATTGGTGGTGACGATTCTACCCGAGGCCTCACCCGAGTGTTTCACCGCAATATCGCGGCTCAATGCAGCCCCCACCGACTCCGGGTTGGCTTTCCAGACCAATGGCGAAGGAGCGCCCTGCTCGAAGCCGCCGTTGGCAATAACGTCAACGCGCTCCGCGGCGTGGAGCGCGACCATTGAAACCAGCAGCAGGGCGCTAAGGGCGTGGAGGGAGGTGTGTTTCATGGCGGTGTTCACTGATTGAGCGTGGTGGTTCCTGCCCTTCTTGGTAGCAATACCCGCGACACTGGTCAAGCGGCCAATGTCTGCCCGACATGGCCTTTGTTCGGTGCTTGATATTTTAGGCGAGCAGCGACAGCTGCCTTTTAACGCTCCCCCTATGGTTTGAGTGGCGCGACCTGCAGGTTCTTGAGCTCGAGGCCTTCCGTGCGGAAAACCATCTTCCTCACGCTTAATTCAGGACGATAGGAGATCAGGGTGCGCTGCCCCGCGATTTCAGCGTCAATCAAAGAGCCGCCGAGCTTGTCGTCGCCTTTGACCACGACGCGCAGAGTGAAGGGCTTATCAACGCCGATGAGATGCTCGATCGCGTAATTGCCGGCGGACTGAGGCGCACCGCCTTCACGCAGGGACTTCTGACCACGCGCGAAACCATTCAACGAACCCGGGCTGAACTGCGCGCGCTGATCGTCCAGGCGAATCTGAAGCTCGCAGGCAGCCTGCTCGCCGTTGTCCGGGAGGAAGCAAAGGCCGAGCTTGCCTCCCTGGGCCGCGGCGGGCTGAACATCGAAGGTCAGCAGGAACGATGGCTGATCTGCCGGCAAGGTCGTCGTGGCGGCAATTCTCGCCGCGAGCGCCTTTGCAGGACCGGTTGCGGGGGCGATTTCCGGCATCCACTTCGAGCCGATTCGGCCGTCGGGAAACTGAATCAACTCGCGGATAATCAGGGGGCCGCCCCAGCCGCGGATGGGAATCCACGCCGCCATCAGGAAACGCCCGCCCGTGATTTCGGTGATCGCGGGGACGTTCCCGCCGTCGTAGAAGTCAAGTCCCCGGCCGACGACATCTTCGTATGCCGAGTCCGGCGCATGGGCGGGCTTCGACCAAAGGTTCTTGAAACCACCAATGATGTAATCGAACCTGCCCCAGCGGAAAAAGAAGGTGCAGTCGCCTCCGGGCGGGAAGTCCGGACTGATACAGCGCCAGCCACCGTCAACTGATTCCGACTCCCAAATCCCCCTGGCCCCATAGTTCGCGACCATGCGCAATTTGCCGCTGGGGTCGGTATAGACGCTTGGATTTTCACAGGGGTGGAACAGGAGCCTCGACTTATTGAAGTTCGCGATGCCGTCTGCGCTGACGGAGTAGGTGGCGCCGGCGGGCACCCCGGGGGTTGTGGCCCAGGCGAATCTGCCCGAACTGCCATGCTGTTTCAGGTATTCATTTTGCAGCGGAAGGGCGGTCCTGGCTAACGGATAAATGCGGGTGGTGTGCAGCCCGTAACTGATGCAGAACTTGCCCTGGAAGACAAACGGGGTGCCGGTGCCGATGCACTCCCATTGTTCATCGAGCGGGGTGGCGGCCTCATGTTCGGTCCACGTCTTAAAGTCGGCGGTGGAAAGGTGCTCGAAGTAGTGCGCGCCTTTGCCAAACTTGCTCTGGTGATGGCGGCGGTCATAAAGATAGAACACATGATAACGACCTTTATGGAAGAACGTCGCAACATCGCCCACCCAGCTGTTGTGGCCGGGAGGCGTCCAATATTGCACGGGTGAAGTGCGCGCTGCTTGAGCCGGCTTCGGCTCCGGCCTGATTCCGGGGAAATAGATCGCCGCATTTATGGCCTGCCCGGCATTGAGCTTCCACGTATTCGTCGCGCCCCATTGCGGATAGCCAAACGGGAAGTCGTTGTCGAGCAGTTCGCCGTCGACGTACATCGTCCAGCGCGGGCCGGAAAAGCTGAGCACGATTTCGTGCTGGCCGCCGGGTGTTTTGAGCAGCGCGACCGGAATGCCGATGGTCATGTTTGTCCAGTCGGGATGCTCGGTGGAATGAAGCACGATATTCGCCTCCAACACCGGCACCGAGCCGTCGGGCAATTTGAACGCCGGATAATTTTGCCGCCCGCGGTCAAGCGGATCATGCTGCCGCACGCGGAGGCTGAGCACGTGCGGTATTTCGAGGAGCATGCTCTCGCCATCGAACCTCTTCAAGTCCATGGTGAGGGCGACCGTGAAACTGCTGGTTGGATTCACGGGGGCCGCGAACTCAGCCTGCGGAGCCTGCACGGTGAGGGCGCTTTGCGCAGGCTGCGCCGTGTTGAAATGCCACAGGAGGGTCAATAGCTCGAGCATGGTAGCAGATAGTCAGGGGCGGTGGGTTTGGTGGGTTTCGCGTTAACCGATGAGCATTTGCGCTGCGGGAACTTCAAGGCGGATCACCGCGCCATAGCTCAGGCCGGCGACAAATGGCAGCAGCAGCTCCAACACATCCGGCTGCTGGAAGTGCGCGGGTTTCGTGTCGGGATGGGGATGGTAAATCAGGCCCTCCACGGCGGGCGCTGCAGGCTGCACCAGGCGCACATCGAAGAACGAGAAATCCTCCGCCGGCTCGGTGGGGTGCCATTTCACCGCGCGAAACGTCTGGCGCGGCGCGACCACCTGATACCGCAGCGGCGCAATGCTCACGTTCAACGTGCCGCCATAATAGGCACCAAGGTCGAGCCCCAGCGCATAAAAGTAAGGCGTCTGCATCATCAGCGTGCCACCGGGAAAAAGCGGGTTTCCGTTCCCGCCGGAGGCGACCCGATGCCCTGAAACTATGCAGGCGCTGACGGTTTGCCAGGAGTTTTTGGCATTCATTGGGTTTAAGACTATTTCGCTTTGCGTTGCCGTTCCATGTCTTCGAGCGCCACCTGACGACCAGCAGCTGCACCGCCATCATGGCCGCCGGCGAGCATCTTTACCAGACTTGACTGCTTCAAAAATAGCTGTCACGTCCACCGGAAATCGGCTATATCAGATTCATCGGCCATGAGTGACAGCCTTAAACACCGCGCCATCTCCCGGCAGCTTGCGGAGGAGATCAATTCCGGGAAGCTGCGTTTTGGCGTCCGTCTGCCCAGCGAAGCCCACTATTCCTGCATTGTTAAGCCAGCTCGGCTCCAGAATTGAACCCAAGCCCATGAAAACCAACCACCGCCGTTCGACCTTTTACCCCACGGCACTGCTTTGCCTCTGGAGCGTTATGCTCGCGGGTGACTTGCTTCCTGCGGAGCTGACCGTTTATCCGGCGTTGCCCAACAACGAGTATCGTTCCGACGTTTATGAGGTGAGCGTTTCCCAGGCGGGGAAAAGCCATCCCTCTTACGTCTATAAGAGCGCCCGGCAAGGCCCCAATCCGTGGAACGTCTTTTCGACCGATGCGAACCACTGGACCTCCTTCTCCTTCAACGGCGCTGTTACCGTGCAAATCCGCTTGCGCGACGCGGCGGCTGTTAAAACCGCGACCGTGCGTCCGCTGGCGAAGCAAATTCACGCCACGGTAGCCGGCAATACCGTTTCCTTTACTCTTTCAAAGCCGGCCAACCTCTTCGTGGAATTGGACGGTAAGCCGCGTGACGCGCTGTTTATCTTCGCCAACCCGCCTGAGGCTGATGTCCCGGCCGCGACGACGCCCGACGTGATTTTCTTTGGTCCGGGAGTGACGGACCTGGGAACCACCCCTCGCAACGTGTCGAGCGGTCAGACGGTCTATCTTGCGGGCGGGGCCTATGTGAAGGGGCGGCTGAATGACGTCAGCAAGAAGGGCGAGCCGGGCGTGACCATTCGTGGGCGGGGTGTCCTTTCCGGCATCGGCATTACGGAAAACCGGGGCACTTTTTCCCAGTTCATGATTTCTGCGCGTGCTCTCTCCCTTGAGGGGATTGTTGTGACCGATTCTCCCGGCCCGTGCTGTTTCTGCGGGGGGAAACTCACGGCGGAGAATGTCAAACTCCTCGCCTGGACCCGGTGTTCCGACGGCATCGGCGGCGGCCCCGACAGTTTGGTAAGAAACTGCTTTCTCAAGGTCAATGACGACAATATCCATTTCCACGTCTCGGGCATGCGGGCGATCGATAATGTCGTCTGGCTGCAAACGGCTGGCAGCGCGCTTCAGATGGGCTGGAACGTGAAGCAGAGCGTGGATGGCGAACACGCCGACGGCTTGGACATCATCGGCGACGATACCGGCCGGACCCACACCAAGCATGCCTGGTTAAACGGCAACGTCGTCGCCCTCATGGACATCCACAATCGTGCCGCGTATCGCAATATTGTAGTCGAGAACGTTCGCCACGAGGGCAAGCCCTATCAGCTGTTCGGGGTGCGCATCAAGCTCGCAGCGGAAGATCCGGGCCACGCAAGCTACCGGGAAGGCCGGGGAAGCTTGGATGGCTTGACGCTGAAAAACATCACGGCTGCACAGCCACCCCTTCACCCCAGCGTGTTTGATGGCAACGGCAGCGAGCCGGGAACCATTGCCAACGTCACTTTCGAGAATCTCCGCATCGCGGGGGAACTGGTGACGGACAAAAATGCTGCCGCGCACATTGTTCCGCGTGGGCAGACCTCCTCATTCCGCTACACCACATCCGTTAACGGCAGCAGGTAACCAATCTTGTGAGGCGTCTTTTAACGTGTTCATTTTGTGGTGCCAGCAAATACTCCGAGAGACACAACGGGGGTCATCTTGAAAGCTCATTGGAATAAACAGGCTCCGAACCGCCTTGTGGTTGGGGTGGAACATGGCGGCTTGCAGTTTAGCATAAGCGGGCGCGCTGTTGTGCTGCTCCTTCTGGTTCTCGCCGTATGCCTGCTCTCAACTGGTGCCAAGGCGCAGTTCGCTTGCGTCACCAATGCGGGCGGGATCACCATCACACGCTACGCGGGTCCGGGCGGGGCGGTTACAATTCCCGACACGGTTGATGGGTTCCCAGTGGTTGGTATCGCAAGCTCCGCCTTTTGGGGCTGCAAGGAGCTTACCGATGTCACGCTGCCCAAGAGCGTCACCACGATCGGTGGCGGGGTGTTTTCCTTCTGCTCCAATCTGCGCCGCATCAATTTCCCCTCCGGGATAACCAGCATTGGCACCTCGGCATTCCAGGAGTGCGCGGCGCTCACCAGCATCGCGTTGCCTGAGAGCGTCACCAACCTTGGGAACTTTGCGTTTGCCGGATGCAAGAGCCTGACCAACGTCACCATCCCCAGCCGTATTGGGAGCATTGAACGGGGAGTCTTTTCGTCCTGTACCCGGTTGCGCCACGTCACGCTTCCAAGCGGCCTTACCAACATTGGGGTTTATGCATTCTCCGGGTGCGACAAATTGGTCGCCGTCATGATTCCTGAGGGCGTCATCAGCATTGCAGACTATGCGTTCTCTGAGTGTTCACAGTTGCAAGGCGTCACCATTCCGAACAGTGTGAGGTCCATCGGAAACGGCGCGTTCTCCAAGTGCGCCAGCCTGGCAAATATGGCCATTCCGGACCGTGTCACCAGCTTTGGTGATTGGATGTTCTCCGGCTGCAAAAGTCTGACCAGCGCGACGATACCCCGTGGCGTCGCCAGAATCCCTTGCGGAACGTTCTCGGGTTGCTTAGCCCTAACTAACTTCACGATTCCCGACCGCGTCACTTCGATCGGGAACTCGGCGTTTGGTTGGTGCGCCAGCTTAACCACGCTGGCCATACCCGACGGCGTGACGAGTATTGGAGACGATGCGTTCCGTAGTTGCATTTGCCTGGCCGGCGTAACGCTTCCTGCCAGTTTGGTCATGATTGGAAGTGCTGCGTTCCGTGATTGCGGCAGCCTCACCAACGTGACGGTCCCCGGCAGGGTCACCCGGATCGGCAACTACGCATTCTTTTCGTGCACCAACCTGACCGACGTTAAGATTCCCAGCAGCGTCAGCGACCTTGGCATGGATGCGCTGGTGTTTCGCCCGAACGAGACCAACCTCACCATCTGTCGCGGCGTCACCAACCTTGGGGGCGTTTCTTTGTATTACAGCTATCCCAGAGTCAATGGCACGGTTACGGTTTGGGGGGACTCCCGCTCGAGTGGCGCGGTGAATATCCCGGAAACCATCTGTGGCCGGCGGGTCACCACGATCGGCCCATCGGCATTTTATCTCCGCACCGGGTTGACAAGCGTAACGATTCCGAGCGGCGTTACACGCATTGAAAGCATGGCCTTCAGTGGGTGTTCCGGGCTTGGTGGCATCGTTATCCCACCGGGCGTTACGGAAATCGGGAGGGGCGCCTTTGCTTCCTGCACCCGCCTGACCAATGCGGTCATCCTTGGCAACATCACGGAAATCGGGGACTCAGTCTTCAAGGATTGTGCCAATTTGGTTGATGTGACGATGCCCGAGAGTATCACCAATATTGGGGATTACGCCTTCGCCCTTTGTCCAAAACTCCAGCGCCTCACCGTTCCCAATGGCGTCACCCATGTCGGTGAGGCTGCGTTCGATGCCAACACTCGCCTCACCAATTCGGTTCCTGCGGCCACAACTCCTGTGTGGGAATCCATTGAAAACTCGCATGCCGTGATTGGCGGGTCCCCGGAGCAAAAGGCGGCCCTGGTTCGGAAGCTGAAACAAAGGCCGGACCCAAGATTGATCAGATCCCTCACCGGTTGCCTGCATGATCCACAAGGATCATTGGCCTACCCGGCGGCTGAGGTGTTAAGTGAGCTGAATGATGGTGGGCCGGAGGTGCTGGAAGGTTTCCTCAACCTCTTGCGGTCCACCAATTCCCCAGGATTGCGCCGTTTGGGTGCCATCGGGATCGGCAACAGTGGCAGATCGGACCCACGGGCGATCCCGGCCCTTGCCGATGCCTTGGCCGATCAGTGGCTAAGTGTGCAGGGCGCAACCGCTCTCGCGTTGGGCAAGCTCGGCGGGCCGGAGGCGATCACCGCGCTGTCAAAAGCACGCCAGGCCAGCCGCAGTCTCGATTTTTGCCGGGTGGCGGACATCGTGCTGGTGCGGATGGGCGACTCGAATTCGGTTGCCCGGGTCGCGGCGCTGTTGCGGGCGCCGAAGTTGCCTGATCAGCAGATTCGGCCAAAGTTGGCTGCCATTTCCAGCAATCCCACCAACACGGGCCTGACTCTCTTGACCAACATGATGCAGACCGTGTTCGAGGCCATCTTGGGCGTGTCGGTCGAAGTCAAATTGACCGCCGCCGCAACGCTGGGAGAGTTCGGAGGCGAGGTGGCAGTTCAAGCCCTTCAGAAGGCGCTCAAGGAAAACGGCGAACCGCGTGTTCGTGCCGCGGCAGCAACCGCGCTTGGCGAGGCGCTCGGCTCCAACCACCGGCTTGTCCCGCCAAACGTCAGGGATCAAGCCATTGCTTCTTTGACCGCAGCCATGCAGGGGGATCAAGAGGAACTGGTGAGGGAAAAGGCGTCGCGCAGTCTGCGCATGATCAACCACAAATGAAAACAACGCCTTCCCCATTCAGACAGGGCCCATTGGAATGAGTCCCCGTGGAATACCGGGGAAAATCGAGTGGGACGGGGGCGGGTTCAGAAAAACCCTGAACTGGTAAAGAAAAAGTAAAGTTTTAGTAAACTTTTATCCGAACCACCCGATCGTTTAGGGGGCACGAGTCTGGCTTCATCAGTTCTTTCTTTCGGTTGGATACCGCGAAGCTCGCTTCGGGCATCACATCTGTTCCCAGACATTCTACAATGCCCCGGAGCTTGCTCCGGGGATCGTTTACTGTGGTTTTTGGTTTTTGTGTTCCAAAGAGAGATTGTCGGACTTGGGAAATCGGACTATGGTCACTCCCAACTGTGATCGCCATCCCGTCAAACGATAATCGAGGAATGATGATAGCCGAACCTATTCTGGCAAACTCAATCCGCCGGCTCATGATTGTACTCGCTCTCCTGCTGGCGGCGACGGGATCGGGTTGGGCGGCGAATCTCATTTCCAATGGTGGCTTCGAGGATCCCGCGGCGCGATGGGAGTTCGGCGGAGGTTGGGACGGTGGGCGCTATACGGTGCACGATTCGGCCGACGCGCACAGTGGCCATCATGCCTTGGAGATTCGCTGCCTGCAAAAAGGCCGCGGCGGCATCGCCTCCACCCCGTTCAAATTAAAGCCCGGCACCATCCTCCAGGTTTCCTTCTGGCTGAAAGCCAAAGGCGCGGAGGGTGGCAGCATCCTCCTGAATTACGAGGGCACCCCCGGTGACGGCTGGAACCGGCTGGAGATTCGGGGCGGCACCTTTGACTGGAAAAAAGTGACCCATCGGTGTGTCGTGCCGGTCCGGCACTCGCGCGAGGATGGCCAGACTCTGGTGCTCTACATCTACTCGAAGGCGTCCGGTTCCATTTGGCTCGACGACGTTGTGGCGGAGGTCGTGGACGTCAATGCGCTTGCGGAATCGCCTTCCGCGCCGGCGCTCCAGCCGCCGCAACCCGCAGCGATTCCCGAGCCCGAAGGTTCGCCGGGCTACCGCATCAACACCGCGCCGGCGTTGGAAAAAATCCTGCCGGACACGGACTTCAATGCCCAAGATCGCCTCAGCACGGCATTGTCCATGGCCCTCGCGCGCAACGAAGTCGAGGACGGCCAGATCATTGTCGAGGCGCCCTGGCGTGACGTGACCGTCACCGACCTCGTATTCAGTGACCTCGCGGGGCCGGGCAAGGCAATCCTACCGGCCGAGCGCCTTTCGTGGCGCCGGGTTGACTTTGTCGAGACCACGTTTGACCCGCCTTACCCCGCGCCGCGCGTGGGTTGGTATCCGGACCCGCTGATGCCGGCGGGCCCCTTCACCATCAAGCACCCTTCGCGTGTGCCGGTGTGGATTTCGCTCCGCGCGCCGGCCGATGCCCCCGCCGGCATCTATACCGGCACCGTCACCGTGAAGCTGGCGCAGGGGCCGCCGGCGCGGGTTGCCTTGCGAGTTTCGGTTTATGATTTCACCATTCCCAGTGAAACCCATCTGCGCACCATGACTTGGCTGGGCGGGGGTGTGATCCGCGCGTTCTACGGCTATGGCTGGTCGCGCGAGGGCGAACAAAAACAAGCGGAAACCATCCGCCGGTACCAGGATTTGCTGCTCGAACATCGCCTTGGCCCGGGCGGAGAAGTGGCTGGTTCCATTGCCAAGGGAAAGGATGGGCGCTATCAGTTCGACCAGTTCGACGCCACCTTGCAGCGTCTGCTTGGTCAAGGCATGAACTCGTTCATCCTGGGCACCGCGCCGAACCTGAAGCGGGCCGGCCAGAACGAATACGCGCCCGGGTTCATCGCGGAGTTCACCGAACGCATCAAAGCCTGCGGCGACCACTTGCGCGAAAAGGGCTGGCTCGACAGGGCGTATGTCTATACCTATGACGAAGCCCCGGAGCAGCACTGGGGTGAAGTCCGAAAAATCGCCCGGGCCATCAAGCAAGCGGCGCCCGGATTGCGCATCTTGCAGTGCCTCAATGAACCCAAGGGCGTGAACGCCCTCGCCGGGGAAGTGGATGTTTTCGATGTCTATGTCGGCCAGTATCACAAGAGCGGCGTGCAGGCCCTGCAGGCAAAGGGCACGGAAGCCTGGCTGGCGGTCTGCTGCTACCCGATGGAGCATCCCAACCTGTTCACCGAATACCCCCTGCTCGACGCCCGCATTCTGCCGCTGTTCTGCTGGAAATACCAGGCGCGTGGATTCGAATACTGGTCGCCCGTGGCATGGGGCCGAAACTGGCAGAAGCAGCCGCCTCAGCAATGGCCGAACGTCCCTTGGGATCCGAACACCTTTGGGAACTACAATGGCGACGGCCAGCTCCTCTACCCGGGCGCCGACGGGATTCCCTACCCGTCCATTCGTCTCAAGGCGCTGCGCGACGGCTTCGAGGACTACGAGTATCTGTGGCTCCTAAACAAGCTGGTGACGAAAGCCCAATCCGCCGGCAATGGCGCGTCGCCCGCCGTCAGCAGGGCGATGGCCTTGCTCGCCATGAACGGCCTGATTTCTGACGCGGGCGAATACGCGCTAGAGATCGGGGATTACTTTAAGTTCCGCGAGAACGTGGCCCAGGCCATCACCGCGCTGCAATCGGCCAAGGAGGGAAAATGAACTATTTGCTCATTCACAATTGCGCCCGGCCGTTCGTCCTCGCCGGCCTGTTGTTCGCAACGCTGCCCGCGGCCGCCGCCGCCGCCGACAACTTGATCCAGAATTCTTCCTTTGAAATGCGCAGCGGGCCCCGCCGGGATTATCCGGCGGAACCATGGGGCTACGACGATCTCGATACACTCAGTCGCAGTCCTTGGGCACACTGGGGTTACTCGGGATTCTTCGCGGGCGACTACGAGATCAAACTGGGTCCCGGCCGTACGGGAGCCATGTGCGCGCGGCTTATCTGCCGCCAGCGCGGCCGGGGCGGCATCTGCACGGACACCCTCCGCGTAAAGCCCGGCACCAAACTCCACTTCCGCGGATTCTTCAAAGCCGTCGGGGCCAAGGGGCCGTGTTTTGTCAACTTGGAGGGAGATCCCGGCGATGGCTGGGCAACCATCAACCTGCCAGCCGCGCCCGACTACGACTGGACGGAAGTTGCTGGCGAGATCACGGTCAAACCGCCCCGGGCCAAACGCGAAATCGGTGCTGATGGGAAGATCAGCATTTACCTCTTCATCTATACCAAAGCCTACGGCGAGCTGTGGATTGATGATGTTACCTTGACCCCCATTGACTCAGCGAAGCCTTGACGGCGCGTCCAGCCTTAAAGGTGTCAGACTAGAACATTAATCCTACGACGGTTATTCGCGGTTGACAAACGTGCTGGCCGGGAGCCTTGGCGTGGGGTATGCTGACTTCAATCAACAGGCCCTGGCGGGCCAAGTGACCATGCGGCAAAACCGTTAGGGGTCAAACACGTAAAGGTGTCAGACTAGAACATTAATCCTACGACGGTTATTCGCGGTTGATAAACGTGCTGGCCGGGAGCCTTGGCGTGGGGTATGCTGACTTCAATCAACAGGCCCTGGCGGGCCAAGTGACCATGCGGCAAAACCGTTAGGGGTCAAACACG
>CAIYYI010000476.1 GCA_903930345.1 uncultured Verrucomicrobiota bacterium
GCTTCCTTGGCCAGGTCATTGGCTTTCTGGGCGTTGTCCGAGTTGCGTTTGGTCATGCTGGACATCTCCTCCAGAGACGAGCCGGTTTCCTCCAGGGAGGCGGCCTGTTCGCTCGCTCCTTCAGCCAGGGATTGGCTGGCGGAGGCCACCTGGCCAGCGGCGGCCGAGGTTTGCTCGGAACCGGCGGCAAGGGCATCCGCAACCTGCTTGACGGGGCGGGAGATGCCCAGGGCCAAGAAGATGCCCAAGGCCAGGGCCACCGCCAAACCCATCAGGGTGCCGACCGTGGAGAGCGTCTTGGCCAGGGAGGCATCTGCAGCAGCGGCCTTCTTTGAGTCCTCGGCGATCTGCTGGTTGATATCAATGACCTCACCCAGCAAGGTCTCGGCAACCCCGAAGGATTTGGCTGCCCCGACCAGGCTCAGCTCTTGCGCCTTGGCGGCGGTGGCTTTGTCGGTGCTTTTGCGCGACTCCTGGATGGCGGCCACCACGGCTGCGTGGTCGATTTTCCAGGCCTGCCAGGCGGGGACGAAGAGTTTCCATTTGGCCTCCTCTTCCTTGGACTGGGGGAGCGGTTCGTAGATTTTCCACCCTTGGTCCACCCGAGCCCAGGCTTCTTTGAGGCGTTTTTCCTGATCGGCATAAGCTGCGTTGTCCAGGCCCGGCAGCAGCATGGTGCGCTCAGCGGCTTTAATGGCGGTTTGGGCCTCGTTGACGACGTTCAGCGCGGCAATGCTGGGCAGACGCACCATGCCAATTTCGGTGAGGTCGCGCGTCACGCCGTTGACGCCCCAATAGCCGACCAGGCCGACACAGAGGGTAATGGCAGCGACGATGCAAAAGCCGCCGATGAGTTTGATGCTGAGTTTGATTTTTTTCATAAGGTGAGGTCTTTGCCAGCCAGAGATGCCCGGTCGGTACCGGCACCCAAGGTTTCGTTAGCATTAATCGCTGGCATGATCTTGCGGTTGTTTTCTGCGTGTAGCACCAACATCGGCACCATTTAAGTTATCGTTAACATTATTATCACAAATCGTATGGAACGGGAGATCTGATGATTGCGGAATGCGGATTGCGGATTGCGGGGGGGCTATCGCGGCCTACTACAGCCATCCGGACTTTGGGTGACCCCATATGCGGATGGTGAACCGGGAAAGATGTGGGGAATGCTGTTGCCTCGCCACCGTCCATGGCATCGTGGCCCAGCACCAGGGGTGGGTGGAGGTGGAGAGCGAGGTTGGCAAAGGGAGCACTTTCAAGGTCTTTCTCCCGGCGACCAGGGAAGAAAAGCAGGCGGAGGCCAGGCCCCCGAAGTCCGCGATTCGCGGCGGGAACGAAACCATTCTGCTGGTGGAGGATGAGGCATCCGTACGATCGTTGCTGGTCAAACAACTGCGGCGACTGGGGTACCGGGTGCTGGAGGCAGAGCATGGTCCGGCGGCCCTGAAGGTGTGGCGGGAGGAGGGCGGGAAAATTGACCTGCTGTTCTCCGACATGGTGATGCCGGAGGGCCTGACAGGGTTGGACCTGGCGCACCAGATGCAGGCGGAAAAACCCAACCTGAAGGTCATTATTTCCAGCGGATACAACGAGGTGCAGAGCGGGCAAAGCCGAGCCGACGCGGGCGCCATCGTGTACCTGCAGAAACCGTATCTACCCGGGGTTTCCGCAAAGACCGTCCGGGATTGTTTGGACCGGGAGTAGGGGGGATGTGGGCTGTATTCCAGTAGGGACCGGGTGCAGGACCATTTCTGGCACTGGCAAACCCGCCCCCTCATGGGTTTTATGAAGCGATTCTTTCCCGAGGCGGTGGCGGTTTGCCGGGCGTAGTCACCGTGCAATACCCGGATTTTGTTCCGGAGAGGGTGCGCCCTTTGCTTCCCATGCGGTGTGGGCCAGGTCCGCCAGCACTTTGCCCGACACCCGGCAC
>CAIYYI010000477.1 GCA_903930345.1 uncultured Verrucomicrobiota bacterium
CGTCCAGGCCATCCAACCGAGTAAAATGACCGCCCAAAAGCGCATGGGTCAATTATGCAGGGCTGCCAGCAGGTCCACATCCGCCATCGGCCGCTCCGGGACCAGCTTCTGAATGGTGTCGAAATCCTGGAAAACCTCCACGCTCAGCACTTTGGGGCCTGTCCCCAAGGCGGCGACCGGGGCAAAGGCGTGCATGGTGGTGGCCAGACTTTTTTGTTCCGTGGCGCGATGTTGCTGCCAGAAGAAGGTTGCCGCGAGCAAACCCAGGGCTGTGCCTGTCGCCAGGCGTGGCCAAGGGCGGCTCAGCCAGGGCCAGATCAGCCGCCACGATGCCTGGCTTGCCACGGGCTTAGACTCTTCCCGCTCAATTGCCTGCATGACGCGGCTGGTGAAATTCGAGGAGACAGGCGGGGCGGGCAGGGTGGCCAGGATCTGGTTCAAGGCGATCTCCTCCGCCCAGAGGGAG
The DNA here is from genome assembly GCA_903930345.1 of uncultured Verrucomicrobiota bacterium. Lineage (GTDB taxonomy): Bacteria > Verrucomicrobiota > Verrucomicrobiia > Limisphaerales > CAIYYI01 > CAIYYI01. The sequence continues at coordinate 467 of CAIYYI010000477.1, forward strand.
GCATGTTCCGGGTGCGCCTGAAGCCACGCGTTCAGGCGTTCCTGTTCCGCGCGGCCCAAGGGCCGCTGCCACGCTTTTTCCCGCCACTGTTGTAACGCCGACTCGTTCATAGTCTTGCCTGTGTGTTTAAACCCGGTGCGGGGTCAAAGTTGCTGGTCTTTTTCCGCCCAGACGCCGCTGTGCAGATAGGGTTTGAGTTGTTGCCGCAGGGTTTCCCGCCCGCGATGAATCAATGATTTGGTGGCCGACAATGTGACGCCCAATACTTTGGCAATATCCTCATAGCTAAGCTCTTCCTCACGGCAAAGCAGGATGGCGGTGCGCTGGTTTTCCGGCAGCTCCGCCAGGGCATCGTTCACTTTCTGCTCCAATTCCACCCGCAGCAGCGCGTGGGGGGGGGACTCCGTTTTGGTGTTCTCCAGTTGCCGCCCCGGGTGGTCTTCCCGTTCCTCGGTTAGGGCATCCAGGGAATCCGCCGGGTGCCGGTGTCGGCGGCGCAGTTCGTTGAGCGCCACATTCCGGGCGATGGTGAACAGCCAAGTGGAGAAGCGGGCGGAACTTTCGTACCGGTGCGCGGCTTTGTAGGCCTGGACAAAGACATTCTGCGCCAGATCCTCGGCTTCCGTGTAATCCTGCACCGTGCGGGCCAGCAGGTTGATCACCGCCTGCTGGTATTTGGTCACCAATTCGGCAAAAGCCTCCCGTTCCCCCTGCTTCACGCGGAGCATGAGGGCGGCATCGGGATCGGGGTTGGCGGCCATGTTGCGGTGCGACACTACCAAAAACCGCCCGGGCGGCAAGGTTGCTCGCCGATGTTTTAAAGTTTCCCGAGTTTCCGGCCCTTGCGTTCAGGCGTGATTCTGTCAGATTTCCCCCGTGCGTTCGCTGTTGGAAAAAATTAAGGAAAGTGCGGCCAAACATCTGACCCTGCCCGCCGGGCGAAAACCGGCGCAGGAACTGAACCGGTACCGGCGTTACCTGAAGGTGGAAACCCTGCGGCTGCGCATTCTGCACCGCGGGGGGGGCGGCGGCCGCCAAGTCTGCCAGGCGCGGGCCGCCATGCTGGACGAATTGCTCTGCCACCTGGTCGCCACCGTGCAGGCCTGCCATCCGCCCCCGCCCGGCAAACCCCACCCGGAACTCGCCCTCGTCGCCATTGGCGGCTACGGCCGGGGCGAACTCAATCCGCAGAGTGACATCGACATCATGTTCCTGCACCCCTTCGAGTCGGTGTCGCGCAGCAATCCTCATCCCTGGCTCACGCTCGTCACGGAGGGGATCCTTTATGATCTGGGGCTCAAGGTCGGTTACTCGGTGCGCAGCATTGCGGATTGCGTCCAGGTGGCGAATGCCGACATGCAGTCCAAGACCTCCCTGCTGGAATCCCGCCTGATCACGGGGGATGCCAAACTCTTTGAACGCCTCCAGAGCGCCGTGCTGGCGCGGTGTGTGGTGGGTCATGAGGCCGCCTATATCGAGTCCCGCGTGCTGGACCAGGCCACCCGGCACGCCAAAAACGGCAGTTCCCCCACCCTCCAGGAGCCGAATATCAAAAACGGCTGCGGCGGCTTGCGCGACTACCAGAATCTCCATTGGATGGTCTATGTCAAGTACCGCACCCGCACCACGGAGGAGATGGTGAAAAAAGAACTCATCAGCGATGGGGAAGCCCGGCAGTTGGACGCCGGGTATGATTATCTGCTGCGCGCCCGCAATGAGTTGCACTACCAGGCCAATCGGCCCGTGGATGCGCTCACCAAGAGTTTTCAGCCCTCCGTGGCCCTGCGCCTGGGTTACACCGACCGTTCGCCCAGCCGCCGGCTGGAGGCGTTCATGAGCGAGTACTTCAAACACACCCGCAATCTCTTTCTCATCACGCGCACGGTGGAACAGCGCCTGGCGCTCCTGCCCAAGCCGCCGGGCCGCTTTGACTCGCTGCGCAGCCTGTTCCGCTCCCGCCGGCCGACGGAAACGCCCGTTGTCGATGGCTTCCGCATCGTGGATGGCCGGATCCATGCCGCCAGCAAACGGGTGTTTGATGACCAGCCCCGGCGCCTCATCCGCGTCTTCCTGTACGCCCAGCAACGGGGCCTGGAACTCCACCCGGACCTCGTCTCGCTGCTGCGTGGCAAGCTGCCGCTGCTGGACCGCAAGTTTCTGGCGGATGCCGGCGCGCATGAGACCTTTCTGGAAATCCTCAACCAACGTGGCAACGTGGCCCCGGTGCTGCGCGCCATGCACGAGGTGGGTGTGCTGGGCAAGTACCTGCCGGAGTTTGGCCGGCTCACCAACCTGGTGCAGCATGAGTTTTACCACCAGTACACCGCCGATGAGCACACCCTCCTTTGCCTGCAAAAGCTGGATGCCATCGCCTCCGGCAAACAGGAGAACTGCGGTTTCTACACCTCCCTGATGCACCAGGTGGAGCAGCCCTACGTCCTCTACCTAGCCATGCTGCTGCATGACGCCGGCAAAAAGGAGGGCAACCGTGACCATGCCGGGGTGGGGGAGCGGCTGGCCCGGGGCGTGGCCCGACGGCTGAAACTGGAGGGCCCCACTACCCAGGCCCTCTGCCTGCTCATCAAAAACCACCTGCTCATGTCCCATGTCAGCCAGCGGCGCGACCTGGGGGATCCCGTCGAAATCAAGGGCTTCACCGAGACCATCCGCAACCGCAACAACCTCGGCATGCTCACGCTCCACACCGTGGCCGACACCCTGGCCACCAGCGACAAGCTTTGGAACGGCTTCAAGGACACCCTCATACAGACCCTGTTCCTGCGGGCCGACCATCTGCTCGCGGGCGGGAAGGACTTCCGCCGGGACGAGGAGCGCCAGTGGAAACTGCTCCGCCAGGAGGTCCGCCCCGAGCTGCCCAAGAGCATTTCCGAGGATGAGGTGGACGGCCATTTCAACAAACTGCCGCTCCGCTATTTCCAGATCCATTCCGTGCGGCAGATCGCCAACGACATCACCATCGCCCACCAATTCATGGTCAACCAGTTGACCGAGGAGGACAAGGCGCTGGAGCCGGTCGTCCACTGGCACAACGAGATCGACCGCGGCTATACCGAGGTCAAGATCTGCACCTGGGACCGGGCCGGCCTGTTTTGCAAAACCACCGGCTGCTTCAGCGCCGCCGGGCTGAACATTCTGGCCGCCCGCATCTACACCCGCGCCGATGGCATCGCCTTGGACACCTTTTATGTCACGGATGCGCAGACCGGCACCGTCGCCAGCCGGGAACAGCGGGAGAATTTCGAGAAATACCTGGGCACGGTGCTGGGCGGGGGCGCGGTTGATTTCAGCTCGCTCATCGCCCGGCAGCGGGGGGGACGTCCGCTCTACCAGTCGCTGGAGGGGGAGCGCATTCCCACCTCCGTCCGGCTGCTCAATGATCTGTCGGACCGCCTCACCGTCATCGATATCGAAACCGAGGATCGCCTCGGCCTGCTTTACGCCGTCTCCCAGGTGCTGGCGGAGAAGGAGCTGGACATCGACCTCGCCAAGATCGGCACCGAAAAGGGCGCGGCCGTGGACAGTTTTTACGTGAGCTACGCCGAGGGTGGCAAGATCGAGTCGCCCAGCCACCAGCAGGCCATCCTCCACGACCTCCTGGCCGCCATCGAAAAACTGGAGGAGCCGTGAGCGCACGCATTTGTCAATCTCACTTTGTGCTTTAGCCTTCGTACTTCAGCCTTTTTCCTGTTCCCCCCGTCCCTCTCTGCTAGACTGAACCCCGGTTTTTCCGGAAGCCACTTAAACTGAACATTGATTTATGAATTTGACCAAAGAACAAGCCTGGCAACGTTTCCAGCAATACTACCTGGACTGCCCTTCCCTCGGCCTCTCGCTCGACCTCAGCCGCATGACCTTCCCGGAGGACTTTTTCGCGAAGAAGGAAGGCAAGATGCAGAAGTCCTTCCGTCTCATGAAGCGCCTCGAGGGCGGCACCATCGCCAATGGCGATGAAAACCGCATGGTCGGCCACTACTGGCTGCGCACGCCCTCCCTGGCTCCCGATGCGGCAATCCGCAACGCCATCAAGGACACGCTGACCGCCATCAAGGCCTTCACCGCCAAGGTCCACGCCGGCGAGTGCCAGGGTGCCCACGGTCCGTTCAAAAACCTGCTCATCATCGGCATCGGCGGCTCCGCTCTTGGCCCCCAGTTTGTCGCCGCCGCGTTGGGCAACCCCGCCACCGACAAACTCAGGGTCTTCTTCTTCGACAACACCGACCCCGATGGCATGGACAAGGTTCACGCCGCCCTCAAGCCGGAACTTGGCCAGACCCTCTCTCTTGTCATTTCCAAGTCCGGCGGCACCAAGGAAACCCGCAACGGCATGGTGGAGGCCGAGGCCATGTACCGTCAGGCCGGCCTGGACTTCGCCAAGCACGCCGTCGCCATCACCTCCCTGGACAGCCTCCTCGACAAAACCGCGGTCGCCCAGGGCTGGATCGCCCGTTTCCCCATGTGGGATTGGGTCGGCGGCCGCACCAGCGTGACCAGCGCCGTCGGCCTCCTGCCCGCCGCCCTCCAGGGTCTGGACATCGAAGCCCTCCTCGCCGGCGCCAGTGCCTGCGACGCCGTCACCCGCCAGAAAGTCACCCGCCAGAACCCGGCCGCCCTGCTCGCCCTCATGTGGTTCCACGCCGGGGGCGGGAAAGGCAAAAAGGATCTGGTGGTGCTCCCCTACAAGGACCGTCTGGAACTCTTCAGCAAATACCTTCAGCAGCTCATCATGGAGTCGCTGGGCAAGGCGCTCGACCTCCAGGGCAAGCCCGTCAACCAGGGCCTGGCCGTGTACGGCAACAAAGGCTCCACCGATCAGCACGCCTACATCCAGCAGTTGCGTGATGGGGTCAACAACTTCTTTGTCACCTTCATCGAGGTTCTTCAGGATCGCACCTCTGCCTCCATGGAAGTGGAGCCGGGCGTGACCAGCGGCGATTTCCTCTCCGGCTTTTTCCTCGGCACCCGCACGGCGCTGGCTGAGAATGGCCGCGAATCCATGACCCTCACGATCAGGGAAGTCTCCCCCTTCACCATCGGCCTCCTCATCGCCCTCTTCGAGCGCGCGGTGGGCCTGTACGCCAATCTCATCAATATCAACGCCTATCACCAGCCCGGCGTGGAAGCCGGGAAGAAAGCTGCCGGAGTGGTGATTGACCTGCAACTGAAGGTCATCGCCCACCTGCGCCAAAACCCCGGTGGCCATACCGTGGCCCAGATCGCCACCGCCCTGGCGGCGGAGCCGGAAGCCGAGACGCTCTTCAAAATCTGCGAACACCTCGCCGCCAATGCGGATCGGGGTGTGACCAGAACCCCCGGTACGACGCCGTTCGACGCCCAGTACCGTCTGGGTCAGTAAAACCAGTGTTCAAACCTGCCCACGCCGGGGGTGAGTCGTTTGCCCCCGGCGTTTTTGCATATCCCTTGGCCGCAAACTCATGCGTTGCTGGACTGAATGCAAGAAACTCGCGCCCGCAGGGCAAATCCTGTAACCATCCGCCGCCTGCCAGCGTCTAAGCCAAGACTTAGATCAGATGTGAATAACGTCGAAGCCTTGAAACCATGAATGCCAAGACCACCGTCCGCCCACCCACCTTGTGGAAGAGTTTGCGCACCCCGGCGCTGTTGCTAACCGTGGTTGCGGCCATGGCTGGTGCGGCTTATTGGACGTTTCTGCGCGAGCCTTCCCCCGCCTGGCTGGTCCGTTGGAAGGTGACGAGCTTCCTCAAAAAGCACTCCGGCAAGTCCAATTTCGAAACGCCATTCAAGTTTCCGTCCGCAGCGGAAATGGCCAAAAAGCCCGCTCCTCCGGCCCCGCCAGTCCCCACCCCGGTGGGGCAGCGCACCAAGAAGACTTTTGAGGTTCTGAAGCAGGAATTTCTGGACTTGGAGCTGGTCATCCAGGGCCGTTCCCGCGAAAACGCCGAGTTTGCCGACCGGGCCACCCAATTGCGCACCCACTTGGCCCGGTTGGAAAATGGCCAGGCCTTCACCAACCTTGCCAATCTCACCAATGCCCCGGCCCCGAACCTGCCCATGACGGTCAGCAGCGTCCAGCAAATCCTGGTGGACCTGACCTCCAAAATCACCACCAACCAGGTGGTCATCGCGGAAAAGGAAATCGTCGTCGCCCCCATCCGTGAGGATCTGGAGGAAATCCAGCGCCACTGGGCCGCCCAGCAGCCCGCCGCCATCGCGGAACTGCCGGAACTCGCCCGCGCCCAGGTTGAACTCATCAGTGAGGCGCGCCAGAAAATGCAGGCGGCCAACACCTACAATGTCATCTATAATTCCATCGGCCAGGAACTCTGGGTGGCGGGCAAGCTGCTGAACACGGAGAATCCGGTGATCCGCCAATCTGGCCTCCAACTGGCCCGGCAAGCCGCCCGGGATGCCATGGAGTATGCCCAAAACCCATGGCTCGCGGCCCGCATTGTGCAAGGGTACGGCTGGCCCAACCTGGATCTGGGCACCCCCACCGGCAATGGTCCGCTCTCCCTCGACAACCTGCTCAACGAGATGGGCGACGTCTTCCAGCAGGCAGACGAGATCGCCAACGTCATCCACACCTACCAGCTCCAGCTCAAGCTCTCGCCCGACTCTCAACGGGCGGACATGACCCGTTTCCGCCTGGCCATGATCCACGAGCAGAACGGGGATCTGAACCAGGCCCTCTCCACGTTGCGTGACATCAAGAACACCAACAGCGTCCGGTGGGTCACCCAGCGCATCACCGCGCTTGAACAGCGCGTGAAGAAGAAGTAAGCCCCCCACCGTTTCACGAATGCGGAAACCACTGGCCCTCCGGCCCGCTTTGCCTTAGCTTGTGACCAAGGTTAACCATGAACGAAACTGGTTCTTGCGGAGCAAACAAGGTCATCGACCTGCGCAGTGACACCGTCACCCGGCCCACGCCTGCCATGCGGGCGGCCATGGCAGCGGCCGAGGTGGGCGATGACGTCATGGGGGATGATCCCACCGTCCGCCTCCTGGAGGAAACCACGGCCGCCCTGCTCGGCAAGGAGGCCGCCCTGTTCATGCCCTCGGGCACCATGTCCAACCAGGTCGCCCTGCGCGCCCACACGGAGCCGGGCGATGAGATCCTGATCGAGGCCGGTGCGCACATGTATTATTATGAGGCCGGTGCGCCGGCCGCCCTCGCCGGCGTGATGTGCCGCCTCCTCAATGGCCACCGCGGGATTTTCACCGGCGCGGATATCACCGCCGCCCTGCGCCCGGCCGATGTCCATTTTTCCCCCACCCGGCTCGTCTGCGTGGAGAACACCCACAACCGCGGTGGCGGCAGCGTCTGGCCGGTGGCCGCGCTTTCGGAGGTGGCCAACACCGCCCGCCAGCACGGGCTGAAGCTGCATCTGGATGGTGCTCGTCTCTGGAACGCTTCCGCCAGCAGCGGGCTGCCCGAGCATCTGTACGCCAGCTTCTTTGATTCTGTGAGCGTCTGTTTTTCCAAGGGCCTGGGCGCTCCGGTCGGCTCCGCCCTGGTCGGCTCCCGGGCCTTCATCGCGCGGGCCCGCCGGTTTCGCAAGCAGTACGGCGGTGGCCTGCGCCAGGCCGGCGTGCTGGCCGCCGCCGCCCTCCACGCCCTGCAACACCACCGGGACCGCCTGGTGGAGGATCACGCCAACGCCCGGCTGCTGGCCACCGAGCTGGCCGATCTGCCCGGGGTGGAACTCCAGGTCAACGAGGTGGAAACCAACATCCTCTGGTTCCGCACCCCCACCCGGCCGGCGGCGGAGCTGGTCGCCCGGCTCAAGGCTGCCGGGGTGCTCGTGCTGGCGCTCGGGCCTGATAGCATCCGCGTCCTCACCCATCTGGATGTCTCCCGCGAGGATGTTGCCACCGCCGCCCGCCTGTTCCGCCAGGTGCTCACCTCTTCCTGATCCCCCCTGACCATGGAAAGCGGACTGGTTTTCAACCTCCAAAAATACTCGCTCCAGGATGGGCCGGGCATCCGCACCACGGTCTTTCTCAAGGGCTGCCCGCTCAATTGCGCCTGGTGCCACAACCCGGAGAGCTGGTCCCTCAAACCCGGCCTGTCGGTGCTGGAAACCCGGTGTCTGCACTGCGGCGAATGCCGTGCGGCCTGCACCGGCAGCGGCATTCCGGAGCCGCCCCCCGGGGAACCCCCGGGCGTGGCCTCCTTTTGCACCCTCTGCAATGCCTGCGTGGAGGCCTGCCCCAGCGGGGCCCGCCAGCAGGTGGGCCAGCCCATGACCTCCGCCCAGGTGTTGGATGAGGTCGCCCGCGACCTGATTTTCTACGATGAGTCCGGCGGCGGCGTCACCTTCTCCGGCGGCGAACCGCTGCTCCAGTCCGATTTCCTGCTCGACCTGCTCCGCGGGTGCCGCGCCCGGCACATTCATTCCGCCGTGGATACCAGCGGGTTTGCCTCCAGCCAGCTCATCCTGCGGGTGGCTGAGCTGACGGATCTGTTCCTGTATGACGTCAAGGTCATGGACCCCGCCCGCCACAAGGCGGCCACCGGCGTCTCCAACGTCATCATTCTGGACAATTTGCGCCGCCTCTCCCGGAGCGGAGCCCGGCTTTGGATCCGCGTGCCGGTCATCCCCGGCATCAATGACGATGCCGAAAATTTCCACGCCCTCGGCCGTTTTCTTGACAATCTGCCCGGCGTGGAGCGGGTCGATCTTCTCCCCTACCACCGCACCGGGGTCTCCAAGTTCAAGCGCATGGGGGAGGTCTGTCACTTCAGCGCCCGCCCGCCCACCCCGGCGGAGGTCAAGCCGCTGGCGGACATATTAATTGCCTTGAAGCTGCCCGTTTTTACGCTAGTTTGAGCCGCATGACAGACCGGACTGCCAGACTGCGTCGTTTGAGCCTGGAGACCCGTCCGACGATTTCCGTCGAACGCGCCAGCTTGCTCACAGACTTTTACCAGGCCAACGAAGGGCGCTTCTCCATCCCCGTCCTGCGGGCCCGCTCCTTCCTTCACCTCTGCCACCACAAATCCATTTACCTGGGTGCGGAGGAATTGATCGTGGGCGAACGGGGGCCCGCGCCCAAGATGGTGCCCACCTACCCGGAACTGACCTGCCACAGCCGGGAGGATCTGGAAATCCTGAACTCCCGCCCCCTGACCCACTATGATGTGGCCCCCGAGGCCATCCGGGTGTACGAGGAGAAGGTCATCCCCTTCTGGCGCGGCCGCTCCATGCGCGACCGCATCTTCCAAGTGCTCAGCCCGGAGTGGCAGGATGCCTACGCGGCCGGCATCTACACCGAGTTCATGGAGCAGCGCGCCCCCGGCCACACCGTCCTGGACGACAAGATTTATCACAAGGGCCTGAACGGATTCAAACAGGACATCGCCACCGCCATTGCCGCCCTGGATTTCCTCCACGACCCCGAAGCCCTCGCCCGCCGGGAGCAGTTGATGGCCATGGACCTTTCGTGCGACGCGCTGATCATTTTTGCCCGGCGCCATGCCGACCTGGCCGCCGAACAGGCCGCCCGGGAGACCGATCCCGCCCGTCTCGCCGAGCTGCGCAAGATCGAGCAAACCTGCCGTCACGTGCCCGCCCACGCCCCCCGGGATTTTCAGGAGGCGCTCCAGTATTATTGGTTCTGCCACCTGGCCGTCATCACGGAACTCAACGGCTGGGATTCCTTCAACCCGGGGCATCTGGACCAGCATCTCTGGCCCTTCTACCAGCGCGGCCTGGCGGATGGCACCCTCACGCGCGAATCCGCCCGCGAGCTGCTGGAATGCTTTTTCATCAAGTTCAACAACCACCCCGCGCCGCCCAAGGTCGGCGTGACGGCGGCGGAAAGCGGCACCTACACCGACTTTGCGAACATCAACCTCGGAGGCCTCACCCGGGAGGGGGCGGATGCCGTCAACGAGGTCTCCTACCTCCTGCTGGAGATCATCGATGAGATGCATCTGCTCCAGCCCAGCTCCAACATCCAGCTCGCCCGCCGCAACCCGGACGCCTTCCTGAAAGCCACCCTGCGCGTGCTGCGCCACGGCTACGGCTTCCCCTCCATCTTCAATGCGGACACTGTCGTGCAGGAGCAGTTGCGCCAGGGCAAATCCCTGGAGGATGCCCGCGCCGGCGGCTGCAGCGGCTGCGTGGAGGTCGGCGCCTTCGGCAAGGAGGCCTACATCCTCACCGGCTATTTCAACCTCGTGAAGGTGCTGGAGATCACCCTGCACAACGGCCGGGACCCGCGCACCGGCAAACAGCTCGGCCCCACCACCGGCGTGCCGGAATCCTTCCGCTCCTTCGAGGATCTCTTCGCCGCGTTCCGCGCCCAGCTCCATCATTTCCTGGAGGTCAAACTGCGCGGCAACCACATGATCGAGCGGATGTACGCCACCCTCATGCCCGCCCCCTTCCTCTCGGTGCTGATTGATGACTGCATCCTGCGCGGCCGGGATTACAATGCGGGGGGCGCGCGTTACAACAACACCTTCATCCAGATGGTCGGCCTGGGCTCCATCACCGATTGCCTCGCAGCCCTGCGGGAACTCTCCTTTGACGCCCAAACCGTCCCGCTCGCCAGTTTCATCCAGGTGTTGGAGCAGAACTTTTCCGGTCAGGAATCCCTCCGCCAGCGCCTCGTCAACCGCATGCACAAATACGGCAACGATGATGACTATGCGGATGAGCTGATGCTACGCGTCTTCAACGCCTGCTTTGAGGAGGTGGATGGCCGGCCCGACACCCGGGGTGGCAAATACCGCGTGGAAATGCTGCCCACCACCTGTCACGTTTATTTCGGTTCCGTCACCGGGGCCATGCCGGATGGCCGCCTCGCCGGCCTGCCGCTCTCCGAGGGCATCTCGCCCGTGCAGGGGGCGGACCGGCGCGGCCCCACGGCGGTGATCCGTTCCGCCGGCAAGATGGACCACGTGAAAACCGGCGGCACCCTGCTGAACCTCAAGTTCACCCCGTCCGTGGTCCACAACGAGGAGGGCATCGACAAGTGGACCCACCTGGTGCGCGGCTATTTCAAGATGGATGGCCACCATATCCAGTTCAACGTGGTGCAGGCCGACACCCTGCGCGACGCCCAGGCCCATCCGGAGCAGTACCGCGACCTCATCGTGCGCGTGGCCGGGTACAGCGATTACTTCTGCGACCTCTCCCGCGATTTGCAGGAGGAGATCATCGCCCGCACCGCCCACGATGGCTTTGCGTAAACCGCCTCCCATTTGGGCGTTTGCCCCGCGTTGGCCTGGCAAATTCCTTGCCTGCGTCCTCCGGTGCGCTATGCTCGGCGGTGCCTTCCCGTTGCTGTTCAAACTGGTTCAGGCTGATTGTGTGAACACCCATCAACAACCTCAGCATCCCTGCAAACCATGCAAAACCCCGTCAACTCCGCCCAATACGTGGAGCCCGGCACCAAGCTGCATTCCTTCATCGGCTGGACCGTCCTGGCGATTTTCGGACCCCTTTTCATCCTGGCCACCCTGCTGATGACCTGGGGCCTCGCGCTCATCGCCTGGATCATTGCCGGGGCCCTGTATTCCTCCAACATCCGCAAGGCCAGGGCGCGCCTGCGGGGCTCCGCTGTGCGCGTGGATGCTGGCCAGTTCCCGGAAATCTATGAGGCTACCCGCAGCCTGGCCGAGCGGCTCGGCCTGCGGGAATGTCCGGATATTTACGTGGTCGAGGACAACCAGCAAAATGCCTTCGCCTTCAAACAGGGGAGCCGTCAATGCGTGGTCCTGGTCGATGACGTGGTTTTTGGCTTGATGGCAACCGGCAATGTCCGGGCGCTGCACTTCATCATTGCCCATGAACTGGCCCATCACGCCCTCGGCCACACCGGCTACCTGCGGTCCCTGATCACCAAATCCTACACCCCGCTCTCCCGGCTTGATGAGCTGTCCTGCGATGCCGTCGCCCACGCCCTGGTCGGGGATGCCGAGGCCGCACGCGATGCCCTCACCCTGCTCTTGATCGGGCCGCAGCTCTTTCAGCGCATCGACCGGCGGGCGCTGGAATTCCAGGCGCAGGAGGTGCTTGCCGACAAATTCACCAAAAAGTCCGAGGCCCGCCTCAGCCACCCGCTCCTCCTGCGCCGCTACGCCCGCCTGCAGCAGATGCGGACCGCCTGACCCTGGGCCGCCGTCCCCATATTTCACCGGATCAAAGTACCGGTCCGCCTCGTTGCGCAGCATGTTTTGCAGGCGCTCGTTCTTCACCGGCTCGGCATGGCCGTCGGCAAACGTCACATTCCGCACAGGCTGTGCTTTTCGACGCACAGCCGACGCCGAGCGTCCCCCTCATCGTCAATTGGAAACAAGGCGTTATTCCATGGCCAAGCCTCAATCCGACAATGACTTAAGGTCCGATGCCCGGCCTGTTGCCGGACCGATGCCGTAAAACTATGGTTGAATTGGGGAGGCAGCGGCCTAATATTGACCGAGGCAGGCATTGCGTCTTGCTCTTGTATGCTGATCACTTTGTTGAAATCTAAAATCCATCGGGCCTTGGTCACCGGTGCCAGTCTGGATTATGAAGGCAGCCTGACCATCGCCTCCGACTTCATGGAAAAAGTCGGCCTCGTCCCCTATGAGCGGATCCTCTGCAGCAATCTCGCCAATGGGCACCGGTTTGAAACCTACGCCATCCCCGGGGAACCCGGATCGGGGGCCATCATTCTCAACGGTGCCACCTCCCATCTGGGCAAGATTGGCAACCGCATCACCATCATGAGTTTTGCACAAGTGGACCAGTCCTGCGGCCCCAATTGGCAGCCCCGCGTCATCGTCCTGGGTGAGAAAAACGCCATCATCAATGAACGGGGCATCTGATCGTCCCGTCCAATCTCCCGATCACCTGAACGGTTTAAAAAAATCATGCCCTTTACCGCTGCCGAAATAGCCCGCCTGCTCCAGGGGGAAGTGTGCGGGGATCCCGCCACGGTCCTCACCGGTTTTGCGCCCGCCTCCCACGCTCAGCCCGGTCATCTGACCTTCGCGGAGAATGAGGTCTATTTTGCCGCCGCCGAACAAAGCGCCGCCGCCGCCATCCTGGTGGCGGGCGAGTTCAAGTCGGATTGCAAAACGCTGATCAGGGTGGCCAATGCCCGCATCGCTTTCGCCAAGGTGCTGCCGCTGTTCTTCCCGGAACACCGGCCCGCCGCCGGCATCCATCCCTCCGCCACCGTCGCGGCCTCCGCCACGGTGGATCCCACCGCCGCCGTCGGTCCCGGGTGCATCGTGGGCGAGCGCGCCACTATCGGCCCCCGCGCCATCCTGCACGGCCAGGTGTTTGTGGCCGAGGATTGCCAGGTGGGCGAGGAATCCATCCTGTTTCCCCACGTCACCCTCTACTCCCAAAGCCAGATCGGCAAACGCGTGCGCATCCACGCCGGCACGGTGGTGGGCTCGGATGGTTTCGGCTACGTGTTTGACGCCGGGGCGCACCGCAAAGTGCCGCAGGTCGGCAACGTGATCATCCAGGATGACGTGGAGCTGGGCGCCAATGTGACCATTGACCGCGGCGCGCTGGGGCCCACGGTGATTGGCAAGGGCACCAAGATCGACAACCTCGTGCAGGTGGCCCATAACGTGGTGATCGGGGATCACAGCATCGTGGTCGCCCAGGTCGGCATTGCCGGCAGCACAAAGCTCGGCCAATATGTCACCCTGGCGGGTCAGGCGGGCCTGGCGGGCCACCTCAAGATCGGCAACCGCGTCACCGTGGCCGCCCAATCCGGCGTGATGCACGACATCCCGGACGGCCAGAAATGGCTCGGCTCCCCGGCCCAGCCGGATCGCCAGATGAAACGGGTTTACATCGCCCTGCAGCAGTTGCCGGAGCTGATCCGCCGTGTGCAGCAACTGGAAAAGGAGCTGGCTGCCCGCACCCCCGAGCCCGATGCCGCCACCCAAGGCTGACGGACCGCCCATTTTTATGAAAACGCTCTCCTCCCTCCTCGCCGCCTGGCTTCTCTGGGTCGGCGCGGCCGCCGCGCAAGTCACCGTGGAAACCACGCTGGCCCAGGACCAGTTCCTGCCGGGGGAACCGATTTTGGTGGCCGTCAAAATCAGCAACCTTTCCGGCCAGACGCTCACCTTCGGCCAGGATGCCGAATGGCTGAGCTTCACCCTGGAAACCCGCGAGGGCGCGCTGGTGCAGCGGCAGGGGGAAGTGCCCGTGCTGGGGGAATTCAAGGTGGAGACCACCCAGGCCGGCACTCGCCGGGTGGATTTGGCCCCGTATTTTTCCGTGCACAAATTCGGCCGTTACAAGGTGACCGCCACGGTGAAGATTCCGGCCTGGGACAAGCAGGTCAGCAGTCGCCCAACGAGCTTCGATGTTGTGAATGGCACCAAGCTGTGGGAACAGGAGTTCGGTCTGCCCGCCGAGCCGGGCCAGGCGCAAGGGGCGCCGGAAGTGCGGAAGTACGCGCTGCTCCAGGCCAATCTCGTGAAACACCTGCGGCTCTACGTGCGGATCACCGATGCCGCCGAGGAGCACATTTACCGGCTGTTCTCCCTGGGGGACATGGTTTCCATCAACCGCCCGGAGGCCCAACTGGACAAGTATGGCAACCTGCATGTGCTGTACCAGGTGGGGGCGCATTCCTTCAACTATTCCGTGGTGAATCCCCAGGGCCGCCTGATGCTCCGTGAGGCCCATGATTACACCACCTCCCGGCCCCGCCTGTCCGCCGATCAGGACGGACGCATCAGCATTCGCGGCGGAGCCCGCCGCGAAACCGCCAACGACTTGCCCCCCTCCGCGCCGCCGGTCAGCACCAACCGTCCGGTGGCGGCCCCGTAGCCGTCCCGCCGGATCTCCTCAGGATCGGGGAGGGGGGGTGGGCGGCTCAGGCGTGAATGAGGGTGAGCAGCATGGAAAACTCCTGCGGCGCCTTCACCGCATGCGGCAGGCCGGGCGGCAGGTGGGCCAGGTCGCCGGCTTTCAGGTGCTGCCACGTCTGGCCCAGCAGAAAGTCGCACTCCCCGGACAGCACCTGCACCAGCGCCCGGTGCGGGGAGGTGTGCTCGGTCAGTTCCTGCCCGGCGGCGAAGCCGAACAGCACCACCCGGCAATTCGGGCCGCGCAACAAAGTGCGGCTCACAATGCCATGGGCGGCGTATTGCGTTTCCTTGGCCAGGCTCACCACGTTTTCGTGCCCGGCATCCAGCAGCGGTTGCTCTTGCATGGCCGCTAACCTACCACACCCGGGCCACGGCGCCTTGACCCGTGTCAATCGTTTCGCCCATCCCTCCCGGCATTCCCCCCTCAAAACAAAAAAACCGGCGCGAACGTCGAAACGCTCGCGCCGGTGGTGGAAACAATCAGGCTCAGGCCTTGAAAATGTCGTGCTGACCCGGTTCCGGAACCGGGACGATCGGGGCCGGACCCCACTCCATCTTGGCCGGGGTGTAGGTGAACTTGGAGTTGAGGATCTGATCCCATTCCACCAAGGCGCCGGAGTAGGCGGCTTCACGGCCCATGATGGCCGTCAGTGTGCTGTCCGTCACCTGCTTGGCCTCGTTCAGGTCGGTGCTCTTGACGATCGAGTTCAAGAGGTCCACATGCTCCTGCACGTACGGATCCAGGCCCTTGGCGGCGGAACGGATGCGGGCACCGTCCTTCGGCATGATGGTGCCGGAGGGGTTGGAGAAGCCCTTGGAGCCGTGGATGGACTCGCTGACGGAGGACCAGGTGCGCTTCTGCTGGCCGCAGTAGCTGTACATGCGCACGCCGTTGGCGTACTCAAACTCGATGGCGAAATGGTCCCAGATGTGGCCGGACTTGTTGCCCAGGGAGCCGCGTCCGCCGCTGCCCCAAGCCTTCACCGGAGTCGCGTTCATAACCCAGTTGCACACGTCGATGTTGTGGACGTGCTGTTCGCAAATATGGTCGCCGGAGAGCCAGATGTAGTGGTACCAGTTGCGGACCTGCTTTTCCATTTCAGTCTCGCCCTTGTCGCCCCGGTGCCAGATCGGGCCGCCGTTGACCCAGTAGGCGCGCATGAACTGGACGTCGCCGATGGCACCGTCCTGAATGCGTTTCACGGTGTCGATATAGGTGGCCTGGTGGCGGCGCTGCGTGCCGGCCGCGACCTTCAGGCCCTTCTGCTTGGACTTCTCATAGCACTCGTACATGATGCGGCAGCCAGGGCCGTCCGCCGCCACCGGCTTCTCGATAAAGCAATGCTTGCCGGTTTCCACCGCCGCTTTGAAGTGGAACGGGCGCACTCCGGGAGGCCCCGCGATGATGGCGTAGTTCACGCCGGGCACCGCCAGCGCCTTCTGGTAGCCGTCCCACCCGCTGAAACAGGCATCATCTGCCACGCCAAAGTTGTCCTTGGCCTTCTTGCTCGCTTCCGGGAAAATGTCCGCTGCCGCAACGATTTTGGCCTCCACGCCCGCCGCTTTGGCGGCGTCCAGGAAGTTGCGTCCGGCACCCATGCCACGACCGCCGCAGCCGATGATCGCGGCATTGAAGGTCTGGGCCGCCTGGCCTCGCAACACGGAGGGGAAGTTAACCGCGGCAGTCACGCCGACGGCCACGGCGGAGGAGGTCTTGATGAAGTTCCTCCGCGTTAAAGGTGGTTGATTTTGCATATTTTCGTTCATGGTTTGGCTGATCCTGATCAGTTTTGTTTAAATTAGCAACCCATCAATGTTCGCAAGTGTCATTTTTCTTCTGCCCCGCCACTGGCGGGCTGAACCGTCCGCCGGCCATTTTGGGCCGGTGACACCCCGGTGCTCGGGGATTTGACGCCCGCACCCCGGGTGGCATTCAAAACAACGGCAGGGGGGGAGGTGGACCGGCAAAAACCGCCGGGTGAAAAATAATCAAAAAAACGCTTGCACCATCACAGGTGTAACAGTACTACTGTAACAGTTGATACAAGCAAAGGCCATGTTGCCCTTTACCCTACATCTTCAGGATGGTGTGCCGGTCTCGGACCAGATTGTCCAGGCGGTCCGCAAAGCCATCCTCACCCGCCTGCTGGATGACGGGGATATCTTCCCCTCGGTGCGCACCCTGAGCCAGGAGCTGCGCATCAGCCCCACCACGGCGCACAAGGTGGTGAGCCAGTTGAAGGATGAGGGGTATCTGGCCAGCCGGCCGGGCATTGGCATGGTGGTGATCCGCCCCCAACTGCCCTCGCGTGAGGAGCGCCTCGCGCACCTGGAAACCCGCTGCCGCGATCTGATCCGGGAGGTGGCGGAACTGCAGCTCGGCTTCCCGGATGCCGTGGAGGCCCTGCGCCGGGCGGCCCGGGCACAGAACCTGGAGGAAACCCCGGCCGACCCCCGGCCGACCGGCACCGAGACCGCCCCAGAACGAAGTGAGGATGAACCATGAAGTCCATTGTTGAAATCAGCCAGTTACACAAGCGGTTCCGCCGCACGGTGGCGGTGGATGGTTTGACGCTGTGCGTGCCCGAGGGCCGGGTGACCGCCTTCCTGGGACCCAACGGCGCGGGCAAAACCACCACTATCAAGTGCCTGCTGAACCTGCACACGCCCGATCAGGGCGAGATCCGCGTACTGGGCACGGACTCCCGCCGGCTGGGACCGGAGGAGTTCCGCCAGATCGGCTATGTCTCGGAAAACCAGGAGCTGCCGCTGTGGATGACGGTGCGGCAGTTTCTGGATTATTGCGCCCCGATGTACCCGCGTTGGGACCGGGCGTTTGCGGACAAGCTGCGCCGGGAATTCGAGCTGCCGCTGGACGCCCGGCTGAAGGCGCTCTCGCGCGGCATGCGGATGAAGGCCGCCCTGCTTTCCAGCCTGGCCTACCGGCCCCGGCTGGTGGTGCTGGACGAGCCGTTTTCCGGCCTGGACCCCCTGGTGCGGGACGAGTTTATCCATGGCCTGCTGGAGCTGACCGAGGAGGAGGGGTGGAGCGTGTTCCTCTCCTCGCACGACATTGATGAAGTCTCCCGCCTGGCGGACCGGGTGGCGATTGTTAACCGGGGCCAGCTCCAACTGGCGGAGGATGCGGAGGCCCTCCAGGCGCGGTTTCGCGCCGTGGAGGTGGTGCTGGACGGGGAGGCGGACCGACCGACCGCCGTGCCGGCCACTTGGCTGAACCTGGAAGTCTCCGGGCGGGTGGCACGCTTCGTCCACTCCGCCTTTCAGGAGGACCGGCTGGCGGCGGAGGTGGCCCGCCAATTTCCGCAGGCCCTCCCGCCGCAGGCGCAACCGATGACCCTGCGGGAAATCTTTGTGACGCTGGCCCGCACCTACCGGCTGGCCGGGGCGACGGAAACATCCAACTGACTCGGGGAGGCAATCATGAGACTGGTCTGGCATCAGATGCGCAAGGATGCGCGGCAATTCCGGTGGCAACTGTTGGCCTGGGCGCTGTTGCTGGGGGTGGACCTGGCCGCCAACCATGGCTGGGCGGGCCGGCCGGGCTGGCAGCCTGACCTCGGGGGCATGACCTACGAGTCGCAATGGGTTCAGTGGGTGCAGATCGCCCTCTGGTTCCTGCTGGCCCTGCTGCCCGCCTCGGTGGTGCTGGCGGATCCGCCCGCGCAAACCAACGGTTTCCTGGCCACCCGGCCCATGCCCCGCCGGGATCTGCTCCTGGCCAAAGTGCTGTGGGTCATGGGCGGGCTGCTGTTGCCGCTGCTCCTGCAGGAGGCCGTTCATCTGGCCCTGCTGGGCCACCGTGCCAGCCATATCCTGCGGGCCGTGGGGGAGCGGGCGGGCATTGCCCTGCCGGTGGTGCTGACCAGCGCCGGGTTTGCGGCCCTGTGGCGTTCCCCGCAACAGTTCCGCCTGGCGCTGTTGGGCGCGGTGGGGCTGTCCGGTCTCTTTGGCATCGGGCTGGCGCTGTTCCAGGAGCACCAGATGCGACAGTACGGGCAGGGTTCCATGCACCGGCCGGATTATGTGTCCGTGGCGGGCACGCTGATTTGGCTGGCAGGTGCCTTTCTGGCCCTGGCTGCGGCGAACTTGCGGTGGGCGCTGGCCACCTGGCAGCGCCTGGTTCTGGGGGTGGTGGCGCTCCTCGTCGGCGTGACGCTGCTCATGGTCTGGCCCTTCCGGTGGTTCGAGATCCAGCCCGTGGACCAGGCCCGGGTGGAGGCCTTGGCCCCGTCCTTGAAATACGATTTCTCCGGCCGCCGCCTCCAGATCAGCCACAACCGCTCCAACCTCCCCCAGGAAAAGGAGTCCGTGGGCTTCTCCACCCATCCCAAAGTGACTGGCCTGCCGGCGGACTGGGTGATGGATTGGAGCAATGAGGCCAGTGTCTGGCAGGTGGGGAACACCCGGGTGCCGCTGCGTTATCCCAATCTCGGCTCGCAGGTGTTCATGACCAGCCAGGTCAACCGCCCGGAAGACTTGCGCGCCGCCGCCCAATCCCTGGCGGGCACGCTCATCTGGGACCGTCTTGGCGGACTCTGGCAGGGGGGTAACTCCTCGTATCTGGGCTATTTTCGACTGGATCCGGATTCCCCCCTCCTGAGCGCGCCCGGCACGCTGCGCCTGGACCTGCAAGGCCACCTGTTCCGGTGGGAAAAGGTGTTGGATCTGGCGGTGAACGCCGGGGCCCGCCAGCGGAATGATACGGAAGGGTGGCACATCCTTGACTTCAGCCAGCGGGCCCAGCGCCCGCTGCAAATCTTCCTGGAACACCGGTGCCTGCGCTTCTTCACCAGCCCGGACGCCCGGCTGCGGGAGACGCCCGTCTGGCCGGCCGATCAACTGCTGTTCCTCTGTTATGATCCGGCCCGGCAGGTGTTGTACCCGCCCCAAAGCAACCATCCGAGACGCCTGGGCCGCAGCGATGTCACCGCCGCGCCCAGGGAATACCTCCAACTGGAATTCCCGCCCTTTCGCGGGAGCGAGCAGGATTATCTGGATGAGACGGAGGGTCCGGTGCGGCTGGTCGTCTGGCGCAAGGTCTATCAGGGGAAGGTGAAGGCGGGACATACGGTGGAGAACCTGGTGCTGCGCGATTATGCCGCCAACCCCGGTTCCCGGGGGGACCTGCGGGACAGCCAGCTCACCCTGGCGGAGTTTCAGCGTCGCCTGGGTGCGTTGCCCCGGCCCGCCACCAATGCTCCGCGGCAGGAGGTGGGGTTGTTCCTGTACGAGTACCTCCGTCTGGCGGGTGCCCGCACCCTCGATCAGGAGGATCTCCGAACCCTGGGCCGCCAACTGGCCCCCTACGTGCCCGGCTATGCGGAGGCCTTTCTGGGCGGCTGTGCCAACGCGGATGACCAAGTGCAACGCCTGCTGGTGAGCGCCCTGGGCGCGGGGTTGTTGGAATCCCAGAAGCCAGCGCTCGCGCGCGCCCTGCCGCGCATCCCCTGCCTGTGCGAGGTGGTGGTGCAGCGGGGCTGGGAGAAGGACGCCGCCATCCGGGATGCGCTGCGGGAACTGGCCCGCCTGCCCCAAAGTCTGCCGGAGGAGGCGGTCCAGGCCCTGCTCGCCCTGGAAGACCCGGCCCTGCACGCGCGGTTGCTGCAGGACTTTGAGCTGGATCTGAGCCTGCGGCGGTACGAGCAATTGCGTCCGGTGCCTGGCCTGGCCGCCGCCCTGCCCGTGCTGGTCAACCAGCTCTGGCAGGACCGGACACCCATCCTCCACAACCCGGCGGATCTGCGGCTTCCCCCCATCCTCCGCGTCGCCCTGCGCCAGGGACATCCCGAGGCGCTGCCGGAGCTATGGCGCATCTGGCGGTTGCTTCCTTCGGGGAATCGGACTTTCGCCAACCAGTTGTTTGAGACCCTTCGCACGGAGTTCAGCTCCCCGGAGCTGGTGGGAAACTGGCGCTACGACCAAAGAAAACTGGTGGCCTGGATGGATCGGCACCGGCCGGAGGACTTTCAATTTGAACCCGTGGCGCGCCGGTACGTGCAGAAACAACCAGCCCGGTGATTGGAGAGAACTGACATGAATCTGGTTAGGCATCACTTTTTGAACGACCTGCGCCGTTTCCGCTGGTGGCTGCTGGTCTGGGGGCTGGCGCTGGTCACCCACCTGGTCCTGCCGCTGTTACCGCCCAATGAGCAGCGCCTGGCGCTGCGCACGCTCTGGCTGGTGGCGGAAGCCTTGCTGGCCATCGGCCTGGTGGTCGCCGTCATCCAGGCAGACTCCCTCAGCGGCACCACCGCCTTCTGGCTGACCCGGCCCACCCGGCGATATCATGTCGTGGCGGCCAAAACCCTGTTTTTGATCGCTCTCCTGGCCCTGCCCTGGCTGTTCTGACAGGGGGTGGAATGCCTGCGGTCGGGTCTGACCCTGGCGCAGACCGGCAAGGCCTTGCTGGAGTACGGCCTTTATGCCGCCCTGGTCCTCCTGATCCCTGCCACCCTGGCCGCGCTGACTGATTCCCTGGCCCGTTTCTCCACGGTTACCGGCTGTGTCATTGCCGCCTGGTTTGCGATCATCATGGCCGTCCAATATGTGACGCAACGGTTGCACTGGCTGCCGACCCGGAGGACCGTGGATGACTGGGAGGGGGTGATGCTCAGTGCTCTGCTGTTGGCGCTGGCCGTAGTGGCCGCGGCGGCGGCGCTGGCCTGGCTCAGCCAGCATTCCCGCCGCTGGCGCTGGGCGGGCACCGCCGTGCTGGGGGTGACGCTGGTGGCCGTGGTGCCGCTGGGCAATCTTTGGTCTTGGAACCTCTTCCCACGGCCGGAACTGCGGCAGCCCGGGCTGGCCCTGCAAGCCTTGGAGCCGGGGGATGACCTGGAGAGCCGCCCCGGCAGCGAGGTGCTCTGGTCACACTTCCGCGTCAGCGGCCTGAAAACCAATCAGATTGTGTTTGCCCGCCAGAGCCAGGGCGAGTTCAAGGGCGCGGATGGCCAGCGGCTCTGGCTGAAGGAGGACAACCGGCAGCCATTCTTCGCCCTGAATCCCGGGCAGCGGGCGCAGTGCTGGCGGTTGGTCCGCCACGGGTATCCGCCGTCGGTGCTGTGGCTTGGCAACCCGCAGTTCCCCAACTCCCACCTCCCCTACACGGGCAACCTGCGTTATGGCCCGCAAGGCCAGCCGCCGGTGGGACAGTGGCGCGGTCTTCTGGACCTGGAGATCATCTCCCTGGAACAGACGGCTGATCTGCCCCTGCGCGCCGGTGCCGCTAGCCACACCGCGAACGGCCAGGTGGGCATCGACCACGTGGCCTGGGTGGATCAGAGCGTGCGGATCTCCGTGAGCCGCCAGCTTCCCCGCCTGCTGCTGGAGCGGGATGCCTTGGCCAACAGCAGCACCCGGTTCGGTTTCAACAACCTGCTCTGCGTGCTGTATCATCCGGCCTACGGCGAGGCCTTCCCGGCGGAGGCCGATTACGGGCGGGACTTTGAGGAGGCGCTCTCCTGCCAGCGCCAGGTCCGGCTGGATATTATTTTCCCCTATCCCGAACTGCGTTCCCGGCTCACTGGCATCACCCCGGCGGCGTGGCTGGCGGGAGCCCGGCTGCAGGTGTACGCTCTGCGCACCGATGGGGTGAGCCGGCTTGGTTTTGACAGCCCCAGCTACACGTTTGTCCCGGATCCCAGGCATGACCGCCAAACCCGGAGTGCCAACGGCCTGGCCAGGCTCGCAACGGTCCAGTTGCCCCCCAACCCCGGGGCGGCGGATTATGCCACCTTCGTGGACACCCTGCTGGCCCAGATCCCGGAGCCGCTGGGCCCTGCCGACACCACCGCCCTCCAGGGTCAGATGGCCCGGATCGGCCCCGCCGGTCTGCCCGCCTTCGTGGACCGTCTGCCGCTGCTGAACCCGCAACGGAATCTCCTGGAACAACCGCTGCTCCGGCAATTGGCCCGGCGCGAGCATCTGCCCGGCCTGCTGCGGGCGCTGGATCGCTCCCCCGACCTGGCCTGGCTGTTCCAGGAACGCGGCTGGGTGGCGGAGGCCCTCACCGTGCTGCGGCCCCACCTCCAGGCGCGGCGCGAGCCCCTGCCATCGGCGGCCTTGGTACTGCTGGCCCAGGCCCATGAACCCGCCCTGTACGGGGATCTGCACTGGCAATTCGTGCGTCTGAATCACGGCCATGCAGAGGTGCTGGCCGCCCTGGAAAAATGCCCGGGCTTTGACACGGACCGGGCTGTGCGGGAGGCCTGGCAAGCGCGGCGGCAACGCGATGACATCGCGCCCGGGCTGGTGCTCCCCGCCGCGCGCCGGGGGCTGCCGGAGGCCCTGGCCCGCGCCATCCTCAACCTGAACCAATGGGAGCCGGGTTTCGAGCGCAAAAGCCAACTGGCAGAACTTCAGGGGCTGGTCAACTACACGGGGCCGGCCAGCGAGTTGGAGGGGTGGCTCTTTAGAAATTTGGGCCGCCTGCAGTTCAACCCAGACGAACGACGTTATCACGCGGCCGGGATCAGCCAGTAACGCAATATCCCTTCCGCAAAGGGTCGGGAGGCATCATTTCGGCGGGGTCGCGCAGGCGGCGAGCTGGTCCAGGGTGATCTCGCGGGCGGTGAGCTTTTCGGCGGCGAGAATGCGGGAGAAGCCGTTGCGGATGGCCGCGCGTTCAGCGTCATCGCTGGTGGCCAGTTCCTGGCCCTGGCCGGTGCGGAGCACTTCCAGGATATCGTGGACGGTGATCTGGGCGGGGGGCAGGGCGGGGGCATAGGCGATTTCCCGGTCGTTCACCTCCAGCAGGAGTCTGGCGCGGACCAGTTGGTTCAGAATCTGGGTGACCAGCCGGGTGGGGATGCCGAGGGCGGTGGCCATTTGCGTGCCCGTCTGCGGGCCCTGGCCCCGGATGAAATGGGCGGCCAGCCGGGTCATGAGTCGGAGGGCGATAAACTCGCGGCCGCGCTGGTGGATGGCTTCGGCCTGGCGTTCCTGGAGGTAGGCGGCCCGGTTCTGGTAGGCGTAAGCGACCTGGGCGCCAAACAGCAGGAAGACCCACGCGAAGTAAATTGAGAGGAGAAAGAGGGGCACCAAACCCAGGGTCCCGTAGATTTTGGAGTAGGTGACCACCTTGGAGGCGTAGAAGGTGTTGAGCTGGCTGTTCACCTGCCAGAGCAACCCGGCGACCAGCCCCCCGACCAGGGCGGCGGGGAACTGCACGCGGGTGTTGGGCATGAGGAAATAAAAGACGCTGAACGCCATGGAGAGCAGGAAGAAGGGCAGCAAGGCAAACAGGGTGGGCCCCAGGAAGGGGAAGTGCTGCAGGAAACTCTGGGTGCGGGCAAAGAGGGGGCCGGTGGTGAGGCCCAGGGCGAGGATGAGCACGACGGGACCCAGCGTGATCACCGCCCAATA
>CAIYYI010000478.1 GCA_903930345.1 uncultured Verrucomicrobiota bacterium
GATTCAGAAAAACCCTGAGCCGGTAAGGAAAAAGTAAAGTTTTAGTAAACTTTTGGTCTTTGACATTATTGTTGGCAGCAAAACCCAGGCGATTGAGTGCCCCAGCAGGTTGGAAAACCAAAACCCGGTGGGGCTCCTGCCGAGCCGTCCCTGTCTTCCGTCCCCAGTTCCGAGTTCCGAGTTCCTTCAGCATTCAGCCTTTAGCGTTCAGCATTTTACAATGTGTGCGCCTGTTTTCAAAAATCCAACCTTGTCCTCCACTCTTCAGTTGCAAGCCGGATCCAGGTTCACGGCATCGACCAGGCTGGGCGTGATAAAATTGATTGCGTGGGTTCGGCGGGGTTGGCAGGATATCGCCAGCACCACCCGGAATGGCCGCACCCGAGCATCTTGCCGGTGAAAGGGGCCTTCTGGTGGCCGAGCCATAACATTTAACCAGCGAAAACCGTCATGTCATCCACCTTTGGTCGTCGCAGTTTCCTGAAAAAATCCCTGGCCGCCACCGTGGCCGCCCCGGTCGTGATCAGCATGGAGGAGCATTTGCTGGTCAGCCAGGCCTCTGCGGCGGAGACTTCCGCCGTCCTGCCGGTCACCCCGAAACCGCCCTCCTACGGCAAGTGGTACGGCACCATTGGCAAGGTGAAGATGGGCCGGATCCTGTGCGGCGGCAACCTGATCAGCGGGTATGCGCACAGCCGCGACCTGATTTATGTCTCCAAGCTGCTGAAGCACTATTTCACGGACGAAAAGATCATCGAGACCTGGGCGCGCTGCGAGGAGAACGGGGTGAACACGATGGTGACCAACCCCTCCGACCCCAATGCGCTGCGCGTTTACCAGAAGTACCGCAAGATGGGCGGCAAAATCCAGTACCTGGCCCAGATCGGACCGAACAAGGATGACTTGAAAACCGCCGTGCAGCAGGCGGTGGACGGCGGGGCCGTGGGGGCCTTCCTGCTCGGCAACCTGGGCGACCTCTGGACCCGCACCGGCTCCACCTCGTCCATCGCGGAGCTGATCGACCTGATCAAGGCGCAGGGGCTGATCGCGGGAGTGGCGGGCCATGAGCTGCGCACCCCGCGCGAGGTCGAGAAGTCGGGGGCCAAACCTGATTTCTACGTCAAAACCCTCCACCACACCAACTACTGGTCCACCCGTCGCTCGGACCAGACCAAGGATGTCATTGATAATTACAGCATCGACAACTATTGGTGCCAGGATCCGAAAGAGACCATTAATTTCATGGCCAAGGTGGACCGCCCATGGATTGCCTACAAGGTGCTGGCGGCCGGAGCCATCCCCCCGAAGAGCGGCTTCCGCCACGCCTTTGAAAACGGGGCGGATTTCGCCATGGTGGGGATGTTTGATTTTCAGGTGGCGGAGAATGTGAGCGTGGCCAACGAGGTTCTGAACAGCCAATTGGATCGCGAGCGCGGATGGATGGCCTGATCAGCTTTCAAACTGTCACCCGCCGACCGGGTGGGCGGAGGCGGTTTCCCCTGCCCCTCCTGCTGCTGCTGGGCTGGCTGCCCTGGGGCTGTCAGCCACGGGATTCGGACTGGGCATCCATGGCGCGAAAGGCTTTGCAGGCCCCGCCTGCCCGGCAGTTCGAGGTGCTTTACCCGCGCCCGGGCACCCTATTCCCCCCCGGCACCCCACCCCCCACCTTCCGGTGGCCCACGAACAATGCCGCCGCCTTCTGGGTGGTGCTGGTGGCAACGCCGGTCCCGGGCCAGTGGGAGGCTTGGAAAACCGCCACCAATGGCTGGACCCCCACCCAAAGCGAGTGGCAGCGGCTGCAAACCGGGGCCGCCACCAACCCGGTGGCGGTGGTGGTCACCGCCTTTTCCGCCGCATCCGCCCCCCGGCCGGACGGCATCGGCCGCACCCATTTTGCCACCAGCGCGGATACCCTGGGCGCCCCGCTGTTTTTTCGCGAAGTGAACCTGCCGTTTGTGGAGGCGGTCCGGGATCCCTCCAAAATCCGCTGGCGTTTCGGGCCGGTCACCTCGCCCCAGCCGCCGCCCATCGTGCTGCAAAACCTCCCCGTCTGCGGGAATTGCCATTCCTTCCCTCGGGATGGCGGGCTGCTGGCCATGGATGTGGATTACGCCAACAGCAAGGGCTCCTACATCATCACCCCGGTGGCCCGGGAAATGCGGCTGACCACCAACGACCTGATCACCTGGGATGATTACCAGCGCACGAACCGCACGGAGACCTTCGGGTTGCTTTCCCAGATCTCGCCGGATGGTCGGCACGTGCTGAGCACGGTCAAGGATCAGTCCGTCTTTCTGCCCATGCCGGGGCTGGAGTTCTCCCAACTGTTTTTCCCGGTCAAGGGCATCCTGGCCTGCTATGACCGGGTCACGCGCCAGTTTCAGGCCCTGCCCGGGGCGGACCGACCGGAATTCGTGCAGAGCAACCCCGCCTGGAGCCCGGATGGCCAGTGGGTGGTCTTTGCACGCGCCCGGGCGCACGACCTGCTGAGCGGGAAACGGCCGGACAAGGTGCTGCTCAATGCGGACGACTGCCGCGAGTTCGCGGTGGATGGGCGTCCCTTCCAATACGACCTTTACCGCGTGCCCTTCAACGGGGGCCGGGGCGGGGTGGCCGAACCGTTGCCCGGAGCCGCCACCAACGGGTTCAGCAATTTTTTCCCGAAGTATTCGCCCGACGGGCGCTGGATCGTGTATTGCCGCGCCCACAGCTACATGCTGTTGCAACCCGACAGCGAACTCTGGATCATCCCGGCGACCGGCGGGGTGGCCCGGCGGCTGGCCGCCAACACCGCCCGGATGAATTCCTGGCACACCTGGTCGCCCGACAGCCGCTGGCTGGTGTTCTCCTCCAAGGCGAACTCGCCCCACACCCAACTATGGCTGACCCACATCGACGAACGGGGAGAAAGCACGCCCCCGGTGGTGCTGGAGCACCTGACCGCGCCCGGCTGGGCGGCGAACCTCCCGGAGTTCGTCAACACCACCCCCACCGGCATCGCGCACATTCAGGAGCGGTTCCTCAACGATTATTCCTTCATGCGCGCAGGCCAGGAGGCGCTGTCGGGCGGGGACATCACCAATGCCATCCGCCAGTACCAACGGGTGCTGGCGCTGAATCCCGGCAACGCCGAGGCGCACCAGTGCCTGGGCCTGCTCATTTTCAACGAACTGAAGGATCTGGCCGGGGGCATGGAGCATTCGCGCACCGCCCTGCGGTTGAACCCCGATCTGGGCAGCGCCCATTTCGACCTGGGCATGGCGCTGCGGTATTTCTGGAATCTCGGTGCCACCTCGCCCCCGGCGCAAATCCGGGAAAGCCTGGAACATTTGGAGGCCGCGGTGCGCCTGCTGCCCCAGGGGCTGGAGGAACAGTACCCCCCGGCGGAGCTGCGGCGGGAACTGGCGACGGGATTGCTCCTGGCCAAACGCTTTCAAGAGGCCTCCACCATGGCGGAAAGCGCGCGCAAACTGGCGCCGAACGACCCGCAGACCCTCCTCGTCTTCGCCCGGACCCTGGCGGCCACCGGTTTTGTGCCCGAGGCCCTGGAGGAAGCCGGGCGGGCCTTGCAGATGGCGGAGCAGCAGCGGGATCAGCGCATGGCGCGGGAAATCCGGGCCGCCCTGCCCTAATTGCGGCAGGCCACCCAATCCCCCGCGCCCCCGCTCAGCCCTGGCCGATGAGTTTCATGCCCCAGCGGATCCAGAGCGGCATGGTGAACAGGCTGACGAGAGAGGTGACCATCACCACCCGCAGGGCGGTGGGGGTATCGCCCCCATAGTGGCGGGACATCACGATGGGAAAAACCGCCGCCGGCATGGCGGCCTGCAGCACCATCACCGCCTTCAGCTCACGCGGCGCCTCCAGCACCGAGGCCAGCCCCAGGAACAACAACGGCAGAATCCCCAAACGAAGGAGACAGGCCATCATCATCACCCGCCCCCCACGGGCGGGATGGAATTCATGGATGTGGTCCGCGATGGTGGCCCCGATCAGGATCAGCCCCATGGGAATCGCGCATTGCCCCAGCATGTGGGCCGTCAGCGGCACAAAGGCCGGCATCCATTGGCGCGCCCCCGCCAGGTTCAGAACCACGGAAACCAGGATGGCCACCACGGGGATATTGATGACTTTGCGCCAGGCTGACCCCGGGCGCTGCTCCCCCAGCATGGAGAGCCCGAACATCCACAAGGCCACCTCCACCCCGACATTGTGAACCATCAGCACCCCGGCGGTCTCGCGGTTGAACAGCGAGAGGGCCAGCGGGAGCGGAACATAGCCGTAATTGTAAATGCCGGTCACATAGGCGAAGGTGCGCCGACTGTTGCCGGAGGTCAGGCCGCTCAGCCGCGCCCAGCCCAACCCCAGGGCGATGCCCAGGGCCACGGTGCTGAAGCCGATCAGCGGCGCGAGTACCAGGTTGCCGGGCTGCGCCAGGGCCTGGTTGCCCAGGATGGCGTCAAACGCCAGGCAGGGCGCCAGCAAATTGATGGTGATGCGCAGGAGGCTGGCGTCCGCCTCCTCGGTCAGCCAATTGACCCGCCGCATGGCGAAACCGGCCAGGGCCGCCGAAAACACCGGCAGCACAGATTGAATGACAGCCTGAAGCGGGTTCATAAACCGGGGCGAGACTACCGTCACCATCCGGGGGGGTTCAACCTGATTAAGATTCTTTCTAGTTGAAATCCGTCCGGGCACCCGCCAAATTCAGCCCATGCAATCGGTTTTTACAGGTCCTGTGTTTGTGGTGCGCGACAACATCGACACCGACCAGATCATTCCGGCCCAGTTCTTGAACCTCATTCCGACCATTGCGGAAGAGTATGAAAAACTGGGCAGCTACGCGCTGTGGGGGTTGCCGGAAGGCCAATACACCACCCGGTATGTCAAAGAGGGTCAACTGGATAGCGAATACCCGATTGTGATCGGCGGACGGAATTTCGGCTGCGGCAGCTCCCGGGAGCATGCCCCCATCGCCCTGGGTTCCGCCGGTTGTCAACTGGTGGTGGCCGAAAGCTTTGCCCGCATCTTTTTCCGCAACTGTGTGGCCACCGGGGAGTTATATCCCTGCGAATGCCCCGAACGCCTGTGTGATCTCCTGCAAACCGGGGACCGGGTAACGGTGGATTTGGACCAGGCCACGGTGACGGTGGAAAAGACCGGCAAGGTGTACTCCTTCAAGCCGCTGGGCGAAGTGCGCCCGGTGGTGGATGCCGGCGGGTTGTTCAATTATGCCCGCCAAACCGGCATGATGCCGAACCGAGCCTAAAGCCTCGTAAAAAACTAAAAATCCGGCTTGCACGCACTTTGGCAAGCCCCTATAGTGCCCGCTCTTTTCAAAAGAAAGAGCGTACAGATATTATGCGTCGCCCAAAAGGTATTAAGACAAAGAAATCGGTTGCCAAGCGCTTCAAAATCACAGCGCGCGGCAAGGTGTTGCATTCGCGCGCGGGCCGACGTCACTTGCTGCAAGGCAAGTCGTCGAAACGTCGTCGCGGACTGGGTAAGAGAGCTGTTCTGGGCCCGACCGATGCCCACCGTATCCTGGCCAGCTTGCCCTTCAGCCACTAAGACACCGTACTCACTACAAACCACAGGACTGAAATAAACCGCCATGCGAGTAACAAACGCTGCTGCTTCCCGTAAACGTCGGACACGGATGCTCCAAGCCGCCAAAGGCTTCCGGCTGCGCCGTTCCAAACTTTATCGTTACGCTTCGGACGCTGTGGATCACGGTCGGCAATACGCCTACCGTGACCGCAAGGTCAAGAAGCGCGAATTCCGCTATCTCTGGCAGGTCCGCATCAATGCCGCCACCCGGGCTTTAGGCATGACCTATAGCCGGTTCATCGAAGGTCTCAAGGCCGCGCAGGTGGCTTTGGACCGCAAGATTCTCTCCGACCTGGCAGCGACCGACAATGCGGCTTTTGCCGAATTGGTCCGGATCGCCCAGGACGCGCTGAAGGCCAAGGCCGTCAAAGCCTGAGCCGATCAATACCCTGATTTTCGCGAACGGGCGACCCTCCGGGCCGCCCGTTTTTTCATTTGGCACCGTTCCTGAACCTGTTTCCCGCTGTCACCTATGTCCTTGTTGAATGAAATCGAACCGCTGAAGCAGGCGGCCCTGGCCGACCTGCAAGCCGCCGCCGACCTGGCCGCCTTGGAGCAAGCCAAGGGACAATGGCTGGGGGCCAATGGCAAATTCACGGCTCTGCTCAAACAAATGGGCGGATTGCCCAAGGAGGAGCGTCCGCTGGCCGGCAAAGCCATCAACGCCGCCAAAGTCGAACTGGAAACCGCCCTGGCCGCCCGCCGGGGCGAACTGGAGTTGCGCGCCGCCCTGCCCAAGGATCCCACCGATTTCACCCTGCCCGGCCGCCGCCGCATCCCCGGCAAACTGCACCCGCTCACCCAGGTGACGGACGACATTGTCCGCAGCTTTCGCAAGATCGGGTTCGTGGTCGCGGACGGCCCGGAAATCGAGGACGAGTACCATTGCTTTGACGCGCTGAACACCCCCGCTGATCACCCGGCCCGGGACAGCCAGGACACCTTTTTCGTGGCGGGCTCAGAAAACCGCGGCGGTGCCACCCCTCAATCCCCGCTGCTCCTGCGCACGCACACCTCCTCCGTGCAGATCCGCGTGATGGCAAAGCAGCCGCCCCCGGTGCGCATCATCGTGCCCGGCCGGGTTTACCGGCGGGATAATGCCGACGCCACCCACAACCCCACCTTCAACCAGGTGGAAGGCCTGTATGTGGATCGCAAGGTCACGGTGGGCGATCTGAAGGGCACGGTCGAATTCGTCTTCAAGGATCTGATGGGGCCGGACACCAAAATCCGGTTTCGCCCCCACTACTTCAGCTACACCGAGCCGAGTTTTGAGATCGATTTTTCCAGCCCGCTCGTCAAAAAAATGGGCAAGGACTGGCTGGAGATCGCCGGCTGCGGCATGGTGCATCCCCAGGTGTTTGAGACCGTCGGCTACGACCCGGAAGTCTGGACCGGCTGGGCGTTTGGCTTCGGGATTGAGCGCATCGCCATGATCCGGTACGGCATCACGGACATCCGGCTCTTTTACGAGAACGAAACCCGCTTCCTGCGCCAATTCTAACCGCGCCACCGCAACGCCGAACACCTTAGCTCCATGAAAGTTACCCTGAACTGGCTCAAACAGTACGTTGATTTCGACTGGTCACCCGAGGAAGTCACCGAGCGTCTCACGATGCTCGGGCTGGAGGTCGAGGGGGTCCAGAAAGTCTCCGGCGAATTTGAAGGCATTGTGGTCGCGCAGGTCATCACCCGCGACAAACACCCCAACGCCGACAAGCTATCCCTCTGCCGGGTGAACGACGGCAAAGGGGAGCGTCAGATTGTGTGCGGGGCGCAAAACTTCAAGGCGGGCGACAAAGTACCGCTGATCCTGCCGGGCGCCACCCTACCCGCCAAGCCGGGCGAAGCCCCCTTCACCATCAAGGTGGGTAAAATCCGCGGCGTGGAATCCCACGGCATGCTGTGCTCCCCGCAGGAGCTGGGCCTGCCGGAACCGGTGGACGGCCTGTTGCTGCTGCGGGAGGACGCCCGGGTGGGGCAGCCCTTTGCCGAATATCTAGGCCGCGCGAGCGGGGACGTGGTGTATGACCTGGAGGTCACCCCCAACCGACCCGACCTGAACAGCCTGATCGGCATTGCCCGGGAAATTGCCGCCCTCACCGGCAATCCGCTCAAGCTCCCCGAAATCTCCCTCACGGAGGAACCCGGCACCACCACCGATTCCCTGGTGCGGGTGCAGTTGGATGACCCGGAGCTCTGCCCCCGCTATACGGCGCGGGTGATCCGGGGCGTGAAGGTCGGCCCCAGCCCCGACTGGCTGCGGCAGATGCTGGAAAAAGTGGGCATCCGCAGCATCAGCAACGTGGTGGACGTCACCAATTATGTCATGCTGGAATGCGGCCAGCCGTTGCACGCCTTCGATTACCATCTGGTGGCCAAAGACGCCGCTGGCCTCCCTGCAGTGGTGGTCCGCCGGGCCCAGCCAGGCGAGAAATTTGTGACTCTGGACAACCAGGAGCGCACGCTCACGGAAAACATGCTCCTGATCGCCGACCCCGCCAAGGGCATCGCCTTGGCCGGGGTCATGGGCGGATTGAACTCCGAGATCAAGGAGAACACGGTGGATGTGCTGGTGGAAAGCGCCTGCTTCAAACCGACCAACATCCGCCGCACCTCCAAGCTGCTGGGCCTGCGGACGGACGCCAGCTACCGGTTTGAGCGCGGGGCGGATGTGGGCGTCACCGAATGGGCCTGCCGCCGCTGCGTGCAATTGATCCAGGCCACGGCGGGAGGCCAAATCGCCCTCGGCGCGGTGGATGCGTACCCCGCCCCCGCAGAGGCGCGCCAGATCACGCTGCGCCACCAAAAGGTGACCGACCTGCTGGGGGTGACCTTGCGCAACGAGGAGATCGAGTATTTCCTGGGCCAGCTCGGCCTGCGCGCCATGGGCCGCAAGGCGCGTCCCGTGGGGGATGAGACTGCGGCCGAGCCGATCACCGTGCAAGTCCCCAGTTGGCGGGTGGACCTCAAGCGCGAAGTTGATTTGATCGAGGAAATCGTGCGGCTTCACGGGGTGGACAAAATCCCCCCCACCCCGCCGCGCGGCGCGATTGGCAGCCATCCCTTTGATGCGGTGTATGACCAGATCGGCGAGGCCCGCCGCATTCTGTGCGCCCTCGGCTTGAACGAGGCGCAGGGGCAGACCCTGGTGGCTGACAGCGCCGCCCGACTGGCCTCGGCGGACAACCTGGCGCTGCTGAGCAACCCGCTCAGCTCCGACATGAACGCCCTGCGGCCGAGCCTGCTGCCCGGGTTGCTGGACTCCCTGCGCAACAACCTGACCCGGAAGAACAATGATGTCGCGTTGTTTGAAATCGGGCGGGTCTTCACGCAGACCGGCGGCCAGCTCAAGGAAGAGCGCCGCCTGGCCATCGCCCTGACCGGGACACGCCAGCCAGCCTTCTGGAGCGGGACCGATCGCGACGCCAAGCACGACATCATGGATTTGAAGGGGCTGCTGGAAAGCTTCCTGGAAGATTACGGCCTGCGCGCGATCAGCTACACCCGGCGGGCGGAGAGCACCCCCCTGTTTCTGGAATCGGCCACGCTGGCCCTGGGCGGCAAGCTGGTCCTGGGTGAGCTGGGCCAACTGCTGCCCCCGCTGGCCAAACAGTACGACTTGCGGGACGCCGTCTTCCTGGCGGAATTGAACCTGGATCTCCTGCTGGCCCGGCGCAATGCCGCCAAGTCCTTCAAGGCATTGCCCCAATTCCCCGGCATCGGCCGGGACATCGCCCTGGTGATGGCTGAAAATGTGACGCATGAGGCGGTGCTGCAAGCGGTGAGGCAGGCCAAGGCCGCCAACCTGGAAAGCGTGGAGGTTTTCGACATCTTCCGCGGCAAAAACGTCCCGGCCGGGCAGAAGAGCGCCGCCTATTCCTTCACCTACCGGAGCAGTGACCGGACGCTCACCGACACGGAAGTCAACGCCGCGCACGAGAAGCTGACCGCCCACCTATTGACGGTCCTGAAAGCCACCATCCGGGAATAAAACCGGAGCGTTCACGGCGGCACCTTTGGAGCGGGTCCATGGATTCAACACCCCCAACGACGGGTCCGTGGTCGTCAGGCGCCTTGCACAAGGCGCTGAAGCGGCATTTTGGCTACGACACCTTCCGCCCGCACCAGGAGGAGATCATCCAGGATGCCCTGGCCGGGCGGGATGTTTTCGCCCTGCTACCCACCGGGGGCGGTAAATCCCTCTGTTTCCAACTGCCCGCCGTGATGCGGCCCGGCCTGACCGTGGTGGTCTCCCCTCTGGTGGCCCTGATGAAGGATCAGGTGGATGGCCTGTCGGACGCCGGAGTGGCGGCCACCTTCCTGAACTCGACCCTGAAAAAGACCGAGTCCACCGCACGGCTGCGCGGGCTGTACCAGGGGGCCTACCGGCTGCTCTACGTGGCCCCCGAACGGCTCACCCTGAGCGGCTTTCTGAGTGAACTGCCCAAATGGAATGTGAACCTGTTCGCGGTGGATGAGGCCCACTGCATCAGCGAATGGGGCCATGATTTCCGGCCCGAATACCGGGATTTGCAACGGCTGCGGGAGCTGCTGCCCGCCACCCCCATCATGGCCCTGACCGCCACGGCCACCACCCGGGTGCGCCTGGACATCGTGGAGCAACTGCGCCTGCGCGAGCCGTGCCGCCATGTGGGCAGCTTCAACCGGCCCAACCTGTTTTACCGGGTGCGGCCCAAGCAGGAGGCCTTTGAGCAGGTGCTGGCCTACGTCGGCAAGCGCCGCCAGGAGAGCGGCATCATTTATTGCCAGGCGCGCAAGACCGTGGAAAAACTGGCCGAGCGGCTCTCCTCACACGGCATCCGCGCCCTGCCCTACCACGCGGGGCTGACGCCTGCGGAGCGAACCGAGAACCAGGAGCGATTCATCCGCGACCAGGTGCAGGTGATCTGCGCCACCATCGCCTTCGGCATGGGCATCAACAAGCCGAACGTGCGCTTCGTCATCCATTACGATCTGCCGAAAAATGTGGAGGGCTACTACCAGGAGACCGGACGCGCGGGGCGCGACGGGCTGCCCAGCGAGTGCCTGCTGCTGTTCAGCACCGGCGACGCCATCAAGCAGCAGGTGTTCATTGACGAGAAGACCAACCCGCAGGAGCAGGAGATCGCCCGCCAGCAACTGCGGCAGATGCTCCAGTACGCGGAGCAGCCCGGTTGCCGGCGGGACTCCCTGCTGGCCTACTTCGGGGAGACCTACCCCAAATCCAACTGCGGCGGCTGCGACAACTGTCTGGAACCGCACGAAACCTTTGATGGCACCATTGCCGCGCAAAAACTGCTCTCCTGCGTCTATCGCATCCGGGAAAAAGGCCGCTTCAGCGTGGGGCTGAACCACGTGGTGGCCGTGCTCTGCGGGGCCCGCACCGAGCGCGTCCAGCAGTGGGGGCACGACACCCTCTCCACATACGGCATCGGCACTGAATTCTCCCGCAACGACTGGCTGGCCATCGGTCGCGAACTTGTTCGTCACGGGCTGCTGGCACAATCCAACGGGCAGTTCCCCACGGTGGAGATTTCCCCGGAGGGCCGGGCCTTTCTCAAGCACCGCCCCCCCCTCACCCTGACGAAGCCGAAGACCAAGCCCGTGGTCGTGGCGGTGCCGCGCGACGGCGAAATCCCCTGCGACGAATTCCTGTTCCAACGCCTGCGGGATCTGCGCCGTCGGCTGGCGGACGAGCGGGACGTGCCAGCCTACGTCATCTTCTCGGATGTCGCCCTGCGCCACATGGCGCGGGAATACCCGCAGTCCCGCGAGGAACTGCTGGGCATCAGCGGCGTGGGCGAGGCCAAACTGCGGGCCTACGGCGAGATTGTGCTGGCCGAAATCCAACGCCACCTGGCCGCCCATCCCCGCCAAACATTCCCCCCCTTGCGTTGATCCCGGATCTTTTTTCGCATATCCGGGCTTGACAGTCACCGGGTATTTGTGACTTCTAAACGCATTATAAGTGTCTGGTGCAGTTTTACCGTTTTATGCAGGTACTCAAGCGACTTTATCGGGACGGCCTGAGTCTGGCCACAGACCTGTACCAACTGACCATGGCCCAGGGCTATTGGAAGCTGGGCCACGCCCGGCAGGAATCCGTCTTCCACCTCTTCTTCCGCCGCAATCCGTTCCAGGGCGGCTACGCCATCGCCGCCGGGCTGACGTATGTGATGGATTACCTGAACCAGTTTCATTTCCAGGAGGATGATCTCGCTTACCTGGCCACCCTGACGGGCAATGACCAGCGGCCGCTGTTTGACCCCGGCTTTCTCAAGTACCTGGCCGAGCTGAATTTCTCCTGCGACATTGAGGCCGTGCCCGAAGGCACCGTCGTCTTCCCCCATGAGCCGCTGATCCGCGTGCGGGGATCGATCATTGAGGCGCAGGTTCTGGAGACCCCCCTCCTGAACCTGATGAATTTTCAGACCCTCATCGCCACCAAAGCCAGCCGGATCTGCCAGGCCACGGGCGGCGATCCGGTGCTGGAGTTCGGGCTGCGGCGGGCGCAGGGTCTGGACGGCGGCCTGGCGGCGAGCTGGGCGGCCTACCTGGGCGGCTGCGATGCCACCTCCAACGTGCTGGCCGGCAAAATTTTCGGCATCCCCGTCAAAGGCACCCACGCCCATAGCTGGGTGATGTCCTTCGATTCCGAGCTGGAGGCGTTTCAAGCCTATGCCGAGGCCATGCCGAACAACTGCGTGTTCCTGGTGGACACGTACGACACCCTGGAAGGGGTGCGCCGGGCGGTGCAAGTGGGCCACTGGCTCAGGGAACGGGGGCATAAGATGGCCGGGATCCGCCTGGATTCCGGGGATCTGGCCTACCTGAGCATTGAAGCCCGCAAAATACTCGACGCCGCCGGATTCCGGGACGCCGTAATCGTGGCGAGCAATGACCTGGATGAACACATCATCGACAGCCTGAAGGACCAGGGGGCGCGGATCGCGGTGTGGGGGGTGGGCACCAAACTGGCCACCGCCTATGATCAACCGGCACTGGGGGGCGTGTACAAGCTGGCCATGACGCGCCAGCCGGGCGAGGAGTGGAAGTACAAGATCAAACTCTCTGAACAGGCCATCAAAATCTCCACCCCCGGCATCCAGCAGGTGCGGCGGTTTTTCAACGGCACCGAATACATCGGCGACATGATTTTCGACCAGGAGCGGGGCCTGAAAGGCGGCTCGCACTGGGTGCTGGTTGACCCGTCCGACCCCACCCGGCGCAAGCTGGTGCCACGGGACAGCGAATTCCGGGATCTGCTGGTCCCCATCTTCCGCCAGGGGCAGCAGGTGTACACGCCCCCGGATCCGGCGGCCATTCGCGACCACGTGAAAAACCAGCAACGGTTTTTCCACGCGGGCATAAAACGGTTCGTCTATCCCCACCAATACCCGGTGGGCCTGGAGGAGGGCTTGCACGATTTGAAGACCGAACTGGTGCTGCAAGCCCGGGGTTTCAAGCCATGAAACTGATCAAAGTCGCCGCCGGGATCCTGAATCAGACCGCCCTGGACTGGGAGCACAACCAGCAAAACATTGTGGCGGCCATCCGGGCGGCGCGCGAGCAGGGGGTCACCCTGCTCTGCCTGCCGGAGATGGCCATTCCCGGCTACGGCTGCGAGGATGCCTTCCATGCCCCCTCCCTCCACCGCACCTGCTGGTCCATCCTCCAGGAGATCGCCCCGGAAACCACGGGGCTCATCGTGGCGGTGGGCCTGCCTGTCTTTCATCAGAACGCCGTGTTCAACTGCGCCTGCCTGCTGGTGGATGGCGCCATCGCCGGCTTCACCGCCAAGAAGTTCCTGGCCGGGGACGGCATCCATTACGAGCCGCGCTTTTTCAAGCCGTGGCCGGTGGGCGTGCAAAACACCCTGGAGATCGGCGGGCAGAGCCACCCCATCGGCGACCTCTATTTTGACTGCGGCGGCATCCGGCTGGGGTTTGAGATTTGCGAGGATGCCTGGGTGTCCACCCGGCCCGGCTCCGCCCTGGCACTGCACGGGGTGGATGTGATTCTGAACCCGAGCGCCTCGCACTTCGCCTTCGGCAAGCATCAGGTGCGCCAGCGCTTTGTGATCGAGGGTTCCCGCGCCTTCGGGGTGAGCTACCTTTACGCCAATCTGCTGGGCAATGACGCCGGGCGGGTGATCTACGACGGCGGCGCCCTGATTGCCTCCCAAGGACGGCTGGTGGCCGCCGGGCCGCGCTTCACCTACGCGGATTTTCATCTGACCACCGCTGTGGTGGATGTGGAGGCCAACCGCCTGAACCAGTCCCGCACCAGCAGCTTTAAGCCCAACCTGGTGGAAACCCCGCAGGCGGTGGTCAAAGTGCCCTTTGAATACCCGGACATCCCGTGGGAAAACCCGCTTGGCCAGGCGTCCCCCTGGGAGACATCCGCCGCCCTCAAGGAGGAGGAATTCACCCGGGCCGTGTCACTGGCCCTGTTTGATTACCTGCGCAAGAGCCACGCGAACGGCCTGGTGGTGTCGCTGAGCGGCGGGGCGGATTCCTCCGCCGTCTGCTGCCTGATCCACCTGATGGCCCGTCAGGCCCTTGCGGAATTAGGCGCGGAGGGCGTGCGCGCCAAACTGCCGGACCTGCAACCCCCACTCCCGGCCGGCAGCCGCCTGGACGCGCGGCGGCTGACCCACCGGTTGCTGACCACCGCCTACCAGGCCACCCGCAACAGCTCCGCCACCACCCGCAACGCCGCCCGCACGGTGGCCCGGGGGGTGGGGGCCGAACACTTTGAATGGGATGTGGATGAGCTGGTGCAGGGCTACGTGGGGCGCATCAGCCGGGCGCTGCGCCGACCGCTGACCTGGGCGCAGGACGATCTCTCCCTGCAAAACATCCAGGCGCGGGTTCGCTCACCCGGCATCTGGCTGCTGGCCAACCTGCGCAATGCGCTCCTCCTTTCCACCAGCAACCGGTCTGAAGCCGCCGTGGGGTACGCCACCATGGATGGCGACACCAGTGGCGGGCTCTGCCCCATTGCGGGCATTGACAAGGCTTTCCTCCGCCACTGGCTGCGCTGGCTGGAGACGCAGGGTCCAGCCGGGCTGGGCCCCCTCCCCTTTGTCAAAGCCGTCAACCGGCAGGAGCCGACGGCGGAACTGCGCCCCGGCAAAGAGAAGCAGACCGACGAGGCGGACCTCATGCCGTATGATATCCTGGACGCCGTGGAGCGAGCCGCCATCCGGGACAAAATGGATCCCGTGGAGATCTGGCGCCGGTTGCAGGTTGAATTTCCCACCCGCACCCCGGCGCAACTGGCCACGTGGATCCAGCGGTTCTTCCGCCTCTGGTGCCGCAACCAATGGAAGCGGGAACGCTACGCCCCCTCCTTCCACTTGGACGACGAAAACCTGGACCCAAAAACCTGGTGCCGTTTCCCCATCCTCTCGGGCGGCTTCGCCCGGGAACTGCGCCTTCTGGCGGCCGAGGCCGCCGCCGCACCTCTGCCCAAGCCGGCCATTGAAAAACGGGAGGGCCGCACCTGCCGCTGATTTTTTCCCCATGTACACCTACAATTACCCCCATCCCGCAGTCACCGTGGACTGTGTTATCTTCGGCCTGGGCGAGCAGGAACTGGAAGTGCTGCTCATCCAGCGCAAAGCCGAACCGTTCCGCGATTCCTGGGCGCTGCCCGGCGGTTTTGTGCATATTGACGAAAGCCTGGAAGATGCCGCCCGCCGGGAACTCAAGGAGGAGACAGGCGTGGAAAACGTCTTCCTGGAACAGCTCTTCACCTACGGCGAACCGGCGCGCGACCCGCGCGAGCGGGTCATCAGCGTCGCCTACTAC
The DNA here is from genome assembly GCA_903930345.1 of uncultured Verrucomicrobiota bacterium. Taxonomy (GTDB): domain Bacteria; phylum Verrucomicrobiota; class Verrucomicrobiia; order Limisphaerales; family CAIYYI01; genus CAIYYI01. The sequence continues at coordinate 15,429 of CAIYYI010000478.1, forward strand.
GTGCTGGTCAAGCCGAGCGATTTCAAATTGCGCGCGGAATCCGACGCCAGCGACGCCCGCTGGTTCCCGCTGAAAAGCCTGCCCCCGCTGGCCTTCGACCACGCGTCCATCCTGGCCAGCGGCCTGCAACGGCTGAAGGGCAAGGTGCGCTACGAGCCGATCGGCTTTGAGCTGCTGCCCGCCCGCTTCAAGCTGCCGCAACTGCAAAAGATGTACGAGATCATCCTGGAACAACCGGTGGACAAGCGGAATTTCCGGAAAAAAATCCTTGGCACCAACCTGCTGGTGCAGCTCGATGAATTCGACACCAGCGAGCAGCGCCGCCCGGCCCGGCTGTACCGGTTCGACCGGAAAAAGTATCTGCAGCTCAAACAAAAAGGCTTTAATTTTGAGATTTAACAGTTACCGTAGCCCTTAGCTCGCCATGCATAGCAAAGCACTCATCATTGTGGATGTGCAGTATGACTTCATCCCCGGCGGCGCCCTGGCCGTGCCCGGCGGCGATGAGATCATCCCGGTCATCAACCAACTCTCCCCGGAATTCGATTTGATCGTGGCCACCCAAGATTGGCATCCCGGCAACCATGGCAGTTTTGCGTCCAACCATCCCGGCCAATCCCCCGGGGACATCATCAGCCTCAACGGCCTCACCCAGATCCTCTGGCCGGACCATTGTGTGCAGAACACGCCCGGCGCGGCCTTCGTCAAGGAACTGGACATGAGCCGGGTGTCGCGGGTGTTCCAGAAAGGGACCGATTCAGGCATTGACAGCTACAGCGGCCTCTTTGACAACGGGCACAAGAAAGACACCGGTCTGGCGGATTTCCTGCGTGAAAACGGGGTGAAAGACGTTTTCCTGGCCGGACTGGCCACGGATTACTGCGTGAAATTCACCGCTTTGGATGCCCGCAGCCTGGGCTACACCGTCCACGTTTACCGGGAGGGATGCCGCGGTGTGAATCTGTTCCCGGGCGATGTTGAGCAGGCCTTCCGCGCCATGCAGCGCGTGGGTATCAGTGTCGAATGACCCGGGCCGGCCAGGCAAGGGAAACGGTTCCCCTGCCCGACCGGACCCTGACGACGCCGGTCAGATCGTGATGGCGCTGTCCGACTCCGCCACGTGCAGATGCTCAATGATTCGGGTGACTGATTCGGTGATGGTGGCCTGGTCTGTGTGCAGCTCCAACTCCGGGCTCAACGGCGGCTCGTACGGGGCCGAAACTCCGGTGAACTCGCGGATCTGGTTGGAACGTGCCTTGGCATACAGGCCTTTGACGTCCCGCTGTTCGCAGACCTCCACCGGGGCATTGACGTACACCTCCACAAACCGGCCCTCGTCGAACATCCGCCGCACATAGTCGCGATCCTCCCGGTAGGGGGAGATGAAGGCGGTGATGCAGATGAAGCCGGCTTCCGCAAACAGTTTGGCCACCTCCCCCACGCGGCGGATATTCTCCTTGCGATCATGCGGGGAGAAGGCCAGGTCGGAGCAGAGACCGTGACGGATGTTGTCGCCATCCAGCACGAAGGCATGCTTGCCCAGATTGAACAGCTCACGCTCCAGGTCCTGGGCGATCGTGCTCTTGCCCGAGCCGGACAATCCGGTCAGCCAGACCACGCAACCGGGATGCCCGTTGCGGCGCGAGCGGTGGGCATGGGTGATCTTGCCCTGGCTCCAGAATATGTTCTCGCTGCGCACCTCGCCGCCCACCGTGCGGCGCGGGTATTGATCCGCCACGATGATGCCGCCGCCGCTCACATCATACCCATCCACGATCACAAACCGGCCAGTGGGAACGATCTCCGTGATGGCGTCGAAAGCGACCGGCCGCTTGGTTTTCAGGGTCAGCTCGGCCACCTCGTGGCGGCCCACATAGGCGTCCTCATCGGGCCGATTGATGGTGTCGAGCGTCGAGGCGTCGAGCACGCGGTCGATGGAATCGATTTCCACCTCCACCTCCTGGGTGGCCAGCTTGAGCTTGTACCGGCGGCTTTTGCGGAATGGATTGCGACCCAGCCAGAAGAGCCGGGCCTTGAACTTGGAAAGCTCATAAGGCGGGGAGGTTTCCAAGGCGGCCACCGCGCCGCGCTCCACGAAAATCTGCTCGGTGAGGGTGATCCCGATGCTTTCGCCGGCCTCGGCGGAATCGCGGGAGGGGGCGTTCCAGCGCTCGATGGTTTTGACCACGCTGGTCTTGTTGGTGGGGCTGAACACCAGGCGGTCCCCCACCTTGATGCGACCGCTCTCAACGCGGCCGGCCAGGATTCGCCGCTCATCGAAGCGGTACACCTCCTGAATCGGGAAACGCAGCGGCTGGTTGCTGGGCGGCTCGGCTACCTTGAACTGATCCAGCACTTCCACCACGGTGGGCCCCTGATACCAGGGCATCTGGCTGCTGCGGGTGGCAATGTTGTCGCCATGTTTGGCCGCGATGGGGATGAAGACCAGGGGCTCGACCTCAATGGTCTTGAGCCAGGCCCGGTACTCGGCCTCCACCGCGCGGAAACGCTCCTCGCCGAACTGCTCCAGATCCATCTTGTTGACGAGCACGGCGATCTGGCGGATGCCCAGCAGGTTTAGGAGATAGCCGTGGCGGCGCGAGTTTTCCTGCACCCCCTCGTGGGCGTCGATCAGCAGCAGGGCGGCCTCCGCGTTGGCCGCGCCGGTGATCATGTTCTTCAGGAATTCCTTGTGGCCGGGCGCGTCGATGATCACGTACTGGCGCTTGCGCGTCTGGAACCAGATCTGGGCGGTGTCGATGGTGATGTTCTGGTCGCGCTCGGATTGCAGCGCGTCCATCAGGTTGGCCCACTCAAAGGGCACCCCCCGGCGCTCGGCGATGCGCTGGAGCTGCTCCAGCTTGCCCTCCGGCAGGGAGCCGGTGTCGTGAAACAGGCGCCCGACGAAGGTGGATTTACCGTGGTCAACATGCCCCACGATGACGATTTTCAATTGCTCGTTGGAGTCGGAAGTATTCATGCAAATTCAGTGCGGTTGGGGTGGGTGCGGTGGCGCGATCACATGTAACCGTCCCGGCGGAGCTTCTCAAACGCGTCCTCACTTTCCTTGTCCTGCGCGCGGCCCGCGCGTTCGGGGGTGTTGCAGCCACGCAGCTCCTCGATGATCTCGCGGACGGTGCGGGCCTGGGACTTGATGGGGAAAGTGCAGGGGTAGCAGCCGATGGAGCGGTAGCGCTCCCCCTTCTCGTTGGCGAAATAGAGGGGGATAACCGGAATGTTCTCGCGCTCAATGTATTCCCAGATGTTCAGCTCGGTCCAGTGCAGGAGCGGATGAATGCGGATGTGCGCCCCCTTTTCGTAATCGGTCTTGAACTGGTCCCACAACTCCGGGGGCTGATCCTCGACGTTCCACTCCATGTTCTTGTCCCGCGGGCTGAAATAGCGCTCCTTGGCGCGGGTGGGCTCCTCGTCCCGGCGCACACCAACGATCACGCCGTTGAATTTGTGCTCGTCGAGCACCGCCTTCAGGGCGTCCTTCTTGAGGGTGCCGCAGCACTCCACCCGGGTGGACTTGCCATTGGGAAAAGTGCGGCCCTCGGCCAGCACCTGCTCGTTCTTGCCCACCACCAGGTCCAGCTTCCACTCCCGGCACAGCCGGTCCCGGTATTCGATCATGGAGGGGATCTTGTAGGTGGTATCGACATGCACCAGAGGGAAAGGCACATGCCCGAAGAAGGCCTTGCGCGCCAGCCAGAGCAACACGGTGGAATCCTTCCCGATGCTCCAGAGCATCGCGGGATTTTCAAACTTGTTGAATGCCTCGCGGAATATGTAGATCGATTGGTTTTCGAGTTTTGAGAGATGATCCGTAGCCATAATAATGCCTGAAATTTGTTGGTGCCAGCGTCGGGTTCGGGCGTCACTCACGCCTTGCGCGCCATAAAGGTGTGAATGCCGCATTCGGTCTTGTGGAAGCCGGTCCAACGGCCGGCCCGCTCGTTTTCGCCGCCGCCGGATTTCGCCGTGCAGGGCTGGCACCCGATACTGCGGTAGCCCTGGTCGTGCAGTGGGTTGTAGGGGATTTTTTCGCGGTGCAGGTAGTCCCACACCTCCTCCCGACGCCAGGCGGACATGGGGTTGAGCTTGATGATTTCCCGGCCCGTGTCCGGATCCGCCACGTGGAGTTCCACCACCCCGATGTCCGCACGGGTCTCGGCTTGCTGGCGGCGCAGGCCGGTGATCCAGCAGTCCAGGTGCGCCAGGCGGGCCTGGAGCGGCAAAACCTTGCGCAGGGTGCAGCATTGGTCCGGCTGGTGGCGCCATAGCTCCGGCCCCATGGCTTCCGCCTGCTTTGCCACGCTCAGGTCCGGCCGCAACACCTCGATGGTGAGGCCGAAAAACGCCTCCAGCCGATCCTTGAGGATGACGGTTTCCGGGAACAGCAGCCCGGTGTCAATGGTGAAGACCGGAAAGGAAAAACCGTGCTGTTCAGCCAGGTGCATCATGACGAGGCCAGCCCCCTGGAAGCTGGTGCCAATGCCCGCCCGGACGCCAAAGCGCTGCCAGGCCCAGGCCAGGATTTCAGGGGTGCCCAGCGTGGCAAACCGGGCGTTCAATTCCCGCACCTCCCCGGCGCTGGGCAGCGCGGAGGGGGCCGTGGAGTGTCCAGTGTCATCGGCCATGAGGTTCCTTTCAGGCCGACGGCAGAATCACGCGGTGGCACCAATCCCCAAACCGCTCCCCGGCCTGCCGCTCGGCGGCAAACCGGGCGAAGAGCGGCTGCAGTTCCGCCAGAATCTCAACATCTTTGACGCTATCCTTATAAAGGCGGTTGAGCCGGGTGCCAGCCAGGTTGCCCCCCAGATAAAGCTGGTAGCGCCCGGGGGCGCGTCCGACAAACGCCACTTCCGACACATAGGGCCGGGCGCAGCCGTTCGGACAGCCCGTCATACGGATGACAATATCCTCCTGCCCCAGGCCCAATTTGGCCAGGGCTTCATCAAGCTGGGTGATCAGGTCCGGCAGGTAGCGCTCCGCCTCCGCCAGCCCCAGGCCGCACGTCGGCATGGAGACACAGGCCATGGAGTTGCGCCGCACCGCCGAGGCCTGCTGCGCCAGCTCCACGGGAATCCCCTGCTCCGCCAGCAGCCGAGTGAGGGCGTCCTTCTGCCCATCGGTCACGCCAACCATCAGCAGGTTGTTTGACGGCGTCATGCGGTATTCCAGCCGGAACTGCTCGGCGATGAGACGCAGCGCGGTCTTGTACTTGCGAGCGGGGGTGTCCTTGATGCGCCCCCCCTCGATGTGCAGCCCCAGGAACCAGCGGCCATCCAATTGGCGATGCCAGCCAAACCGGTCGCCCTGCTGTTCAAACCGATACGGGCGCACCGGGGCCAGCGGCAGGCCGGTCTGCTTCTCCAGCTCCGTCCGGAACCAGTCCACTCCCCGCTCCTCCAGCACGTATTTGAGACGGGCATGCTTGCGATTGGTGCGATCGCCATATTCGCGAAACACCTGCATCACCCCACGGGCCACTTTCTCCACCTGATCAGGCGGCAGGAAGCCCACCTCATCCGCCAGCCGGGGAAATGTTTCCTGGTTGCCATGGCTGCGCCCCATGCCGCCACCCACCACCAGATTGTAACCCAGCAACTGGTCCTTTTCGATGACGGCAATGAAACCGACGCACTGCGTGAAGACATCGACATCATTGTGGGGCGGAACCGCGAACGCCACCTTGAACTTGCGCGGCAGATATTGCCGGCCATAAAGCGGATCCACAAAGTCCCGCTGCCGGGCCTCCTCCAGCTTCAGGGCCTGCCCCTCCACCCAAATCTCATGGTAGGCCGGCGTGGCCGGCAAGAGCGACTGTGAAACCCGACGCGCCTCCTCCTGCACCCGCTCCACCACCGGGCTGAGCGCCGGGGTCACCGGGGCCATGACATTGCGGGCGACATCGCCGCAGGCGGCCAGGGTGGTCAACAGCGCCTCGTTGATTTCCCGGATGGTCTCCCTGAGCCTGGACTTGATAATGCCATGAAATTGCAGGCCCTGACGGGACGTGATGCGCAGCGTGTTGTTGGCATGCGTTTCAGCCAACCGATCCAACACCAGATACTGGTTTGGCTGGATCGTCCCACCTGGCATCCGCACCCGCACCATCATGATGTACTTCTTGCCCGTCTTGCGCAGATCGCGGTCGTCCTGCTGATACACACCGTGAAATTTCAGGAATTCATAATCATCGTGCGAAAAACATTCAGCGCCGGGATCGGCCAGGGTGTCAGTAATGTTGCCGGACAACAACCGATTCCCCTCTTTGAGGTCCTCGTTGTGGGTCCGTTTGGCAACTGTCTCACTGTTATTCATAAGATATATACTTATGTTACTAATGTAACAAAGTTGTGTGGGCTTGTCAAATTTTGACTAGCGATATTTTAACGCGGTTGCGTGGTCTTGCCACCATTTTATCATTTTTCTAATGCAACTATTTTATGTATAAGTATTTATACCATAAATAAAAACCTAAAAACGCCCCCCCGGAGGAACGCCGGGGGCAGACAGGGCTTGCACAACGGTGACGGGCCCCTAAATTGATGGGAAGTAATCGGTGAATCGGTTTGGACCGTGGACTGCATGATTTACCTGGACAACAACGCCACCACACAAGTGGCCCCGGAGGTCGTGGCCGCGATGCTGCCTTTTTGGGCGGAAGCGTACGGAAACCCGTCCAGTCCCCATAAGTTTGGCCATCGCGTGAGGCAGGCGGTGGAGATGGCGAGGGAACAGACCGCCGCCCTGCTGGGAGCCGGGGCGGAACAAATTCATTTCACCAGCGGGGGCACCGAGAGCATCAATACGGCGCTGCATTTCGCCACGCAATCCCAACCGGACCGCAAACATTTGGTGACGACCGCCGTGGAGCATCCGGCGACCTTGAAATACTGCGCCTACCTCCAACAACGGGGCCATCAAATCAGCATCATTCCCGTGGACCGCGAAGGCCGCCTGGACCTGGACCAACTCACGGCCAGCCTGCGACCCGACACCGCCGTGGTCTCGCTCCTGCACGCAAACAACGAAACCGGCGTGCTTTTCCCGGTGGAAGCAGTAGGGGAAATCTGCGCAAAACGCGGGATTTTAATGCATTTGGATGCCGTTCAGACGGTTGGCAAACTTCCATCGCCGGTTGCCTCATGGCCGGTGGACCTGGTTTCCTTATCCGCGCATAAGTTCCATGGACCAAAAGGGATAGGGGCTTTGTATGTGTGTAAGCCGGGACGTTTTTCACCCTTCGTGCACGGGGGAGGACAGGAAAAAGGCCGACGGGGTGGCACGGAAAATGTTACTGGTATCGTCGGCTTGGGCAGAGCGGCCGCACTGGCAGTCAGCCGTGAACCTGAGGTTGAGCGACGCATTCGACAGTTGCGTGATGATTTGGAACGGGCGGTGTTGTCGGACATTCCCGATTCCTGGCGCAACGGTGGGTCTGAACCTCGGTTGCCCAACACCGCAAATCTGGGATTTGCGGGTTTGGAAGCGGAAGCACTGGTGCTGTGGTTGGATCGCGAGGAAATCTGTGTATCGACCGGATCGGCTTGCACATCGGGATCGCTGGCACCTTCGCATGTGCTGACCGCCATGGGACAGACGCCGCAACAGGCACAGGGCGCAATCAGGATCAGCCTGGGGTTGCACACCACCCGGGCAGAGGTGGAGTTTGTGTGCGAAAAACTGGCCTTGGCGGTCGGTGAATTGCGACGACTCGTCCCTTAGGGAAATAATGCAGTCAATAAGCCGCACTCTGGAGCGTTAAAGTTCCCCGGTCGTCACCGGAAGTCGGAAACCATTCTGCTTCTTTTTTTGGGTATTTTTCACATCATATTCCCCAAGAGGATCTTGTGATTCAATATTTTTGTGGATTCTCGCGTCCTTTTGGTGTATGTTGGTTTCAGCGATCAGCCCAACAGCCAGTTTCGAAGACCGCTAAACCGACATGCAAGTCCATCAGCCACGTGTAAGTCGAGCACGTTGTGACCGGGACATCAACAACCAGAATGTTCCGGGTCCACGCGGGGCGGCGTTTACCTTGATCGAACTGTTGGTGGTGGTTGCGATTATCGGTATTCTGGCAGCCCTTCTTCTTCCCGCCTTGAACAAATCCATGGAACAGGGCCGCAGTATCGCCTGTTTGAACAATCTGAAACAGTTGCAACTTTGCTGGATACTTTATACCGACGACAATGGAGGGGAAATGCCCCCCAACAACTACGTTGGCGAAGCTGGCGGCACAAATTATATCACGAAGTTTGAGGATGCATCGTGGGCACCCGGAAACACCCGGTTGGACACCGACAGTTTGAATTTGGAGAAGGGGGTTTTGTTTCACTACAATCGTTCGGTGCAAATCTACAAGTGCCCCTCCGACAAAAGCACGGTGGAAACCGTCAGCGGTCAGCGGACGGGTATTCCCCGCACCCGCAGCTACAACCTGAGCATCTGGCTGAATTGTGATGCCGCCACGAATTTGGGATCATACAAGAAGGTTTCCGAAATCACCCGTCCACAACCCAGCCAAATGTTCGTGTTCATAGACACCCACGAGGATGCCATTGTAGATCCCACCTTCGGAATCTACCCGGTGGGAACATATTCAGGTTTTGGCGAGTGTTGGGTGGATCTGCCTGCGGACCGGCACAACAAAGGTGCCAACATCACCTTCGTGGATGGGCACGTGGAACATTGGCGCTGGGCTTCCAGCAAGAAGTTCAACTCGTGGGGCCAACCGCCGCAAAATGCCGGTGACTTGAAGGATTTGCGTCGTCTGCAAAAAGCCATTCCGCCAAGTCCCTCCCGTTGATGCGCCTTTGGCGTGGGCCCGCCCGGCCAGGGCGAAGTTCACCACTTGATGATCCCCCCCATGGTTCAGACTGACCGGAACAGGCCCGAGCCGGGGGTGGGCGGGGCTTGCAAATAAACTCCAATTATCACTTGCGCTGGCATCAGGATTGATTAATTTTTCACACCATTATTATGCAATATAAGATATCACGGCAGGCTGCCTCGCTCTCCCCCTCCCTCACGCTGGCCATTGACTCGAAAGCCAAGCAGATGAAAGCCGAGGGGATGGATGTCGTGGGTTTCGGCGCGGGCGAACCGGATTTCGACACCCCCCAGCACATCAAGGATGCCGCCGCCGCCGCCTTGGCGGCGGGGTTCACCAAGTACACCCCCAGCAGCGGCATCCCGGAACTGCGCCAGGCCATCGCCGACAAGTTCAAGCGAGAGAACGGCCTGACGTACAAACCCAGCCAGGTGATCGTCTCCTGCGGGGGCAAGCATTCCTGTTACAACGTCATTCTCGCCACCTGCGAGGAAGGCGATGAGGTCATCATTCCCGCCCCCTACTGGCTGAGCTATCCGGAAATGGTCAAGCTCGCCGGAGCCACGCCGGTCATCATCAACACCTCGGACAAGACCGAGTTCAAAGTGACCCCGGCGCAACTGGAGGCAGCCATCACCCCGCGCACCCGGCTCTTCATCCTCAATTCCCCCAGCAATCCCACCGGCTCCCTCTACACTCCGGAGGAGGTCAAAACCTTGGGCGACATCTGTGTGGCCAAGGGCGTGCTCATCATGAGCGACGAGATTTACGAGCACTTGGTCTATGATGGGGCGAAACACCAGAGCGTCGCCAGTTTTTCCCAGGCGCACTACGAGCACACCATTGTGGTGCATGGGTTTGCCAAAGCCTGGAGCATGACCGGTTGGCGGCTGGGCTTCCTGGCCGCGCCGGAACCGATCGCCAAGGCGATTGACGCCGTCCAGAGCCACAGCACCAGCAACCCGACCTCCTTCGCCCAGAAGGGTGGCGTGGCAGCCCTCACCGGCCCGCAGGATCATCTACCCAAGTGGCTGGCGGAATTCGCCAAACGCCGCGCCTACGCGCACCAGAAGTTCAACAGCATCCCCGGCATCACCTGCGTGAACGCCAAGGGTGCCTTCTACCTCTTCCCCAATATCTCCGGCACCGGCCTGAAATCCGCCGAGTTCTGTGCCCGGCTGTTGGAGCAGGAGAAAGTGGCCGCCGTCCCCGGCATCGCCTTCGGGGCCGACGACTACATCCGCATCAGCTACGCCACCAGCCTGGTCAACATTGAAAAGGGCCTGGACCGCGTGGACAAGTTCGTGCGCGGCCTGGTCAAGTAACCGACGACGGTTTTCATCCGATTGACGGGATGGGCAGACGGGGGCGACCCCCATTTGTTCATCCCGTTTTCCGTTCGTCATCCATGTCCCCCACCCTCCTCCCCCCTCCCTCTCGTGGTTCAGGCTTCAGCCTGGCGGAGCGGCATTCCCAATTCCGTCAAAACGCCGCCTTGACTGATTGGCAGCCCCTCTTATTATGCCAGCTCATTTACGGTACTAAAAATTGACTATAAAACTATGAGCACGATTGTTGATATCAAGGCACGTGAGATCCTCGACTCCCGTGGCAATCCCACCGTCGAAGTGGATGTGATGTTGGATACCGGCGCCATCGGCACCGCTGCGGTGCCCTCCGGGGCCAGCACCGGCGAGCACGAAGCCATTGAACTGCGCGATGGAAACAAGAAGCGCTATCTCGGCAAGGGCGTGACCAAGGCGGTGAAAAATGTGACCGACACCATCCGTCCGGCCCTCGTCGGCGTGGACGCCCTAGATCAGTTGACGGTGGACAGCACAATGCTCAAGCTCGACGGGACCGAAACCAAGTCCAAGCTCGGCGCAAACGCCATCCTGGCGGTCTCCCTGGCGAACGCCAAAGCGGCAGCCGTCACCCTCGGTCAGCCCCTCTTCAAGTACGTCGGCGGCCCGAACGCCAAGGTTCTCCCCGTCCCGATGGCCAACGTCATCAACGGCGGCGCCCACTCCGACGCCCCCATTGATTTCCAGGAATTCATGGTCATGCCGCACGGCCTGCCGAGCTTCAGCGAGGGCCTGCGTGCCATCACCGAGATTTTCCATGCCCTGAAGTCCGTGCTCAAAAAGCGCGGTCTCAGCACGGCGGTGGGTGACGAGGGCGGCTTCGCCCCGAAGCTCGACAGCGTGGAAGACGCCTTGGAATCCATCCTCCAGGCCGTCAAGGACGCCGGCTACAAGGCCAACAAGGAAATCTTCCTGGCCCTCGACGTCGCCAGCTCCGAGTTCTACAACAAGGACGGCACCTACACCTTCAAGAAGAGCACCGGCAAGACCATCTCCGGCGAAGAGCTGGTGGAGTTCTACGTCAACCTTTGCGCCAAGTACCCGATCGTCAGCATCGAGGACGGCTGCGCGGAAGGCGACTGGAAGAACTGGAAGCTCCTCACCGAGAAGCTCGGCTCCAAGTGCCAGCTCGTCGGGGATGACCTGTTCGTCACCAACGTCAAGTTCCTCCGCAAGGGCATCGACACCGGCACAGCCAACTCCATCCTCGTCAAGGTGAACCAGATTGGTTCCCTCACCGAAACCCTGGATGCCGTGCAGATGGCCCAGATGAACAAGTACACCGCCGTCATGAGCCATCGCTCCGGCGAGACCGAGGACGCCACCATTGCCGACCTCGCGGTGGCCACCAACTGCGGTCAGATCAAGACCGGCTCCCTGAGCCGCAGTGATCGTCTGGCCAAGTACAACCAGTTGCTGCGCATTGAGCAGATTCTCGGCAAAACGGCGGTTTACGCCGGCCTGGGCGTCCTTCCGCCGGGCCGCTAAGCTGTCGCTGCTGATTGACCATTCCCAACCCGGGGACGTTTTACGACGTTCCCGGGTTTTTTGTTGTCCTCCAATCCGATCTCCCCTTGATCGCGGGAACTCGCTTTTCACATGGTCCGCATAATGACACTGACCCCAAGGCAACCCCACAGAACGACAAATCCCCCGACGACGCCGTAGGACTGCCAACTGCGTGGGTTTGGTCGGGCACACAATTCGTCGTCAAAACCATGAGTGATGCTGACGCTCCCGGCTCCCGCTCTGCTTTGGGGATGAAACACCAAAGTGGCAAGCTTTTGGACTCAAGGTTTGATGAGCCGATAGCAGCGAACCGGAAAAGTGACAGGAACAGTGACGGGATTGGTTCCGCCACTGAGCGAAAACGTCCAATTGGAAACCATCGGACTGGCATTTTCCTGCAGGACAAACCCGGTCGTTTCCGGCCACCATGAAAGAATCGCCCGGCCCGGCAAGGGCGCAGGTCGAATGGAGAGCAGCGGTGCGCCCGGCATTTGCACCACAGTCGGCAGAATCCAAAGACCGCCCTGGACAGAGCACTGGCTGTTGGTCAGCAAAACGCCCGCCTCTGGCTGACCGATGACCCCAGTGAGCCGATACGTGCCACCAGAGCTTTCCCGGTTGACCGAACTGGTCTTGAACCGGTCAATGACAAACTGTTGGGCAAAACAGCCGACTGCTGCCAGCAATCCAAACAGCGAGAGATGTTTTTTCATGGCAAGGGATGGTGGTTGGAAGCACCCATTTAAGGTTTGCCAATAATCACGCGCCCCCCCTCGGCCACCAAAGTGAGGCGTTTGCGAATGGTCATCCGCTCTGGGTAGGATCCAGCGGCGATCTGCACGCGGTCTCCGTCCTGGGCGGCGCAATCAATGGCCTTTTGAACAGTTTTGTAGGCCCCCCCCAGGCAAATGGAAAACTCAACGGGATCTTCCAGTGGCCAAGGCCAATCGGATGGAAAACCCGGGGGCCGACCGAGATTCAACGGCGGAGGCCACTCCCAATCATCCGGTACCCCCGGCGGACGGGGCGGGAAAGCAGGGTTGATGGAAAAGGAATTGCAGGTTCGCCGGAAGTTATTCTCCGGGCCGGGAGGGTGGAGGTTGAGTTCATCGGTGTACCAGGAGACCGGTCCGGGAAGACTCTCCACCAGACCGGCCAGTTGCCCTGCCAGCTCACATGGGGAAAGGCCCACCGCTGTGGCATTCACAAACACCGTGGAACCGCTGCACACGTGCCGTTTTTTAAGCGGATCATTGGAGGAATCCACCAGAATTTGCCACTGATCATGGGTCAGGCGATCCGCCTTGCCGCCGTTGGATTGGTGGTAGCTCATCACATTATCGAAAACATTGAGCACCTGTTCCCGTTGAAACATGAAAAGGTTGGAAAAAGAGTTTTGAAAATTGTACTGCGCCACCTCGTTCAACGATTTGTAGCCGAAATCAAAAACAGTATCCGCACAGCGGTCATCATTGCGCCAAACATTGCCGCAGTCCGAAGGGTCATTGCAGGGCCCGTGGGTGTGGTTCAGATCCAGGTCGTGGCCAAACTCGTGCAGGATTATCGGAAAAGAGCCGGCAACCCCGATCAGCACCCCATTGCCGACAATGGGAGTGTAAGGAAATCCCGTGCTCACCCCGGATGCGCTGTTATTGATGTACACGTTGATGGCATCAATACGCCAATTGTAGCTCGACCAGTTATTGGGCAGCTTGGCCTCGTTTTCGAGGCCTATGAGGTTTGCCCCATCGCGCGCATCCGCATTGAACCACTTGCTGGCATGGGTGAGTTCAGTCACCCCCACCAATTCGAAGCGGTACCCCCACCCCATGCGGTCCAACAGGGCATTATACCGCACAATTTCCTGCCGGATATCCGCCTCGGAACCAAGCGTCACGTCATTTGTCGAGGAGGGCCACTGGTTCTCAGGCCCTAGAATCACGTTGATGGATATCCGCCAGTAAATGACCGCCTGCGCGGGCCACGCCGCCCCGAACACCATAAGCAGGAACGCCATCCGAACACACCAGAAGCTCACTTTTTTCATGCACTTTCTCCAGTTTGAGCTATTGCAGACTGACCAGCACCAGCACCATGCCGTAGCCTGACGGCAGGCTGGTCATAGCCTTGCCGATGACCGCCCCTGGCCGACGCACAGAGTCCGCAGCCTTCATCAGATGCCCCCGGGTGTCCGAGGTGGTCAGCAAATCGCCCGGCTTGATGGGTGCGTGGGTGGCATCCGCCAAGGCATAGACACGCCCGGAAAGAGCGATGTTTTGCGTCCCCTCCAGCACGCCTTCCTGACGCAAGGTGAGACCGGGACGGACACCATTTGCCCCGCTGACAATACCAGCCACGCGTGTATCATAGGCCTGGGTGCTGATTTCCAATTGGCCTGGGTGGTCTTCATCAATCACCACCACCGCCCCCTTGGGAACATCTTCATGGGAAAATTGGAACGGCTCAGCCAGATCACTCCCCCCCTTGATTTCAAGAACCGCCACCGAGACATTGCGGGCTTCCAGATCCATATAGGAAGCCGCCGCCGGATTGAACAGGGACACTTTGAACACATTGCTGTTCAAGCTACCCATCTGGATATCATTCCCAACGCCGTCGCCACCCAGATAAGCGGCCTCGCCGCCGGTCCCATCCACCCGGAGATAGCGACCAGCCACCTGCAGTTTCTCCGAGGGAGTCTGGGTTCCCACACCAACATCCCCACCGTCGGCAATACTGATCCGAGACCTTTCGTGGGTACACAAGTCCAGGCCGTAAACATTGGGGCCGGAACTGCCTCGCCGAGAATATAAGCCAACCCCACTCGTCCCCCCGAATTCAATGCCGCCATCCAATCCGGCCGTGTTGGTATTGCTGGCATCCACCATCAAACCCGCTTTCAACTTCAGCAATCCATTGGGTTTGACACTGGCCATCTCCACGTCACCAGCCTCCAACGAAAGGATGTCATCCCCGTCTGAGGCGCTGATAGCCAAGGCTGCCGCCGGGTTGGTCACATTGATGCCAACCCCGCCGGTGGCCCGAACCAGAAACTGATTCATGCCAGTGGAGGCAAAATCAGTGTCGTGATTATCCGCCCAGACAAAGGTTCCGGCATGCCGGGCCTGGGCACGGTGGCCTGCTGCCAGGCTGCGGGATCCGCTCGCCAGATTACCAACCCCGCCCGGCACTGCCGCCCCCGACCCGGAAGCCGTGTTGTTCAGGCCACCAGAAACGGTCCCGGCGTATCCAGCGGAGTTACCGCCTCCCCCGCCCACCGTTCCGATGTTTTCAGTCACCTGGTTGGCCAGGACAAAAGCCGCCCCCTGCCCGGTTTTGGTGTCGGTGCTGTAACCCTCGTAACCACCACCGGCAATGGTTGCGCCAACACTTCCACTGGCAATGGTGTTGCTCCAGTACCCTCCCAGAAGGTTGACTCCTTCCGTGAAATCATCGCTGCCAAACACGGTGCTTTTCCGGTGTCTGAGGGACAGGGCGCGGACATCATTCGCACGGAACTCCATCGGCCTGTTGTCGCTGGTGCCGAGAAAGTGCGTGCCCGCGAGGGTGCCGGCATTGCCGGTCATCACCCATCCCCCGGAGGCCGCCAACCCGAGGTTGGTCAGGGCGGAGCCATTGCCGGAAAAACTAGTGGCGCTCACGGTGCCTTGAAAGGCTGCACTTCGGTTCATCAGCGCAACATTGGTGGTCAGACGTGCGTCGGGAAGCGTTCCCTCAAGGCTGCCAGCTCCCACCCCCACCAACCCTGCGCCATTACCGACAAAACCAGCCCCTAACGTCATCGCCCCTCCCGGCACCACGGACAAGGTGTTGTCAGCGGCATTCGCACTGATAAGGTCCAGACCGCCATCCCGGTTAAGGTCGGCAACAATCACAGCCCAAGGCGAACCGCCAATGCTGTTCGTGCTGGCGAATCCAAACCCTCCCCGCCCATTATTGGTCAGCACCGTCAGGGTTCCTGTCGCGTTATTGACCGCCACCAAGTCCTGCCAGCCATCCCGGTTCAAATCGGCTCCGGTCACGGCGATCGGCACGTTTCCCACCACCAGCGTCGCTGCCGTCACAAAAGCCCCTCCGGCACCATTCGTCAGCACCGTCAGGGTGCCAGCCACCGCGTCCGCACTCACCAAATCCTGGCGGCCATCCCGGTTGACGTCCACCGCTGCGACTGCATACGGACGGTTCCCCACTGCCGGGGAGGCTGCCAAGCGAAAACCTCCGGCTCCATCGTTGGTGAGCACAGACAGGGTATTGGCCTGAAAATTGGCGCTCACCAAGTCCGCCCAACCATCCCCGTTCACTTCGGCAACCTGAACAGCATACGGTTGCCCCCCCACGCCGGGGGAAACCATCACCCCAAAACCACCGGCGCGATTGTTGGTCAGTACGGTCAAGCTGTTTGCCCCGCTGTTGGCACTCACCAAGTCCTGCCAACCGTCCCCGTTGACATCGCCAACCGCCAATGATCGAGGGCCAACCCCGACTGGAATGATCACGGCAGGACCAAATCCGGCCCCGCTGTTGGTAAGCACGGTCACAGTGCCATCGACCGAATTGGCAGTGGCCAGATCCTGCCGTCCATCATTGTTTAAATCCCCGACCACCACGGCACTGGGATAGGCACCCACACTCCAGTGGGCCGCCGAAACAAAACCACCCTGCCGATCATTGAGAAGCACTGTAACGGCGTCATCTCCGGTGTTGGCACCGATCAAATCCAGCCAGCCGTCCCCATTGATGTCCCCTGCCGCCACCGCGTGAGGGGCAGTTCCTACACCATGAGCCACGGCACGCCCAAAACCAAAGGTGAAGTTTGTCGTCCAGAAAATGGCTCCACCGGTGTTGGCGGCCCGCAACTCCATATTCGTCAACGCCTCGCCGCTACCGCTAAAAGTGCCCGTCAGGCGCACTCCAGCCCCGCCATTGATCACCACGCTTCCCGGCAATTGCCCGGTTGCCAACACCCCCAGAATGTTGGCGGCATCGACCTTGTTGGCGGTGCCGGAAACACCGGCATTCGGCGCAAAAAGGGCATACGGCACAGGCGTGACCGGTTGACGGGGGGAGAGGATAACATAGGTTCCGGTGTCCCCATTGGTCCGCACCCCGATTTCCAACCACCGAGACGGCCCGGTGAAAACGCCCGGGCCAAAATCCACCAAGGCAGTAAACTGCCCGTTACTGATAGACAGAGCGTTAGTAAACCAGGGGATACCAATCACATCGCCCTCGGCTGGCCCACTGAAAACGACAAAACGCAAATCGTACGTTCCCCCGGCAGGAACACCCCGGTCGGTCAATCGGCCTTGATAAGTAAAAGCAGTATCTTGCGCCACAACGCCATTGATCCCCAGAAGGGAACACAAAAGAAGAATCCAGAGGGCTTTCATGGTGACGAATCTACAATGAGTTTCAGTGTTGGATCAACGCTATTTTCAAACAAAGCGGGGAACAGACGTGCAAATCTGCCGCCCTTGAAAATGCCCGGAGACCGTGTTGTCACTTCTCGATTATCCGACCATTCAAACACCAAAACCCAGATATGGCGCGATCACGTCAGATCCAACAGCGAGGCAATGTGCCTGCCAATTTCCAGGGAAGCGGTGGCGGCCGGGGACGGCGCGTTGCAAACATGCAGGGATCGGCGGTCCTGAATGAGGTGAAAATCATCCACCAACGAACCGTCGCGTTTCAACGCCTGCGCGCGGATACCGGACTTGCATGGCACCAGATCCTGCATCTGGACTGCGGGGATCATTTCCTGAAGGCTGGCGAGAAACTTTCTTTTGGAAACCGACCGGTGCATTTCTTTCAATCCTTCCCCCATGTGTTTGGAGATCAGCCGCCAGAACCCCGGAAACAAAAGCGTCTCCGCCAACTCAGTCACGGAAATGGTTGATTTCGCATATCCCTCACGGGCAAAGGCGAGAACCGCATTGGGACCGGCATGGACACTGCCGTTGATCATCCGGGTGAAGTGAACCCCGAGAAATGGGAAAGCCGGATTCGGTACCGGATAAATCAAGCCTTTGACCAGCGGCGTTTTCTGAGGCGTCAACTCGTAATACTCCCCCCGGAAGGGGACGATCTGCAACCGGGGATCCACCCCCGCACATTTGGCCAGGTGATCGCAGTAGAGTCCGGCGCAATTCACAAAGCTTTTTGTCTCAATCACGTTTGCCTCTGTCTCAATGGCGTAGATACCCGACCGCAGTTTGATCCTGGTCACGGTCCGGTGGTAAAGAATCTGCCCTCCCTGCTGCCGCAAAAGTTCGCTGAGTTTATTGCAGACGACCGTGTAATCCACGATCCCGGTCGAGGATACACAGAGGCCCGCCACCCCCTGAACAAAGGGCTCTTTTTCCGTGACTTGTGCGGCGGAGAGCTTTTCCACGGGCAATTGGTTCTCCAGACCCCGCTGGTAAAGCTTTCCCAGTTGCGGCAATTGCTCCCGACGAGTGGCCACGACCATTTTGCCGCAAACCTTATGGGGAATGCCATGTTCCTGGCAGAAATGAACCAGGCTCTGACTGCCTTGACGAGCAAAGCGGGCCTTTAAACTGCCGGGTTGGTAATAAAGGCCCGAATGAATCACCCCGCTATTCCGACCGGTCTGGTGCAAGGCGCAGGCCTTTTCCTTTTCCAAGA
>CAIYYI010000479.1 GCA_903930345.1 uncultured Verrucomicrobiota bacterium
AGCTATGCCGGTTTTGTGAATGGAGAGACGACGGCGGCGCTCTCCACGCCTGCCAGCCTGACAACCACAGCGACCTCCAGCAGCCCGGCGGGGACTTATCCAATAAACGCTTCAGGCGCCACCAGTCCGGATTATATCATTACTTACTTGAGCGGATTGCTTACCGTGACCCCGGCCACTTTATCAACACTGTCTGTTTCCGCATCCAGCGCCTCAATATCGGTTGGCTCGACCCTGCAATTCACGGCGACGGGGAATTACTCCGACCTAACCACGAAGGATGTAACTGCCACCGCAGCCTGGATTTCCTCCGCGCCTTCGGTGGCGGCAGTCAACAGCACTGGTCTGGCCACCGCCGTGGCGGCCGGAAGCGCCACCATCTCCGCCACCTACGACAGCGTCAGCGGGGCCTTGTCCTTGAACGTCGTTTCCAACCAGACTGCCGCTGCAACCGAATCCAGCATTGGCATCAGCACCAGCACGACCAATACAGTCACTTTTGTCAACCCCAGTGCGATCACCATTCCCGCCAGCGGCGCATCCACGCCCTATCCTTCGGCCATCAGTGTCTCTGGCATGACCGGGTTGGTTTCCGAGGTGTCGGTGACCTTGAGCAACTTGACGCACAGCAGCCCGCGGGACATCATGGTGCTGCTGGTCAGCCCGGCCGGAAGCAATACGATACTGATGGCCAATGCAGGGACTCGCGATAAAGTGTCCAAATCGGTCCTGACTTTCGACAGTGCGGCACAAGGCCGGATTTCCAGTTCCACGCCCATTGTTTCGGGCACTTTCCTGCCCACCGCTGTTGGAACGAGTCCGGTTTTCCCCAAACCAGCTCCAGCCGGGCCTTATGTGGCTGGTTTATCCATCTTCAATGGACTCACGCCAAACGGTGACTGGAAGCTTTACGTGGCGGACAGCACCCGTCCCAATTCCGGCGCCATAGCCAATGGCTGGCAGTTGACGATCACCAGCGTGACTGGAGCCTCAACCCCGGTGGCAGGCAAAATGGCGATGGCTCCGCCGAGTTTGTCCGAGGCAAACCCGCCGAACCCCTTGGGTGGAACCGAATCCTTGCCAGCCAATCCAGCTACATCCTCGGGGGGCAGTTCCACAACTACCGCGGAGACGACTGCGAACCCGGGAACCTCCGACCGGCAGACCTTTATGATAGCCGGGATACCGCCCAGGTTCACGGTGGGATTCACCAATCGGCAAACAGCATTGACCATTTGGGGCACGGTGGGTGCTGCTTTGACGGTGCAGTGTGCCACCAATATGGACCGGGAACTGGACTGGCGGACGATCACCAACCTGACCTTGACCGATCCGGCCTATTCGGAGGCTGAATGGCAAGCCAGCCAGCCATCGCTTAATGCCCTTTACCAAGCTTTTACCCCGGCGAAGCAAGTTTGGCTGGACTCCGAGAGTGGGATGAGCGGCATCAAACTGTTCCGGGTGGTCATGCCATACGATTATGCCATCTTGGCCGACCAGGTTTTGAAACCCAAAGGCTATCCAACCCGGCTGATCGCCGTGCGCATGCCCGGCCTTGCCTATCAGGCCGTTTGTTACGTCACCCCGGAAAAGGCATATCTGCATTACGATGATCGCACCTATTGCAT
>CAIYYI010000480.1 GCA_903930345.1 uncultured Verrucomicrobiota bacterium
ATCCCCGCGATGCGTCAAGCCGCTGCAACCGGTCAGATTACCCTGGATTTTTTCCCCATGCCAGAGGACTTTGCCTCCAACCTTCAGCGTCGGTTGAGCCAGAGTGCCAACCGGCAGGCTGACGACGGCGGAGGTATTTGCCGGCACAATCGTTTTCAACCGAAAAACGCGATCTTTAAGCTCCCAATCAACCTGTATATCCCCGTGTGGCGAGGGAACTACGCCCTTGGCGAACCCGAGCCCGCAGATCGTCGGGCGGATCGCAAAGGTCGCAAAACCAGGGGTGAGCGGACGTACCCCCAGGATCCGGCTCGACATCTGGTAGGAGGGAGAGCCGACCCAGCCATGCGAATGGGATCCACGCTTCGGCCCCAGTTCTCTCACCGTCTGGGTTCCGGGCTCCACTTCAAACGTATGCATTTTGTCCACCCCATATTTCTCAAACAATCCAGCATGACCGAGTGCCTCAAAACCGTATTGCATGAAATAGTTCGACACATCCCACTTCGAGTTTTTCAGCAGAGCCTCCAGAATGGACGCCTGCTGTTCTTGGGGCGCCAAGTCATAAAGCACGGCCAAAATATTGTTCTGTGCGCTGAAACTTTCCATCTGGACATCGGCCGGCAAGGCCCATGTGGAGGGTTGGGTCGACGCAAACGGCTTGCCATCGCGGAACAGACCCCGGGTCGGATTCCACAGCTCGTCGCGATAGGATTTGAGAACCTTGCGCCGCAACTCGCCGTACTTTTCCATCGCGGTCTCGTTTTTCGTGATCTGAGAGACCCGGATGGCATCCGCCAAGCCACGATAATAGAGGGCGGTCATGTAGCCCTGCCCGATCACCGGCGGAGGATGGTGGCAGCCGAACTTGATCTTCGGATCCTTGTCATCAGAGACCGTGATAAAATCCATGAACACATAATCGGGCGACTCCGAAATAATGCCGTTTTTCCCGAGATAGGAGGTGAATTTATTGATCGCCCCATGCACTTGGGGAGCCAGTTCCTGGATCAGGCTCGTGTCGCCGGTGTAGTCGTAATAATTCAACAACGCCTGGAGCCAGCAAAAGATATAGCTGGTGTGGAATGTCTTGTATTTGGCGTTCTCCAGGATCCAAGCGAACTTCCGCAGGTCCTGTCGCGCCAAAGCATGGTTCTTTCCCAGCGTGGTATAGGCGACTAGGTCTTGG
Source organism: uncultured Verrucomicrobiota bacterium (assembly GCA_903930345.1). Classification (GTDB taxonomy): domain Bacteria; phylum Verrucomicrobiota; class Verrucomicrobiia; order Limisphaerales; family CAIYYI01; genus CAIYYI01. The sequence goes on from CAIYYI010000480.1 coordinate 1,190, forward strand.
ATCAGATAATCCCCGTAATCGCCCAGCGGTTCCTGGCGGCCGGGGTTATCAAGATGGTGGGTGATCATGTTGATCTGAGACGACCAGCGATTGCTCTTCCAGAGGGTGTTAAGCATTTCATCACTACAGTTGAAGGAACCGCGATATTCCACCGGTTGGGACCAGGCATTGCCTGTGACTTCTTGAATTTCCACAGGCTGGGTTGCATTGCGCACAATTACCCGGATGGCGCCGATCCCCATGTAATTCCTTCCTTCAAAGTATTGGACGCCATCCCGTAGTAGTAACTGGCTGTAAATGTTCTGCGAGGCATAGGTCTCGCCGCCCACCAGGGTGATCTGCGCCCCGGCGCAGCCCTTGACCTTGATCCCGCACCGAGCTGCCATGACCCGGCTGAACTGCACGGCGAATTCCCCGTCCCCCTGCACCACAATGGGATGACCCGGCCGAAGTGCGTTCTCCGGCACCGTCACATTACCCTTGACCTGGCCAACCTCAAAAATCGGGTAACTGGCTTCCATTAAAGGGGGCAATTCACTCATGACCAAGTTGGCTGGCGCATTACCCGCCTGGCAGGCCGGCCACTTGGAATCATCAAATCCCACCAATTGCCACCCGATCGGCTCTGCCGGAGCATCGAAGGTCACCCCGCC
>CAIYYI010000481.1 GCA_903930345.1 uncultured Verrucomicrobiota bacterium
CATGGAGCCAAACGACCACCTGGACGATGGGCTTGCTCCAGCCCACCGATTGGCAGGCGCAATGGATCGGTAATGATGAGGCTTATCAAACCCGGGACGCAGTTGCCGCCGAGGATAAACTCCTTTCGCTGAAAGGACTCAAGTGGGTACAAATGCCTAAAAAAGAAGGCAAAATCAGCGTCGACACCTACCTTAGGCGCGAAGTCGAGCTGCCCGCCAACCGGGTGCTGCAGCGCGCCACCTGGGTGCTCTACGCGTTTAATGAAGGCAGGGCCACGGTGAATGGGGTGGAGGTGGGCCGTGCGGCCCATTGGGAAGCGACCTCACGATTGGATGTCACCAAAGCCTTAAAGCCGGGCCGCAACAGCCTCGGCTTGGTGGTCAGCCACACCGATCCGCATCTGCCGTCGGCCATCGGCCAGCTGGTACTGCAATTCACTGTGGGTGAACCGGTTTTGGTTCCACTCGACGCCAGTTGGAAAGTCAATCAACAGGTAGCCGCCGGCTGGAACACGGTGGGCTTTAATGAAAACGGGTGGCTGGCGGCCGAGTTGCTCAAATTCAAGCCGTGGGGCAGTCCTGACACCAAATCGGACTTGCCCCGGATGCCATCTCCGTACCTGCGCAAAGAATTCGCGGTGGCCAGCCCGGTCAAACGTGCCACCGCCTACGTCACCGCTCTCGGCGTCTATGAATTGCGGCTCAACGGCCAGCCGGTGAGCCAGGACGTCCTCGCCCCCGGCTGGACGAATTTCCGCAAGCGCGTGCAATATCAAACCTACGACGTCACCCGCCTCATTACCCCGGGCAGCAATGCGCTCGGCGCGATCTTGGGCGACGGCTGGTACGCCAGCTCCTTGGCTCATTACGACAAGCGTACGATGTACGGTGGCCGCCCCCGATTTCTCCTGCAATTGGAGCTGGAGCTCGCCGACGGCACGATCCAGCGAGTGTGCAGTGACAGCACCTGGAAAACCGCTTTTGGGCCGCTGCGCCACGCCGACTTACTCATTGGCTGCGAATACGATGCACGGCTTGAAATGCCGGGCTGGGATCGTGCTGGGTTTAATCAACAAGCTTGGACCCCTGTGTTGGTTCAGCAGAATGCACTCAAACAGAACAAAGCTAGCGCCGTGCTCCAGGCTTCGATGGCCGAGCCCTCTCGCATCATCGAAGAACTCCCCGCCCGCTCCGTCCGGGAAACAAAACCGGCCTGCTGGACCTTTGATTTGGGCCAAAACATGGTCGGCTGGGTGCGCTTGAAAGTAAAAGGAACGGCGGGTCAGCGAATTACCCTACGCCACGCCGAGATGATCAATGCCGACGGCACGATCTACACCGCGGCGCTGCGCAGCTGCCCGGCCGCCGATTATTATATATTGTCCGGCAAAGGTGAGGAAACCTTTGAACCGTTCGGCACCTTCCACGGCTTTCGTTATGTGGAAATTCGCGGACTGGAAACCAAGCCGGACTTGAGTGCGGTCACCGGGTTGGTGGTGCATACGCCGATGCAACGCACAGGTAGTTTCGAGTCGTCGCATCCGCTGCTCAATCAACTTTTCAGCAATCAAGTTTGGGGTCAGAAGGGCAACTACCTGGAGGTTCCCACCGACTGCCCGCAGCGCGATGAGCGTATGGGCTGGACCGGCGACACCCAGTTTTTCGCCCCCACTGCGGCCTATAATTTCAACGTCGCCAACTTCTTCACCCGTTGGCTGCAAAACGCCCGGGATGACCAAAATGGGGACGGTACATTTCCGAAAGTCATCCCAGGCCTTATGGGTGGCGACGGCGCCACTGCCTGGAGCGATGCCCCGCTGCTTTGCACTTATAATATCTACCGCAACTATGGCGACACCCGCCTCATCGCCGAGCAATTCGCGTCGATGGAGCGTTATATGAAATGGCTGGAAGGTAAAACCAAGGACGGCATTTCCACCGTGGGCGGTTTTGGCGACTGGCTGAATACCGGTGGCAGTGC
>CAIYYI010000482.1 GCA_903930345.1 uncultured Verrucomicrobiota bacterium
CCCCCGTCACCAAGCTGGGAACGATAGGAATAGCTAAGGGCGGCAGTTGCCATGCCCGTCATGTTGATGGACCGTTGTGCCCCACGATTTCGGCGGCGAATATACAGCGCGTCGGTACCGCCATCCGCCTGGATACGCACATCCCCGGTTGTTGGAACGCCGTCGTCAGAAATCTCCGTCCAAGTGTTCAACCACCCGACGCCACCGCTGTAGTTGGCTGATTCAAAGTCATCCGTCGCGCTCAATGGGACGCAAGGGTAGGTGGTGGTAGCGGAGCCTGGGGTCAGATACAGGGTCTTGGCCAGGGTGGGAACTTGAACCGTGGCGGTAGCACTGCAAGAGTCCCCGTAATAAGGATCCGTGAAGTTGACCGCCAAGGTGTCTCCCGGGGCGGTGTTGAGCGTGCCATCCTGTTGCAGCAGACCGGCCGAGAGCGAGGAGGGAAGGGCATTGGTGTTGATGAAGACGCCTGTGTTGGTCCCGGTTTCTGTCAGCGTGAGGGTCTCACCGTCACCGGTCGCGTTGTTCCGCACGGTGACGGTGACGGTGTTGACTGTGGTGGTGGAGATATTCAGGTCCGCATCCGTCAGTTTCACATAAATGTTGTTACCGGTGCCATAGGCACTCACCGGCGTTCCGCCCGAGTTGGCAAAGGTCAGACCGCAGGTGACACTGTTGGGGCTCAGATTGGCGGCCGCCGTCTGGTTGACGCCATTGACCACGTTGGTCAGGTTGGCGCTGGCCGCGACTTTAAAGCGGTAGGTGAAGACACTGGTGCCGCCAGAAAGAATGATGGGAATGTTGTACCCGCTGGGAGCATCCAGCGGAAAGCGTGTTCCGGCAGGATTGTCTGCCACCGCTATCCCGTTATGCACCGTGCTGTTCGTCTCGTAAGTAAGATTGGTGGAAGGCGCATCTATGATGATTGTGTTGCCCAGCGGCAGGAGCCCCTTGTTGTCGAGTTCGATCCGGTATTCGATGATGTCATTGACGGAAAGACCCGCCGGGGCTACGTCCGTCAGGATGCGGGTCGATTTCTTGAGGAGAGGAACGGGAAAGGGCAGCACAGTGGTGCCCACATCCAAAAAGGGGTTGCCGGCGGCAGCCACGGAGGGATCCTCGCCCCAGGCGGCGGTGAAAACCCCGCCGTCCACCGTCCACATGCGCATGCCGGTCTGGTCTTTGTCCGTATCGTAAATGCGGCGGGATTCCAGCGCAGCCAGCGGGATGATGAGATCGCATCGACGCCCCCGGGGATCCGCGAGCGATCCGGCACCTTCCCCGTTGTAATCCACATACAGCGTGGTGGTCTTCTGCGATGCCACCCAGACCGGGCTGCCGTTGGCGGTGCCATCGCTGCTGCCTGGACCCCAGCCTACCACCGCCTCACTCGTCAGGCCATCCAAGGGCAGCAGGGTAAATCCCCAATCATACACATTGTTGGCGCTGGGCCGGGCTCCAGCGCGGGCAATGGCGAAGAATTTGGCTCCGCCCATGCTCGTGTAAATGGCCCCGGAATTGATCGGCGGCTGATTGGAGATCACCCCATTGGGTGGGACGGTGAGGGTGCCGGTGGTCACCCGGTTGGTGAAATTGATGGTGATGTTGGTGGCGTTCGGGTTGTACAGGAAGACGTACGCCTCGTTGCCGTTGGGGGCGGTGCCCACCGGGGTGATGTAGGAGCTGTACCATTGCTCATAGGGGTACAGGGTGTACCAATCCGTCTCGTAGCGGCCGGCAATGCGGCCGGTGGCCATGTGAACTTGGGATGGCTTGCTGGCGACCACCGTGGCACCTTTTTGGACCCCGCCGTTCACCAGGTACGATTCCCCCCGGTTCAACAGTATGGAAATAGGAGCCGTGGGTCCGGAGCCATCGGTGTCAATGGTGACACTGGTGCCATCTGACCCCGCCATGATGAACATGCCGACATAGTCAAACATGTTGAAGGCATTGGCGTTCTGCCCCACCGGGCTGATGAACGTGGTGCCATAATCAATGGTGCCGGAGATCTCGGTGGCTCCCGCCAACACTGAGCCCGGGGTGGTCGGCCAGGCGGTGCGGGAAACCACCAAGGCTTTGGTGGCCGCCATCCGGTCCCGTCCGTCGTACAACAGCACGGTGGGATTGCGGGGCAGAGGAATCAGGTTGCGCAGGTAGATCACAGAGCCTGCTGGCAGCCCGGCCGGATCATTGGCAAAACCGGGGGGGATGCCGTTGAGATTGTTGCCGTCCCCCCAGATTTGGGTGCTGGATTGCACCGGGGTGTTCAGATCAATTTCGTAGCCATCCTCCCATTGGTCGTAGTGGATCTGGGTGCCATCGCCCGTGACGACCACTGAGAAGGTTGAGTCGATGATTGTTCCCACGCTTGATTCCAGGGCGGTATAGGTGCTGCGAATCTGGCTTTCCGGCATCGGCAGATAAAAGTCATGAACCAGGGTGGCGGAAAACCCCTGCGAGAGACCGCATCCTCCCAAGGCCAGAGAGGCTGCCAGACGCGTTATGCGGGCCTGCTTGAGCTCCGGTGATGAACTGCCATGGGATTGCCTCCACCAAACCATGAAGCGAACGCCCATTCCTCTAAGGCCATGTCCCCTGCGGCGTTGCAGCCACGTCAGCAGGCCCAGCAGGCCCATGGGCAACCCGGCCAGCCAGGTGCCGGTCTCTGGAATGACCACGAAGTCACTGACGGAAAAGGAGGCTCCACCGCCTTTGTAAATCGAGCTGTCCAACACGTAGGCGAGATGGCCGTTTTGTGGAATGGTCGCCAGCAGGGTGCCGCTTTGGGTGCCGCCGCCGTAGGAGGAGGAACCGAGCACGGTGGTTGAAATGGGTGTGTTGGAGGAGTCATAGACGATGAACATGGCGGAGGCACTCAGGCTGTTGCCGGCGTTCAGTTGCCAGGAAAAGGCCACGACGCTTTCCTGGGCCACTCCGTTGCCCGACGGCCCGTCATAGTACATGGAATCCGAACTGGTGTAATTGCCTCCGCTGGGACCGGAGATGACAATGGTGGTTGTATTTATCGTCGCCACTCCGTAATCATTCCCCGCGGTCCAGTTGGCTGGCTCGAAGCCGGACGGGAAGACGGTGGCCGAATGGCCCTGCTGTGCCCCAAGCATGAGCAGGCACAACCCTCCCAGCACCGCCAAAAGACGTAAATAAAGCGTTTTCATAAACTTTCCGTAAACCGCTTCAATTTAACACATTCAGCCGACCCCTCACCAAGTAAATAGTGGCAATTAAGCAGGTAGGCAATAGACTACATTTCAAGTGAGTCTGACCGTAGCAACAGCAGGGCATGCCTTGTTCAGGAGGCGATCACGCCGGTTGCTGAATCTGTTTTCTGATCCTTCCCAGGCTGATATAGAGCGTTGGCAGGACCAGCAATGTGAGCAGTGTGTTGGTCGCAATTCCACCGATAACCACCGTGGCCAGAGGTCGTTGCACCTCGCCACCCACGCCGACATTGAACGCCATCGGGAGGAAACCTACCGCCGCCACCAGGGCGGTCATCAGCACGGGACGCAACCGGACCTGGCAACCCTCGCGGACGGCGTTTTCCAGCGGTGCCCCTTCTTCGAGCCGCTGCTTGATGAACGATACCAACACCAGGCCGTTGAGAATGGCCACACCGCTCAGGGCGATGAACCCCACGGCGGCGCTCACGGTGAACGGCATCCCGCGCAGCCACAGCGCCAACACCCCGCCCACCGCGCCCAGCGGAATTCCCGTGGCCACGATGAACACGTCCCGCAGCGATTTCAGGCTGAAATAGAGCAGCACGAAGATCAGCCCCAGCGCCATCGGCACCACAAACCGCAGCTTGGCGTTGGCACGTTCCATGTTTTCAAACTGGCCGCCCCATTCGATGCTGTAGCCTTCCGGCAATTTCACCTGGGCGGCGATTTTCTTCTGCGCCTCGGCCACGAAGCTGCCCACATCCCGCCCGCGCACGTTGCATTGCACGGTGATGCGCCGACGACCCCATTCGCGGTTGATCGTCGCCGGACCTTCCGTTTCCACCACTTGCGCCACCTGGTTGAGGGGCAACACCGAACCGGTCGCCGTCGAAATCAGCGTGGCGGCCAGCGCCTCGGGATCCGTGCGTTGCTTGTCCGGCAGGCGCACCACCAACGGGAACCGCCGCTGACCCTCGCGGATCTCCCCGACCTTTTTGGTGCCCACCGCTTCCACCACGTTCATCACGTTGCGCGTGGGCACCCCATAGCGCGCGATGGCTTGCGGGTCCATGCGCACCTGCAAGATCAGTTGGCCGGTGAGTTGTTCGCCGCTCACTTCGCCCACCCCCTTGATGCTGCCCAGCACCTTCTGCACCTCGTCCGAGAGCACGCGCAATTGCTCCAGGTCATCCCCGTAGATTTTGATGCCGATATCCGAGCGGATGCCCGCAATCAGTTCGTTCAGACGCATTTCGATCGGCTGGCTGAAGGCCACCGTCATGCCGGGGAACTTGGTGAACAGCTCGCGCATCTTGTCCACCAGTTCCGTCTGGGTGCGCGCTTTTTTCCATTGCCCGCGCGGCTTGAGCGCCAGGAAGAAATCCGACAGCTCAATGCCCATGGGATCGGTCGCGATTTCCGCGCTGCCCAGGCGCGTCCAGATGTTCGTGATCTCGTCGGGAAACTCCGCCAGCAGTAACTTCTCGATGCGGTTGTTGTAGGCCACAGCTTCCTCCACGGAGACGCCCGCCAGGCGAACTGTCGTGCCCACGATGGCACCCTCACCCAGCTTGGGCAGAAATTCGCCGCCCATCCGCACCGCCAGCAACCCCACCCCCACCAGCAGCGCCAGGGCACCCAGCAAAACCACCGCGCGAAAGCGCAGCGCCAGGCCCAGCACCGGCTCGTAAATCCAATGGGACAGACGCACCAGCCACGGCTCCTGCTCCTTCACCTGCTTGGGCAGAAACAGGCTCGCCAGCACGGGCGTGAGCGTCAGCGCCAGCACGAGTGAGCCGGCCAGCGCGAAAATCATCGTCAGCGCCATCGGCTTGAACAGTTTCCCTTCCACCCCTTCCAGGGCCAGGATGGGCAGGAAGACCACCAGGATGATGCCCACCCCGAACGCCACCGGCCGCGCCACTTCCAGCGGCGCGCTCGTCAGCGTTTCCTCGCGTTCGGCTTTCGTCAATGGCCGCCCCAGCTCATGCTGGCGCATCGCCAGCCGCCGCATGGCGTTCTCCACCATCACCACCGAGCCATCCACGATCAGCCCGAAGTCCACCGCGCCCAGGCTCAGCAGGCTGGCTGAAATCCCCGTCTGCAACATCAGGTCGCCCGCAAAGAGCATCGAGAGCGGAATGGCGGCCGCCACCACTAGGCCCGCCCGCAAATTGCCCAGAAACCCAAAGAGAATGGCGATTACCAGCAGCGCCCCCGCCAGCAGGTTGTGCTTCACCGTGGTGATGACGTTGTCCACCAGTTCCGTGCGGTCATAGAGCACCTCCACGATCACGTCCCGGGGCAACGTCTTCTGGACTTCGGCGAGTTTGTCCTTCAACCCATGCGTCACCACGGCGCTGTTTTCCCCCATCAGCATGAATCCCAGGCCCAGCACGATTTCTCCCTTGCCCGCCCCGGTCACCGCCCCGCGCCGGATTTCATGATCCACCTTCACCTCCGCCACGTCGCCCACCCGCACGGGCACCCCGTCATGCGCCGTGATCACGATGTTGGCGATTTGCTGGACGTTCGTGGTCAAACCCAGCCCATGCACCAGCAGCGACTCCCCGCTGCGCACCACCTGGCCGCCGCCCACGTTCTGGTTGTTCGCCCCCAGCGCCTCGACCAGTTGTTCGAGCGTGAGGCCGTGCTTCAGCAGCCGCTGCGGCTCCGTGATGACGTGATATTGCTTTTCAAATCCGCCCCAAGTGTTGACCTCCGCCACGCCCCGCACCTTTCGCAGTTGTGGCTTCACCACCCAGTCCTGGATTTCGCGCAGCTCCGTGAGGGTCCGGTTGGTGTTATCCGAGCGGACCACATAATGAAACACCTCGCCCAGCCCCGTGGAGATGGGGCCAAGCTGGGGCCGGGCAATGCCGTCCGGCAGTTCGATGGATTGCAGCCGCTCCGTGATGAGCTGCCGCGCCCGGAAGATGCTGGTGTCATCATCAAACGTGGCCACCACTTGCGAGAGGCCGAACTTTGACACCGAGCGGATGTTATTCAGGCCGGGCAGTCCGCTCACGGCCAGTTCGACGGGAATGGTGACCTGCTGTTCCGCCTCCTCCGCGTTGAGCGAGGGCAGGGTGGTGTTGATCTGCACCTGCACCGGCGTCGTGTCTGGGAAAGCGTCAATCGGCAGGTTCGTGAGCGAGCGGCCGCCCACCAGGATGAGCCCCGCCGCCAGGATGGCGACGAGCAGGCGGTTTTTCAGCGACGTTGTGATGAGCCAGTTAAGCATAAATCACCTCAATCATCCGCGCAGCCCGCGCCGAGCCGCCAAATGAGGAGGGCGGATTTCAGCGAAAAGGCGTGGTTCACCGCCACCACTTCCTGCGGCTTCAGGCCCTCGACAATCTCCACCGAGCCTTCGTGGCTGGCCCCCAGGCGGACCGCCCGGGCGTCAAACAAATCGTCCGCCAGTCTGACGAAAACGAAGCGTTTGCCTTCCACGCGCTGGATGGCCGAGGAGGGCAGCAACAGCGCGCCTGCCGTCGTGCGTGTCAGCAGACGGGCCTGGGCGAACATCCTCGCTTTGAGCAGGCCTTCCGGGTTGGCCACTTCCGCCCGGGCCCGGGCCATGCGGGTCTTCTCGTCCACCTCCGCCCCGATCCACGTCAGCTTCCCGGTGAAAGTCCGGCCCGGCAGAGATTCCACGCGCAGCTCAACCGTTTGCCCCACTTTCACGCGGTCCAAAGCGGATTCGGCAAGGTTGAGCATGGCCCACATCACGGAGCGGTCCGTGAGGGTGAAAAGCGGTTTACCGGCCTCCACCAGCGCCCCACGCACCGCGCTCCGCTCCACAATTTCCCCCGCAAACGGGGCGCGCACCTCCATCAGCACCTGTTCGTGGGGTTTGGCCCCCAGCACATCTATCTGTTCCTCGGTGAATCCAAGCATGCGTAACTGCTGGCAGGCGGTGCGGTGATCCGCTTCGGCCTGCTGCAAGTCCTTCTCGGAGGTCACCCGGTCGGCGCGCAGCTTTCGTTCCCGGTCAAGCGTCTGATGGCTCAGCACGGCTTTGGCCACGGCTTCCGCGATGGCGGCGGACCAGATTTTGGCCACCATCTGCTTTTCCTCCACCTTGCTGCCTAGGTCCGCCGTCACTTCCTGAAGGATGCCTCCCACCGGCGCGGCGATTTGGGCCAGCTTGTTCTGGTTGAAGGTCAGTTCGGCGTAGCATTCCACGGCGTCGGAAATCGTGCCGATGGTGGGCGTGGCGGTTTCCACGCCCGCAATGGCGGCTGAGTCGCTGGCAGCCAGCCGCACCTTTGCGGACTCGCCCGGTTTCAGCGTTGCCGCCAGCAGCGGTTTGCAAATGCCGCACTCGCTGGCCGGAACATTGTGCTCCGGGCAGATCTTTCCACCAGGCGGGTCTTTGGTTTCGCTGGCGGCCTCGCCGTGTTGGTGGCCTGCATGTTCATCGTGTTCGGCGGGTTCGCTCTGCTTGGAGCAAGCTGTCCACAACGTCACGGCGGCGAGCAGGGGGAGCAGCACCAATCGGTAAATCGTCTTTTGGTTCATGAAGCGTCTCCTTATTCTCTGGTTTTCGGCTGGCTAACTTCTTGGCGTTGGGCGGCACCGGGATTCCGCGTGAGCAAGGTTTCCAGTTGCACCTGGGCCAGGTTCAGTTCCAGCAGTTTATGGTGGTAGGCCAACTGCGCCTCGGCGGCGGTGCGCTGGGTGTCGAGCAGGTCGATGAAGCCAAACTTGCCGTGCTCAAATCCGGTTTGCACCAGGCGCAGGGCTTCGCTGGTTTTCGGGAGGATGCGGTCCCGGTAGCTGGCCGCCTGCTCCACGGCCGCCCGGTAACGCTGGCTGGCCGTGTTCCAGCTTTGCCGCAGTTGCCGCTCCTCGGCCTCCGTCTCCGCGTCCGCCACCTCCGCCTGGGCTCGCGCCTCCCGCTGGCGGCCACGGGCGCGGTCAAAAACCGGCAGGGGCACGGAGAATCCCAGTTGGACGATGGAATGACCGGTGTCGCCCAACCGCCCGCCCCCCAGGCTGACTTTGACGTCGGGATACACGTCCAGACGCGCCCGGCGGCCTTCCAATTCCGCCTGTTCCCAGCGGGTTTGCGCGGCCTTCAGGTTGGGGTGATCCGCCAGCCAGGCGGTCGGATCGGCGTTCAACAGTCCCGGGTTGGCGGTTTCGGCCAACCGACCGGCCATCTGCAGGTTTTCCCAATTCGGCAGGCCCAGCCAACCGGCCAGGGCGAGGCGGGCGGTCTCCCGGTCCCGTTGGAAGCCGGCCAGCGCGGCCCGGGCCTGTTCCAGGGGGATTTCCGCCCGCAGCAATTCCTGATCGGTGGCGGCGCCGGCGGCCACCCGGCGACGGGCGGTGAGGGTCGAGGCTTCGGCCACCCGGACCAGTTCCCCGGCCACCTCCACGAAACGCTCGGCAGCCAGCGCCCGGCAGAAGGCGGTTTTGACCTCCAGTTCCAATTCGCGGTGGCGTCGGCTTAATTCAGCCTCGCCCAGCCGCACCCGGGTGGTGCCGATCTGACGGTCCAGCCCTTTCTTGCCGGGAAACGGAATCACCTGGGCCACCCCCACCGTCTGCTTGGCATCGGTGAACCCATGCCCTCCTGTGACTGGCCAGTCATCCGCCATCAGTTCGAGTTCAGGATTGGACCAGACCCCGGCCTGGTCCGCCTGTCCGGCAGCCACCGCCACCCGTCCGCGAGCCGCCCGCAGTTCGGGGTGTTGGTCCAACGCCATCCGCAGGGCATCGGGCAGGGTTAATTCTCGGAGGGTGGGGGCCGGTTCTGCCCCCATTGCGTGGCCGGCCAGCGCCAGGGCGCAAGCCAGACCTGTCAAACCGCACACCAAGATTCTTTGCTTCATAAGACACCAGGGAAACTCAGACACAAAAGGACCATCGGGAAACTTCCCGGGCGTTTTCACGCCGGAATGAATGAGGGATGCCCCGTACCGGGGGCTTAGGAAGCAAACGAGGGGGCGCGCGGGGATCGTGCTGAGCGCGTGGTGAATTGCCAGACGCGGGGTAGCTCTGGCGGTGAGGAATTCAGCAGTAAAGGGTTGGGGGGAAGCACCCAGGGGGTGGCATCCCAGGTCGGCAGCATGTAATCCAATACGAGGAGGGGGGCGGGCACGTCGGTCGTTTGTTCATCCACCTTGTAAAATCCCGTCTCGACCACCGAACAGCCATCCAGATCACAGTCATTGTCCTGATGGGGAGCGGTATCCGCATGCTGGCAGCAGGCCAGGAATTCGAAACCGGACAGCAGCTCCAGGTCACAATGCGAGGTGGCCAGTCCCCAGAGGACCAGCATCACCAGCGCAATTGCCCGCATAAAGCCGTTCACGCTGTTGGGATACCGCAAACCCTGGAAACGTTCAACCTTATTGTGAGGTCTGTTACACCGTCCAGCGGCTTGTGTAAACGCGAGCCTTCATTTTACAGACACCGGTTGCGGCTGGGGGCTATTTTTCTGCGGTTGAACTCTGCGGTTTTAGCGGCACCACCAACACTTTGTCCACGCGATGCCGGTCCATGTCGAGAACCTCAAAAATGTAGCCCTGCTCCTCGAAGGTTTCGCCTTCCTTGGGCAGATGGCCGAGCCGCTTGACGACGAAACCCGCCAGCGTTTGATAGTCTTTGCCGGAGGAGTCTCCGATTTGGAAGCCGGGCAGCGCCTGCTCCACGCGCTCGACCTCAATCATCGCGTCAATCAGCCACGACCCGTCCGGGCGCGGGGTCACTGTCGGCTTCGCCCGCTCGTCCTGCGAGGGGAAATCACCCACGATGGCCTCCATCACATCATTGAGGGTGACGATCCCGGCGATGCTGCCAAACTCATCAGCCACCAGGGCCAGGTGTTTGCCGCTCTTTTTGAAGGTTTCCACCAGTTGCAGGACGTTCTGGGTTGCCGGCACCAGCAGCGGGGGCGCCATCAGGTCGGCCAGCCTCACGCCCGCCCCGGCGGCGAGGTTCGCGTAAATGGCCTTCACGGAAACCACGCCCACCACATGATCGCGGTTATCCTCGTAAACGGGGAAAAACGAGTGGTTGCTGACCACGATCTTGTGCCAGACCGTTTCGTGGGGGTCGTCCCGGTTCAGCCAGATCACTTTCGGCCGAGGCGTCATGATATCGCGCACCATCAACTGGTCGAGATCGAGCACGCTGGCGACGATGTCGCTTTCCACCTTCTGGAAGGCGCCCGCCCGCAGGCCCTCCTGCATGAGCACCTTGACCTCCTCTTCCGTCACAGTGGCTTCCTTGGCGGGTTTGAAACGGAGCACACGCAGCAGGGCTTCCGTGGACACGTCCAGGAATTTCACGACCGGCCCGGCAAACACCGACAGCGCGCGCATGGGCTTGGCCGCCATCATCGCAATGCCTTCCGGGTCGCCCAACCCGAACCGCTTGGGCACCAACTCGCCCATCACGAGGGAGAAATAGGTGATGGCCACCACCACCACGCCCAGGCCGATGGCGTTGCTGTAAGCCCCCACAAAGGGCACGTCTTTCACCGCCTTGGTGATTTCCTCGGCGATGGTCGCACCACCGAACGCGCCCGCCAGGATGCCCACCAGCGTGATGCCGATTTGCACGGTCGCCAGGAACCGGTTGGGTGCCGCCGCCAGTTCGAGCGCGGCCTGGGCGCGCGAATCGCCCTGGCCAGCCAGTTGCCGCAGGCGCGCCTTGCGGGCGGAGACCATGGCGATTTCGGTCATGGCAAACACCCCGTTCACCACGAGAAGCAGGAAAATGACAACTATCTCAACTAGGATCGTGTTCATGGCTGTGTGGGTATTCGCATGCGGTAGAACCGCATCGGTTTGTTCGTTGGCCCTGCCGAAGCCACCTGGACCGCCCCTGAGGACGCCCCGAACATCGCACCATATTACGTTTGTCCGTCGGCTGGTTCGGCGGCCCGGGGCGGGCGCTCCTCGCGGGGCCGGGCAATGTTCACCATCAGCTTGCGGCCCTGGAAATCGGTGTCGTTGAACTTTTCCACGGCGGCCCGGGCCTCCGCCTCGGTGGCGTATTCCACAAAGGCAAACCCGCGGGATCGGCCCGTGAATTTGTCGGTCATGAGGTTGACGGAGGTCACCACCCCTGCCTGGGCGAAGTGTGCCTGCAAATCCTGCGGCAGGATTTTGTAGGGGAGATTTCCGATAAACAAACGATTTGGGTTCATAATGTGACCAAGCTACCAAAACAATCTCTTATAAATCAAATCCTGCGTCAATGGGGGAATGGGACGGATGAAAGGCGGGCGTTGGGACGGATGGCTGGTCAGCCCAGATTCACCGGGTCGATATCCACCGCCGCAGTGACATCCTCCGGCAGGGTGTTGGAGGTGACCACCTGGCTGAGCAGGTGGCTGAGCACACTCATCCGCCGGCAGCGCAGCATCAACTGGTAGCGGTAAAAGGTTTCCACCCGCAGCAGGGGCGAGGGGGCCGGCCCGGCGATGATCAGATCCCGGAATGGGTTGCCGGCGGCTTCCTCACCCCCGGCCGGGACGGTGGCAGCCGCAGGGAAAGCGCTCACCCGGGTTTCAATTTCCTTCCGGAAATGCTCCGCCACCATCCGCACTTTGTCCTCGTTGCGGCCCTTGAAGGTGATGAGTGCCGCGCGGCTGATGGGGGGGTACTTGAGCTGCTCACGAAACCCCAGCTCCTGCTCGTAAAACCCCTCGAAATCATGCCGGCGCGCATACTGGATCGCGGCGTGGTACGGGGTGAAGGACTGGACAAAC
>CAIYYI010000483.1 GCA_903930345.1 uncultured Verrucomicrobiota bacterium
TATTGGGCCGAGACCATGCAGGACGATTGCTACCTCATCGCCGATGCCGGGTGGAGGGCCGGTGCTCTGCCCCGCGAAATCCGCCAGGTCAAAAACAAGGAAGGCAAGCTCGTCTGGCCCGAGAAGGAGGACTTTAAGAAGGGCAAACGTCGCTTCAAGTCCGACCTCGTTCCCGCCGCCATTCTCATCGCCCGCTACTTCGCCGCCGAGCGGGACACCATCGCCGCCCTTGAGGCCGAACTCGCCAGCCTTGAGCAGCAGCTCGATGAAATGCGGGAGGAACACACCGTCGAAGACGGGCTCCTGGCCGACGCCCTGGACGATAAGGAGAAACTCACCAAAGCCAGCGCCGCCGCCTGCTTGAAGGCACTCTTGTCAGATACGTCCGCTGCGTCCGATTCGTCCGAGGAACTCGCCCTCCTCAAACAGTATCTCGCCCTGCTTGACCGGCAGGCCGACGCCAAGGCCCGGCTCAAGACCGCGCAGGAAGACTTGGAAGCCCGGCTCGACGCCCAATACCCCAGGCTCACCGAGGACGAAATCAAGACTCTCGTCGTGGACGACAAATGGCTGGCCACCATTGCCGCCGCCGTGCAGGGCGAGCTGGACCGCGTCTCGCAGACCCTTACCGGAAGAATCCGCCAGCTCGCCGAACGCTACGCCACCCCGCTGCCCGACCTCGAAGGCGAAGTGGACACACTTGCCGCCACGGTCGCCGACCACTTGAAAAAGATGGGATTCAAGCCATGAGCAACACCAGGAAATCCACCATCGAAGTCCACGGCACCTCCGTGGCCATCCTCTCCGGCAAGGACGGCGATTACATCTCGCTCACCGACATGCTCCGGGCGAAGGACGGCGAGTTCTTTATCTCGGATTGGCTTCGCAATCGCAACACCGTCGAGTTCCTCGGCATCTGGGAGTCCGTTTTTAACCCCGGTTTTAATTATGGCGAATTCGCCATAATTAAAAGCCAGGTCGGCCTCAACAGCTACAAGATCAGCGTGAAGGAATGGGTTGAGAAAACCCATGCCATCGGCCTCAAGGCCACGCCCGGACGATATGGCGGCACCTTTGCCCACCCCGACATCGCTTTCGAGTTTGGCATGTGGATCAGCCCGGAGTTCAAGATTTATCTGGTCAAAGAATTCCGTCGCCTCAAGGAGGACGAAAACCGATGCCTCTCCCTGGCGTGGAATCTCAACCGCACCCTGTCCAAGCTCAATTACCGCATCCACACCGACGCCATAAAGGCGCACCTCATCCCGCCGGAGGTCACGCCCGCACAGGCTGCCATCACCTATGCCTCCGAAGCGGATGTGCTCAACGTGGCGCTCTTCGGGCAGACGGCGAAACAATGGCGCGACGCAAATCCGAAGCTCGATGGCAACATGCGCGACCACGCCACCATCGAGCAACTGCTCGTCCTCGCCAACATCGAGGGCATGAATGCAGAGTTCATCCACATGAGTCTGGCGCAAGGTGACCGGCTCAAGCGGTTAAATCAAATCGCCATCCGCCAGATGCAAACCCTCACCGCTCCGGCAGCGTTGCGGCATCTTGCCCGGCCGCCGGAGGAGAAGCCATGAACGCCGAACGCTACAACACCCCGCTGCCAGAAATCGAAGGCGAAGTGGATCACCTCGCCAAAAAGGGATTCTTCTCCCATTCGTCCCATTAGGCGTATCCCCATGAGCCACCATCAACCATCAACGATCAACCATCAGCCACCTGCTGGCTATAAACAGACCGAGGTCGGCGTGATTCCGGAAGAGTGGGAGGTCCGCAGCTTGGCGGAAATCTGCTCGAAGATTACAGACGGAACTCATGATACGCCCACTCCCATCAGGTCAGGCGTTCCGTTCTTAACTGCGATCCACATCAAAGAGAACTTCATCGATTATGAAGCCTGCTCATTTCTAACCGAAGAAGACCACCGCATTATCTTCGCGCGATGCAATCCAAAACGCGGTGATGTGTTGATGGTGAATATTGGGGCGGGAGTAGCAACGACGGCCTTGGTTGATGTAGATTTTGAGTTCAGCCTGAAAAACGTCGCCCTGCTCAAGCCGGCCGATTCGCGTGCATCTGGGCGCTTTTTAAACCAATGTCTCATCCGAAGAAAGTCATCAATCACTCAGGCTCTATCGAGCGGAGGAGCGCAGCCGTTTCTGTCTCTTTCCCAAATAGGTCAAATCGGGATTCCTGTCCCACCCCTCCCCGAACAACGCGCCATCGCAACGGCGTTGAGCGATGTGGATGGGCTGCTGGACGGGCTGGACCGGCTCATCGCCAAGAAGCGCGACCTCAAACAGGCCGCCATGCAGCAACTCCTCACCGGCCAAACCCGCCCCCCCGGCTTCCACGACGAGTGGGAGGTGAAGAGCCTTGGAGAACTATCGAACCTTTACCAGCCACAAACGATCTCAGCCAAAGAGTTCACCGAATCAGGTTTCCCTGTTTATGGTGCAAATGGCGTAGTTGGCTACTACCACAAGGCCAACCACGACACTTGGCAGGTCACCATCACGTGTCGAGGCTCGACCTGCGGAACAGTAAATAGGACGGTCGAACATTGCTGGATTACAGGCAATGCAATGGTGCTGAACAGCGATCACAATCCGAATCTGGACAAAGATTTCTTTTACCACCTGCTTTCCATCCAAAACATGTCCGATTGCATAACTGGCACGGGCCAGCCGCAGATTGTTCGTGCACCGATCACCGCCTTCCGCGTTGCACTTCCCAAGACCCTAGCCGAACAAATCGCCATCGCCGAGGTGTTGACGGAAATGGACGGGGAGCTGGCGGTGCTGGAGCAGCGGCGGGAGAAGACCCGCGCCCTCAAGCAGGCCATGATGCAGGAACTCCTCACCGGCAAAACCAGATTGTTATGAATCGAAATAGTCGTCTTCACCTCAACTCGGACCCAACGTCATGAACTCACTCAGCGAACAAAGGCAAACAGGGGGGGGCGGGGGCGACGCGAATCATACCCGCACACTGCCAGAAATTGTTAAACAGTGCATTGTCGCGGGAACAGAAAAAGCTTACCAACAAGAGCAGGTCATAAAGGCGCATATGGGTGAGCCTCCGGCTTCAATTACGGAGTATCTGATTACAGGATGCATCGCTAAGGAATTGTGGACCGAGGCGTCCCTAACGCCTGAACGTAACATTGTGGTTCAAGTCGAGTGCAGCGCCACTGATTTCGTAAATAACGCTTTCGAGGGAATTAAGTTTAATCCGTGCCGACGCCGCAAAAACCACAAAACAAAAAGAAAAGGCCGGATTGACATAGCCCTTCTTAGGCGTGTTAAGCACCTTGGCTTCAGGTCCGTCGTTGGCATTGAATTGAAGGGGTTTAACCCGCCTGTAAAGAGCATTCGCGCTGACTTGGAACGCCTTATACATGCAATGAAACAGACCGACTCCATCGGGGAGAACAGCATTGTGTCTTCGTTTTGCGCATTCGTCATGAGCTTAAAGAAAAAAAATGAGCTTCTGAATGTTTGTGAAATTAAACCGAGAAACCATGCCCTGCAAAAAAAACTAGAGCGCGAACTCAAAGGCATTCCTCGCAAAAACAGTAGCCTTCAGAAGGTAATACACATCTGGAACATCGACGTGGACGGAAGCGATGAAGTGGCCCGAAGGACACCCGAAGAGATCTGGGATCAAAACGATATTGCCTCTGCATCAAGGGCTGTGGTCGGCGTATTAGTGTCCATCGAACAAAAAAACGCCTCAGCTGAAACCATGATGCAGGAACTCCTCACCGGAAAGACCAGACTGCTATGAGCAAGACCGTATTTATTCTTGGCGCAGGAGCGACCCGAGGGTGTTCGTTTGTCCACGATATGAAAAGCAAGGGGCACTGTCTGCCGCCACTGGACACCGACTTTTTTACACAACTCCAGCGCGTATCTAGCGCGGCCCACTCATCCCGCATCAGCCGGCTGATTGTCGGTCTAGTGGACTGGTTCGGACCAAACTACAGCTTGGGAATGGAACAAGTATTCTGCCATTTGGAGCACGCGGAAAGAATGCTCAAACACCTGGGCAAAGAGGCCGGACCTGACCACGAACGAGTTGTGGCCCTGAAGAAGGATTTGGTTCAATCAATTGCAATAATTCTTGGTGAATCACTCACGAAGGTGAAGGATGGGGGAATTGGCAGCTACGAACTCAGGAAATGCGAATGGCACGACAAACTGGTGAGTGACCTGTCTGAACACGGAGATGCCTTTGTTTCATTTAATTACGACTGCGTCTTAGATGACTCACTAAGGCGGGTTGGAACTGGAAAATGGAATGCCCACTATGGTTATTGCTTCAAACTTGGGGCGAAGGGGAAAGGTCTTGATGGACATGCGTATTGGACTCCAGCCAGCAGCCCTGCCCCAAATCGCGCCAAGACGATCCAAGTGCACAAGGTCCACGGTTCACTACACTTCAGGGAAGGGCGTGACTCGATTGTGTTGAAGCAGAGACCCTACGGAAATCCTCGCGCTGCTTCTGGGGATATGCACTTTTCAATCATTCCGCCTGAATCGAGCAAGAGCTACGAGAACGGAAGGTTCGGCCAGACCA
>CAIYYI010000484.1 GCA_903930345.1 uncultured Verrucomicrobiota bacterium
GGTGCCAAGACTACCGCCCCAGCCAAATCCCAGTCACGCAGCCTTGCCGAAGCAACACACTCCACCGAAGCCAGTCCCGAATAGGGATCATCCGAGAAGCGTTGCGGCGGCTGGGTTGGGTGGAGGGTGATTTGCAGGAGCGGCCCAAGAGCGACACGGTCAAGCCGGCTATGGCCGCCCGAGTCCTTGAGGAAATGACGCTGACGATATACTGGCTCGCAAGGCGGTTGCACCTGGGGAGTTGGAAGAGCTTCGCTGCCAAACACCATCGCTGGAGGAAAGCCGATGGGAAAGGCCTCAATGAATCCAGATTCTAGTTTGATAAATGCTCGCCATGATGCCTGAGGCCGGGGTGTTCGTGCCGACGGTGGTGACCAGAATCTGCCATGGCAGGAACGATGTGGTCTTGCCTTGGACGTTTTCCGAGTTGGACGAGTAAGTGTAAATCCAGCCTCGCATCCCAGTGGGGCCCAGATTGTAGTTGCGGCTGTTGTCGATCAGGGCCAGATTCGTCTGGGTCAAATCCGGCGCCGATTGCGCTAATGCCGTCACCGCCGCACCGAAAGCGTGCAGCGCCACGAGCGCCAACGCCTTCGCTTCCGCAATCCTCATCGCGACGCGTTTCGTGGGTGAGCATTTGGGATTTCCGATGCTTGGGTCATTTCTCATCCGCAGCGGGGTCCTTCTTCTTTTTGTTCATCTTCCTATCGCTCTTCCCTCCCCCTTTGTTATCATACTTGACTCCTTTTGAATTGGGAACGACGTGATATTCGGCGGGAGGGCGCAGCGCCGGAACTTCCGGCTCGCCGCGGTGGACTTCGATCAAGCTGAAGATGTCGTTTTTGGCATCCGTGTTCACGAGAGCGAGGTCGGAGCCCTTGGTTCCGCCGTGGCGGAAAACAGCGTCTCGCAGGGTGACAACCTCGTGGTGCCATTGCTTGTCGCCATTGCCGGTCACGGTCAAACCCGTTTTCATGGTCGAAGCGCCGGCATCGTAATCGAGCATCCACGTGGAGCCTGCCTGTCCGTCATACCACACGATGGTGATGGACATGACCTTGGGCTCATTGCCTTGCGAGAAGCCGTCGTGCAGTTTGAAATACATCGCGTCTTTGCCGGAGGTGTGCTCGAAGCCGCGCGCAAATCGGGAATAGATGGACGAGGTCGGGGTGATGGGGCCGCCGATGCGCCACAGCGGGATGGACGTGGCATCAGCGTCAATCTGATAGAGGAAGCGGCCGTAGTTGTCCGGCCAGATGTCCCGACCGACGTCATTGTATCCGGCTTGATTCCCCCGTTGTCCGACTTGCCCTAGCGTGAGGGCTTTCTTGTCTTCAATCGCCGCGCCATACCTGGCGTAGTCGGCCACAATTTTCTCCATCCGCTCGACGTTCTTGTGGCCAGCCTTGCCATACTTCGCCTCCGGATAAGCAACGGTATCTGAAGCATCCAAGCCCTTGTGCAGGGCGCAAAATGCATCCGTGGCGGTCGCCGGATAAATCTGCCCGGCATACTTGTTGAAGAAGTAGAAGGAGTAGTCGAAGCCCTGCTCCTTGCAGGCCTGCATGGCGCTCTTGGTGACATCCCAAATACTCAGGCCGTAATTCAGAGCATTGATCGCTCCCCAGTAGAAACCAAGCGGGACGTTGCGCTGATACAACGGCCTCGTCCAGGTCTGATCCATTTCGCATATCGCAAACATTGGAACTCCTTTGGGATCGACCAATTTGCAGTGCTGGTTGTCATACGCGGAACGCTCTCCAGCTAAATGATGTCCGCGCGCGAGGGCTCCCCCTTTTATGCCATAGCCTTCGGTGATATTGTTTTTGACCCAATTCCCCGCCTCATTGTGCCCCGCCTCCTTATCCTTCTGCTTCCCATCCCCTTCTTCATCGGCGCCGTTTTCACCAATGCCGTTGAAAAGCAGGGTGATTTTCGGTTCGACCTGCTCGAAGAGCTTCGCAAACAAGGCGAATGTCTCTAATCGGAAGTCGTCCCATTCCTTGGAGCCCTTGCCCAGGTTGTATTTTTTATCACGCGCCACGCCTTTATAGGGTGTTTCATCGCCCGTGCATCCGGTCTTGACCTGGATGAACGCGATGCGCTTCTGTTTTTCAACGGGATAACTGCGGATGTGTTTGGCGGCCTCCGTGATGAAACGCTGGAAATACAGCTTGTATTGGGGCGAGAGGTAGTAAGGGTAGAAGGGAAACTTTCCTTGATGCA
>CAIYYI010000485.1 GCA_903930345.1 uncultured Verrucomicrobiota bacterium
ACGGGTCTGACGGTCAGTGCTGCCGGTCTGGTCGAATGGACGCCGACGGAGGCGCAGGGGCCATCGAGCAACTGGGTGACGGTACGGGTGTTCGACGACGGGGTGCCCAGCCTGAGCACCACGGGTGGCTTTGCCATTGTGGTGCAAGAGGTGAACACTGCACCGCAACTGTTTGTGCCGACGAACCAGGTGATTGGCGAACTGACGACGCTTACGGTGACCAACATTGCGATGGATTCGGATCTGCCTGTCAACGCGCTGATATTTGAATTGCTCGTCGGGCCGACGAATGCGGTGCTCAACTCCACCAATGGGGTTTTCACCTGGACGCCGACGGAGGTACAGGGGCCTTCGAGCAACTGGGTGACCGTGCGGGTGTTCGACGACGGGGTGCCCAGTCTGAGCACCACGGGTGGTTTTGCCATTGTGGTTCAGGAGGTGAACGCCGCACCGCAACTGACCATGCCGACGAACCAGGTGACCACTGAACTGACGATGCTTACGGTGACCAACATTGCGATGGATTCGGACTTGCCTGCCAACACACTGGTTTTCGAGTTGCTCTCCGGGCCGACGAATGCGGTGCTCAACCCCACCAATGGGGTTTTCACTTGGACACCGACGGAGGCGCAGGGTCCATCAAGCAACTGGGTGACGGTGCGGGTGTTCGAGGATGGGGTGCCCAGTCTGAGCACCACCGGCAGTTTTGCCATTGTGGTGCAAGAGGTGAACATGGCACCCATGTTGCCCACGAACATCCCTCTGCAGACGGTCATGGTAGGCCAATCGCTTACGGTGAACAGTGCCGCGACAGATATTGATCTGCCGGTCAACAAGCTGGATTACACATTGCTCAGTTCCCCCGTGGGAGTGAGCGTGTCCACCAACGGCATAGTGGCTTGGACACCCCCGCAAGAGCAGGCTGGCAGCACTTACACACTGAGGGTGATAACGACCGACGATGGCACTCCATCGCTCAGCGCAACAAACTCGTTTTCCGTGGAAGTGTTGGCCAGCATTGTGGTGCGTGTTGATTACACAGCAAATGGCAAACCGCACCTCATGTGGAACACTAAGGCAGGTCAGCGCTACCAGGTCCGCATGAAGGCAGACATCAAACAATCCTCCTGGATTGTGCTGGGCGCCCCGATCACGGCGTCGGGAATTACCGCTGATATCGTGGATGAAACTGCGGGTGCCGACACGCACCGGTTTTATCTGGTGGAGTTTCTGCCCATGCCATGAACCGCTCATTGGCCTTCCGACATGGTTGACTTTTTCACGCCAGTTGAGACGTCTGGCAACTGACAATGGCTCCGGAGTTCGGGTGAAAGCCGAAATGACGAAGCAGAAATAGCTTGCCAGTTTTTTTGCTGACAGGGGATACTGAGGCCTCACACATGAAAACTGTAAGACTTGGATTGGTGGGTTTGGGCAATATCGGCCGTTTTCACGTCGGCTACCTGACCCAAGGCAAAATCAATCGCTGCCAATTGGTGGCGGTGTGCGACGAAATTGCCCCGGACCCAAAGTATCCGGGAGTCAAATTTTTCAAAAGCAGCGCCGAAATGATCCGTTCCGGTGAGATTGATGCCATCATCATTGCCACCCCCCATTTCATCCACACCTCCATCGGCATTGATGCCCTGCAAAACGGGATGCATGTCATGGTGGAAAAACCGATTTCCGCCCACAAGGCCGACGCGGAACGTTTGCTGGCCGAAGCGTCCAAATATCCCGGACAGGTCTTTGCCGGCATGTTTCAGCTCCGGGTGGAACCGCGCTATGTGAAAATTCGCAAGCTGATTGAGAGTGGCGACTTGGGCGCGATCACCCGCATCAATTGGATCATCACCGATTGGTATCGCACCGAGGCCTATTACGCCTCCGGCGGTTGGCGGGCCACTTGGAAGGGGGAGGGTGGTGGCGTGTTGCTCAACCAATGCCTGCATCAGTTGGACCTGCTGCAATGGCTGTGTGGCATGCCCGACCGTGTGCGAGGCTTTTGCACCCTCGGCCGTTACCACAACATCGAGGTGGAGGATGATGTGACCTGCTACATGGAATGGACCAACGGTGCCACGGGCGTCTTTATCTCCTCCACCGGCGAGGCCCCGGGCACCAACCGGTTTGAAATCTGTGGGACCCGTGGCAAATTGGTCGTGGAGAACAACCAGGTCAAATTCACCCGCCTAGATGCCGATATGATTGAGTTCAGCCGCACCGCCAAAACCGGCTTTGCCAAACCCGAAGTGTGGAACGTGGAGATCCCCTTTGAAAACGCCAACAACCCCCATGGCATTCTGATGCAAAACTTTGTGGATGCCATCCTGGACGGCACCCCGCTGATCGCCCCCGGGCAGCAGGGCATGGGTTCGGTGGAACTGGCCAATGTGCTGCTCTATTCCTCCCTGATCAAGCAGACAGTGGATTTGCCCATGGACAGCCATGCCTGGGAAAACAAGCTCAACCAATTGATCGCCGAATCCCGCCATGAAAAGAAAGTGGTGCAGGTCTCCGGCGATGATTTTACCAAATCCTTCAACCGTTAATCCTCAGCCTTAAAATCTATGATCCTGACTGGTATTGGTGATGAAGCCGGCGCCCCACTTGACGTGCAGATTAAAGCCACGCGCGAGTTGGGCTGGAACTGCATTGAAATGCGCAACGTGGAGGTGTCCGGGTTTGCGAAGGCTAACCTTCATGAAATCCCGGATGCTGCTTTTGACCAGGTGGTGGCCCGTCTGCAGGAAACGGGCATCGGGGTCTATTGCTTCGGTTCCACCGTGATGAACTGGGCCAAAAAGGCATCAGATCCCTTTGAGATCACGCTGGGCGAGGTGCGGCGTGCCATTCCCCGCATGCAGAAGCTCGGAACCAAGTACATCCGGGTGATGAGTTTCAAACCCGGCGATGATGAGTCGGCTATTCCCCCCATCGTGATTGAGCGGGTGCGGGAAGTGACCCGTATGTTCCTGGATGCCGGCCTGACCCCGGTGCATGAGAATTGCATGAACTACGGCGGCATGAGCCCACGTCACGCGCTGGAATTGCTTGAAAAGGTGCCGGGGCTCAAATGGGTGTTTGATACCGCCAACCCGGTCTTCAATCCGGACCGCACCAAGCCCCAACCGTGGCCCCGCCAGGACGCCTGGGAGTTTTGGACTCAGGTGCGGGATCACGTCGTGCACATCCACATCAAGGACGCCACCTGGAACACCGCCAAGAACGACGCGGACTACAACTGGCCCGGCGAAGGGCAGGGGAAAGTGCGTGAGATTCTCGCCGACGCCTTTGCGCGTGGGTATGACGCTGGCATTTCAATTGAACCCCATCTGGCCGTGGTTTTCCACGATGCCACCGTGACCAGTTCCGAGTCAGCCATGTACAACAGCTATGTGGAATATGGTCGCCGACTGATGAAGTTGATTGGCGAAATCAAAGCCAAATAGAGCCAGGCATGGACCGGGAACAACCGGTGCCGCAGTTGCACGGATGCGAGGCAATCGTCCTTATGCCAGTTGAAGCCATCAATCCCGCCACCGGCGAACGGGTTCGCAGTGTGGCGGAGTTCTCTGCCGCGCAGGTGGCGGGTGCCCTGGCCCGGGCCGAAGCGGCTTATCCGGTCTGGCGGGGCCTTTCCTTCGCGGAACGGGGCAGCCGATTGCTCGCTTTGGCAGTCGGTTTGCGGGGGCAGCGTGAGGTGCTGGCCCGTCTGATGGCGGAGGAGATGGGCAAGCCTGTGGCGCAAGGCCGCGCCGAGATCGACAAGTGCGCGGGCTGCTGCGAGTACTACGCCGCCAATGCCGCCCGCTTTCTTGCTCCCGAAACCACCCTGACAGAGGCGCGCGACAGCACCGTGCATTACCAGCCGCTGGGTGTTGTGCTGGCGGTGATGCCTTGGAATTTCCCGTTCTGGCAGGTGTTTCGGGCGGCGGCACCCGCGCTCATGGCGGGCAATGTCATGGTGCTGAAACACGCCTCCAATGTCCCCGGCTGCGCCGCCGCCATCGAAGCACTGTTCACGCAGTGCGGTTTTCCAACCGGGGCCTTCGTGAATGTCTATCTAGGAGGAGGGCGGGTGCGGGAGCTGGTGGCGCATCCGGCCGTTCGGGCAGTGACGCTCACGGGCAGCACTTTGGCGGGGCAGCAGGTGGCCGCCCAAGCGGGGAGCTGCCTGAAGAAGAGTGTCATGGAATTGGGCGGCAGCGATCCTTACTTGGTCTTGGACGATGCTGATTTGCCGGTCGCCGCCCGCGCCTGTGCCACAGCGCGCCTGATCAATGGCGGGCAAAGTTGCATTGCCGCCAAGCGGTTTCTGGTCATGGAATCGGTGCGCGAGGAGTTCACCCGCTTGTTGGTGGCGGAAATGGCGGGGCGCATACCGGGAGATCCACTGTTGGACACCACCCTGCTTGGACCGCTGGCCCGTATGGACTTGCGAAGCGAATTGCACGCCCAAGTGGTGCGCAGTCTGGCGGCGGGTGCCCGGTTGTTGTTGGGCGGCGTGGTGCCTCCGGGTCCCGGGGCTTTTTATCCCCCCACAGTGCTGACTGATGTGTTGCCTGGCATGGCGGTGTTTGAGGAGGAGACCTTCGGTCCGGTGGCAGCTGTGACCGGGGTGGCCACCGAAGCGGAGGCGGTAAGTCTGGCCAACCGCTCGGTTTTTGGTCTGGGGGCGGCAGTCTTCACCCGGGATCAGGAGCGAGGCCAGCGGGTGGCCATGGAATTGGAGGCGGGTGGCTGTTTCATCAATGATTTTGTGCGGTCCGATCCGCGGCTGCCGTTTGGGGGGATCAAGCAGTCCGGTTATGGACGGGAACTGTCCGTGGTGGGCATCCGGGAATTTGTGAATATCAAGACCGTGGTGGCCAATTAGCGGCCCCAATGCCAGAACCTTGGCGACAATTAATCATGGATGCACGCCTGCCAATGGTTTAAGCTCGTCCACGTTGCGTTTGTCATGGCTGCTCATCCTGAATCCGTTTTTACTCCTTGGCGTATTGCCCATTCCGAAAGCTCCCTTGGCTGGGGCGGACAGGAACACCGGGTGATGGCGGAGTTGGTTGGTTTTCAGGGACGCGGTTGCTCGGTTGCGCTCCTGGCCCCGCCAGCCAGCCAGATCTGGAGGCGAGCCCAGTCCGTCGGTGTCACGTCGGTTCCGTTGGACGTCACCCGCTTTAAATTCCCATTTCAAGCCATCCGCCTCGCTGGCTGGCTGCGTCAACAGCGGGTGCAGGTGCTCAATCCCCACAGCTCCCGTGATGGCTGGCTGCTGGGGGTGGCGGGCCGCCTCGCGCGCGTCCCTTTCATTGTGCGGACCCGGCACATTGACGTGGATTACCCCAATGCCTGGCTCAGCCGTCACGCGTTCACGACCCTGGCGGATTTTGTCCTGACCACCAGCGACCGCATCACCGCCCACTTCCGCGAAATGTTCCACCTGCCGTCCAACCGTATTGCCACTGTGCCCACCGGAATTGATGTCGCCCGGTTTTCCCCGGTGGGACCCAAGGCCCGGTTCGGTGACGGCGACCCTGGCTTGCCCTGGGTGGGCATGGTTTCCGTGCTGCGCTCTTGGAAGGGGCACGCCGTGTTTCTACAAGCCATCCAACAATTGCAGCAAGCCGGTTTTCCAGCCCGGTACGTCATCGTGGGCGATGGTCCCATGCGGTCCGCGATTGAAAAGGACATTCGTGAACGTGGTTTGCAGGATCAGGTTGTCCTGGCGGGCCATCGCGAAGATGTGCCGGAAGTGTTGCGTGGCCTTGACCTCCTGCTCATCCCCTCCCTGAAACATGAGGGGGTACCGCAGATTGGGCTTCAGGCCTTGGCGGTTAAAACCCCGGTGCTGGGCAGCGATGTGGGGGGCATACCGGAAATCATTCTTCCGGGCGAAACCGGGCGCATCGTTCCCGGTGGTGATGCCACTGTCATGGCGGCGGGGATTCGCGAAGTGTTGGCCGATGCTGGCCGCACCCGGCAATTGGCAGAGCAAGGCCGCCGAATGGTGGAAACTCAGCATAGCCTGGAGGCGATGCTGAATCAACTGGATGCCATCTACCGGCGCTTTTTGACGGCATGAAACTGGCCCTCATACGCCGTCATTTTTCTGCCACGGGCGGGGCGGAACTTTACTTGCAACGGCTGCTGGCCGCGCTGGTTGGGTCTGGCCATGAGGTACATCTGCTGGCGGAGGCTTGGGATAACCCCAGTCACGGAGTGCGATTCCACCCTCTGTCACCAGGCGGTTCCCGGGCCACCCGCCCCGGGCGCTTCGCTGAGGCAGCCCGCCAGGCCATCCAAGCGGATCTTTTTGATTGCATCTTCAGTCTGGAGCGTACTTTTTGCCAGGATGTTTACCGGGCCGGGGATGGTGTCCACCAAGTCTGGTTGGAACAACGCCGGCGGTTTGCACCCTGGTGGAAACGATGGCTGGTCGGCTGCGGCCGCTTTCACGCCGGTATGCTGGCTTTGGAGCGGCGCACCTTCGATCCCGCTGTCACCCGGCATGTGATCGTCAATTCAGGCATGGTTCAGGCGGAGATCCGGCGTTGTTTTGACTTTCCGATCGAACGGATTCACCGGGTCCGCAATGGCATTGAGGTGGCCCGGTTTCAGCAGGGGCATCGTACTGTCACCCGGCAACAATGGGGGGTGGGCGAGCATGATTTTGTGGCGTTGTTTGTCGGTTCCGGCCTGGAACGTAAGGGCTATGGGTTTCTGTCCGCCCCCCTGCAGCGCATCAACCAGCACTTGCCATCCAGCCAAAACCGGCTTCGGCGTGTTCGTTTGGTGGTCGTGGGCAAGGACCGTCCCTCCGATGCGGATGGCCAATCCGTGATCTTCGCTGGTCCGATGGCCCGTGTGGAGGATGCCTATTGCGCAGCGGATTTGTTCCTGTTTTTGCCGATTTACGAGCCGTCGTCCAATGTGGTTCCCGAAGCCCTGGCGGCTGGGTTGCCGGTGCTGACGTCCGTTTACAATGGGGCAGCCGAGTGGCTTACCCCGGGGCGTAATGGCCAGGTGCTTGCCCATCCCGAGGATGCTGCGGAAGTGGCCGCCCAAATCCAAAAATGGCTGGATCTGCCTCGGCCGGGATTGACAATTCCTGCCGCCGACCTTTCGCTGGACCGCAATGTGAGGGAAACACTGGCGGTGCTGGAATTGGCCGCACTGGAAAAACGGGAGGGAGCACGATGAAAATCACATTCTGCCTCATCACTCTCAATGAACAGGAGAACCTGGATCGCTGCCTTCGAAGCTGCGTGGAATTGGCCGATGAGATTTGCATCGTGGATTCCGGCAGCACTGATGGCACCGAGGCCACCGCCCGGAAATACGGGGCACGCTGGGAAGTGCGTGACTGGCCCGGTTACGTGATCCAAAAAAACCGGGTCATTGATCTGGCCACCCATGAATGGGTGTTCAGCCTGGATGCGGATGAGGAACTGTCTGCAGATCTTCAGACGGAGATCCGGCAATGGAAGCAGCATGCAGCTCCCACCGCAGTGGCTGGCTATAGCGTGCCGCGCTGTGTGCCGTATGAAGGGCGTTGGATTCGCCATGGCGATTGGTATCCGGACCGTTTGGTGCGGCTGTTTCGTCGAAAGGCCGCCCGTTTTGCCGGTGGGAAAGTGCATGAGCGGTTGGAGATCAACGGCCGGGTGGTTCCATTGCAGGGGGAGTTGCACCACTATAGCTTCCGGGATTCGCGCGACCACTGGGAGCGCGCCCAGAAGTATGCCCGGCTCTGGGCCGAAACCCAGGCGGAGGCTGGCCGCACGGTTTACCCCTGGACTCCTCACCTGCGTGGCGGTTTCCGCTGGTTTCGCGGCTACCTGCTAAAACGCGGGTTTCTGGATGGGCGCCAGGGATGGCGTATCGCCTCCATTTGTGCCCGGGAGGTGTTTTATAAGTATTTATTGCTTAGGCAGATAAATCGTAACCATGTGAAAGGGTGAAGCCCAGAGTGAAGGTTGGTGGATTCACTTTGTTCATTCCGGCACTCATTTACTGCATTTCAGGCTTGCGTTTTGGAGCCATCCGTCGAAGATTCCGCACCCTGTTATATGGATTCGCAGACAACACAGCAGCAAACGGATACGGGCGCACTTGAAATTCAAGCTTGGTTCGAAGAGAACAAGCAGAGGCTCAAGTTCGTTGGGATCACCGCCTTAGCCTTGATTGTGGTCATCGTGGTTTATCGGTACTATGACCAAGAAAAGGAATTGGGTGCCTCCGAGGCACTCTCCGAGTTGCGCCTACCCATCGCATCCTTGGCGCGCCACACACCGGCGACCGCCGAGCAGTTTTTGCGTCTGGCTGAGGATCGTGCCGGTACGGCGGCGGGTCCGCGCGCGCTTCTGTTGGGGGCGGCCACACTGTTTGCGGATGGCAAATTTCCCGAGGCCCAGGCCCAGTTCGAGAAATTTGTGCAGAAATACGCCACGCATGCGTTGGTGCCCCAGGCCAGTTTCGGCATCGCCGCCTGTCTGGATGCAGCCAACAAACCCAACGACGCCATCACGAAGTATCAGGAAGTCATTTCACGCTTCGCCACCGATATGTCCGTGGTGACCCCGGCCCGGTTGGCTTTGGGGCGCGTGTACGAGGTGCAAAACAAATTCGAGCAGGCCACTTCCCTCTACATCGACATCTCCACCCAGGAGCGTTACAGCTCATTTGCGGAGGAGGCGATGATGCGCGCCATGGTCATCCAGCGGGATCACCCTGAAGCTGCCAAGGCTGCTCAGGAGAAGGCCATGAATGCCCTTTCCACGAACCGTCTCTCGGATGCCTCCATCCCCACGCCAGGAGCACCGAACAAACCCGTCACCGTCAAAGCGGTGGCGACCAACGCCGTCCCGGCGAAGTAAACGCTTCGGGAGCACCTTCAGGCCTTGATTGCTGTTCAGGAAAAGCCCGCTCTTTGGAGCGGGCTTTTTGTTAGAGCACTGATCGTCGGCGCTTTTTAATTTGAAGCTTGGTGGGCGATCATACCGGCCCGCCGAACCTTTGAGAACCTGTTTCGTATGAGGGCGGGGTTACCCCAAACATCCCCCCGCACAGCCTTGGCCGATGCCGTCGCCTGGTATCAGGAACACGGCTACGTTCGCGCTTACAACTTCAAATTCCATGCTGCGCAATCATACTTTTGATGCCGCAGTTCCTGAATCCGTTCCAGAGGAAGGTTGGGAAACTCAGCGTCGGCTTGCCATGCTTGCCGTAGGGCTGCTTTCAGTTGGGTATCGATCAAAGCCAGGTTCGCCACAAAATCGAGATGGGAGCGTTCTTTGCGGTAGGCGGGATGACGGGGCGGAAAGCGCAAGTACTTGTCCAACAGTCCCAAATCAAACCGATACAGCAGGGTGCCATGAAACAGGAAGCTATGGCGAAACCGTCGCTGGGCGTTTCCGGAAACCTTGCGGTTACCACTGGTGAGGTCGGTGTATCCTTGTATTCTAACAGTATCTTTTACGATTGGTTGCAGTGCTGCTTCCAAACGCGACATCACAAATGCATTGGTCGCGGTGATGCTCTGCAACGGGCTCCCGGACGAAACCGGCCAGGCCAGGGCATAGTTTAAACAACCCGGACCCTGCAGGACGGTGCCTCCGCCACTGGCGCGTCGCAGGATCGGGATGCCATCCCGCTCGCAATTGGATCGGTAAACTTCAAGTTCGCAGACATTTGCGTATCCCAACACCACGAAATATGAGGGCGATTCCCAGAAGCGCAGCACCGGCAGGCCCTGAGTGTCGCACCATTCGGCCAGCGCCTCATCGCACGCGAGGTTTTCCGCTGGAGAACTAAGGGTCACATCGATATATTTCATTGGCCAACAGATTTTTCTATGGCATCTTGACCCGGGCAAGATGCCCGCGCCATCTGGACCATGGGTCAGCGACACTGCAACCGGGTTCCCAAAGTGGCGAGACTATTTTTTGGCTCAAGCACGAGAGACTTGATCTTACCGTATGGGAGGATGAGGTTTTTACTCGTCAAACAACTTGGGCAGGGTGTTTATTTTGTGAAAGCTGCAACCAATTCCACTGCTGATATCGTGGCGGACCCTTCCGCCAGCAATCTTGACATTTCGCCGGAAAATTCCAACAAAGCCCCCAACCCGATTGGGCCAGTGGCCGCGCTGGAAACCTTGGTCAAATCAATGCTGGCTGAGGAGGAGATGGAGCGTGCCGTCCAGTTCGTCACCAGCGTGGTGGAAGACTTGGAAGCCAAGGGCAAGCGGATGCCTCGCTTTATCAGCACCGGATACGAGAACACCATCCCTGTGAGCGATGAGCCGGCCTATCCCGGGCTCTCCGAAGTTGAGCGGCGCATCAAGAGCTTGATCCGCTGGAACGCCATGGCCATGGTGGTGAATGCCAATCGTTTGCATGATGGTTTGGGAGGGCACATTTCCACGTATGCCTCCTGTGCCACCCTGTATGAGGTGGGCTTCAATCATTTTTTCCGGGGTGGTGATGATCCGGAGCGTCCGGCTGACATGGTTTTTTTCCAGGGCCATGCTTCCCCTGGCATTTACGCCCGGGCCTTCTTGGAGGGCCGTTTGACAGAGAAGCATTTGGGCAATTTTCGCCAGGAACTGGCGGAAGGGGGCGGGCTTTCCTCCTACCCCCACCCGTATCTGATGCCTGATTTCTGGCAATTTCCCACGGTTTCGATGGGCCTCGGTCCAATCATGTCGATTTACCAGGCACGCTTTAATCGTTACCTTCAGGCGCGGGGCCTGGTGAAGTGGAAGCAGGAGCCCAAGGTGTGGTGTTTTGTGGGCGACGGTGAGAGCGATGAACCGGAAACGCTTGGTTCCCTCACGCTGGCCTCGCGGGAAAATCTCGATAACCTCATCTGGGTGGTCAACTGCAACTTGCAGCGCCTGGATGGTCCGGTGCGCGGCAACGGCAAAATCATTCAGGAACTGGAAGCCGCCTTCCGCGGCGCGGGTTGGAATGCCATCAAAGTCATTTGGGGTTCGGAATGGGATGCCTTGATCAAGGCCGATCCCTCGGGCAAATTGCTGCGCCGCATGAATGAGGTTATCGATGGTGAATACCAGAAGTATTCGGTCGAACATGGCAGCTATATTCGCAAGCATTTCTTTGGC